>NZ_JBHULV010000028.1:0-239245 GCF_042684645.1 Pedobacter alpinus
GTTTCGCAACTCAAAATTAGAATTATACAGGCCTTTTTTGTATATTATTTGTTCGGACAGTTATGTTATTAAATCTATATTAAATGACTAATTAAAAGCTGAAATTTAAAACATAATCTTTATTTTGACCTTTATATATTGATCACAGCATATCGGAAATGGCAAATCACCAAGGAAACTCTATAAAACAGGTACTTACGCAGCTTATTGCAAACGTTTTTGAAAAATCGGGCAATAAACCTATGAACTACCGCCAAGTAGCCAATAAATTAAACATTATTGAACCCGACTCTAAAGCTACTATTTTAGAAATTTTGGAAGACGAAACTGTAAATGGCACTTTCATAGAAATAACAAAAGGAAAATATCAAATGCATGAGGTTAAAGCATTTTTAACCGGAAAAATATCAATGGCAAATGACGGATCTGCTTTCTTGATTCCTGATGACACCGTTGAGAAAGACATTTATATTGGTCCGCGAAAACTACGTACCGCCTTACACGGTGATAAAGTAAAGCTACATGTTTACGAAAGTAGCAAAGGAAAGCGCAAAGAAGGCGAAGTTGTAGAGATTATGGAAAGGGCTAAAATGGAGTTTACTGGCATTGTAAAGCTAAGCCAGCATTTTGCTTTTTTTATACCCGATGACCGTAAAATGTTGCATGATATTTTTATTCCTTTAGAGGATTTGAATGGTGCAAGAAATGGCGTTAAAGCTTTAGCAAGAATTGTGGATTGGCCTGCGGGAGCAAAAAACCCTGTTGGTATTATAAAAAGCATTTTAGGCAGACAAGGCGAAAATAATACCGAAATGAATGCGATTTTGGCAGAGTATGGTTTCCCATTATCTTTTCCAGAAGAGGTTGAAAAAGAAGCGCAAGCCATTTCGCAAGAAATTACTAAAGAAGAAATTGCTAAAAGACGCGATTTTAGAAAAACATTAACTTTTACCATTGACCCATTTGATGCTAAAGATTTTGACGATGCAATCTCATTTAAAATTTTAGAAAACGGTAATTATGAGGTTGGAGTGCATATAGCTGATGTTTCGCATTATTTAATTCCGGATAGTGCTTTAGATAAAGAAGCTTTTGACCGTGGTACTTCGGTTTATTTGGTGGATAGGGTAATCCCGATGTTGCCAGAAAATTTATCGAACGGTTTGTGTTCTTTACGCCCTAAGGAAGAGAAATTATGCTTTGCCGCAGTTTTTGAATTAGATAACAACGCTAACATAATAAACGAATGGTTTGGCAAAACCGTAATTTATAGCGACCGTAGGTTTGCTTATGAGGAAGTACAAGAAATTATAGAAAATAAAGCTGGTGATTATGTAGATGAGATTTTAAAATTAAATCAACTCGCTTACATTTTAAGAGAGAAGAAGTTTAAACATGGAGCTATCAGTTTTGAAAGTACAGAGGTTAAATTTAAACTTGACGAGAACGGAAAACCAACCGGCGTTTACATTAAAGAACGTAAAGATGCGCACAAGCTAATTGAAGATTTTATGCTTTTGGCTAATAAAAAAGTAGCCGAATTTATAGCAAAGAAAGGCAAAGGAAAGCATAAATATACCTTTGTTTACAGAGCGCATGATGTGCCAAAGCCAGAAAGTTTAGCTAATTTTGCTGCTTTTGCTTCTAAATTTGGGCATAAAATCTCTACTAAATCTGATAGAGATACGGCTAAAAGTTTAAATAAATTAATGGCCGATGTGGAAGGTACAAAAGAACAAAATGTATTGACACAATTAGCCATTCGCTCAATGGCTAAAGCAATTTACACTACAAAAAGTAGTAGTCATTATGGTTTAGCTTTTGATTTTTACACCCACTTTACCTCTCCTATTCGTAGGTATCCGGATGTAATGGTGCACAGATTATTAGAGTATTATTTAGCTGGTGGCGATAGTGTAAATGCAGATCATTATGAGAAAATGTGTCAGCATTCATCGCAAATGGAAAAGAAAGCTGCCGATGCAGAAAGAGCATCTATTAAATACAAACAAGCAGAATACTTGAATGACCAAATTGGGGAAACCTTTTTGGGTATCATTTCTGGCGTTACAGAATGGGGAATGTATGTAGAAATTGAAGAAAACAAGTGTGAGGGAATGATTAGGTTACGAGATATTTCTGACGATTTTTATGTGCTTGACGAGAAAAATTATTGCATTATTGGACAAAAGAAAAAACGCAAATACCAATTAGGCGATGAGGTACAAATTAGAGTTAAACGTGTTGATTTAGCAAAAAGACAGATAGATTTTATGTTGATTGTGGAGTAGTTATCTGAATAAAGAGCAAATAAGCTAGCATAAAGACGATGAGTTTATAAATAGAAAAACACAATTATTTATTAACTTAGGGTACATCATATTTTCATTAAGTATTTTTGTGTTTTTAATATAAGTTATTCTTAAAAAATCAACTATGACAAAGCAAGCAATAATTGAACGCACTTTAAAAGCCATTAATCTTTTACCAGAAGATAAGGCAGAAGAAATATCTAATTTTGCAGATTTTATTTTTAAACAATATGAAGATTCGCAAATAACTGAAGGCATTCAAACATTAGTTTCAACAGATAAAGCTTATGATTTTTTAGAAGAAGACGAAGATTTATATACCCTTTCGGATATAAAAGAAAAGTATAATGGCTAAGGGAGATATTGTATTAATTACTTTTCCTTTCACAGACTTAACAGGTAAGAAATTACGACCAGCAGTTGTTCTTGTTGAAAATAATTTAGATTTCACGGTTTGTTTCATCACATCTCAAACAGGATGGAAAGAGGCTACAGACTTAATTTTATTACCATCAGATGCAAGTGGCTTAAAAAAGAATCGTTAATTAGAACAAGTAAAATTGCAACATTAAATAAATTATTAGCAAAAGGACTTATAGATAAGCTTTCTAAACCACAAATTCTCGATTTAAACCAGAAATTAATAAAACTATTTAAATTAAAAGAAATTTGATAGGCAAAAATTAAATATTATTCTCTTTAAACTTTAGTAAACAAAAAAACTATTTTCGCAATACACGCACACACCCAATATTTTAAATGCATAGCATCAAAGAATTACAACAAATTATAGATAAGGCTGTTAAAGAAATAAATTACCCAGCTACACCTAATGAATTATATGAACCTATTGCTTATTTAATGGCTTTAGGAGGCAAAAGATTAAGACCAGCTTTGGTTTTAATGGCTACCGATTTATTTGGTGGCGATATTGAAGCCGCAAAACCACCTGCTTTAGCCATAGAAATGTTCCATAATTTCACATTAATGCATGATGATATTATGGATAACGCTCCCTTACGTAGAGGGCAACCCACCGTACACGAAAAATGGAGCGATTCCGTTGCCATACTTTCTGGCGATGTAATGTTTGTAAAAGCATACAAGCTAATGATACAAGTTAAACCTGAGATTTTAATTCCAGTTTTAGAGGTATTTAATAAAACAGCTATTGAAGTTTGCGAAGGACAACAAATTGATATGAATTTTGAAAGTAGAAACGAAGTTTCTATTGATGAATACCTAGAAATGATTCGTTTAAAAACTGCTGTTTTAGTAGGTGGTGCTTTAAAAATCGGGGCTCTAATTGGCAATGCTTCTGCAAAAAATGCAGATTTATTGTACAAGTTTGGAGAAAACTTGGGCTTAGCTTTTCAACTTCAAGATGATATTTTAGATGTTTTCGGTGATCCAGAAAAATTTGGAAAACAAGTTGGTGGTGATATCATATCAAACAAAAAAACCTACCTATTAATTAAAGCTTTAGAGCTTGCAAAAGGTAACGATTTAGCAAAACTGAATGATTGGCTAAGCAAAAAAGATTTTATAGCAGAAGAAAAAGTGGAAGCCGTTAGCGCTTTATATAATCAATTAAATATTCGTGAATTATCTGAAGAAGTAATGCAGTCTTATGCTAAAGTTGCTTTAGATGCGTTTGAACAGATTGACGTTGACGTTGAAAACAAAAAGACCTTACTTAATTTTGCAGAAATGCTGGTAGAGCGGGAGAATTAAGATGGGTAGTGAGTAGTGAGTAGTGAGTGGTGAATAGTGAGTAGTGAGTAGTGAAAATTTAAATTTTTGAAAATGAAAAATATTGCGGTAATAGGATCGGGTACAATGGGTAATGGTATTGCACATACTTTTGCTCAAAATAATTTTTCAGTTTCTTTAATTGATATTTCTGAAGATGCCTTAAACAAAGCAATTTCAACCATTACCAAAAACTTAGACCGCCAAATAGCAAAAGAAAAAATTACCAAGGAAGATAAAACCAACACTTTAGCAAACATTACCTGCTTTACAAACCTAGCTGATGGTGTAAAAAATGCAGATTTAGTTGTTGAAGCAGCATCTGAAAACATTGATATTAAACTTAAAATCTTTAAAGATTTAGACCAGCTAACCTCTCCAAATTGTATGTTAGCCAGTAATACATCTTCTATTTCCATTACAAAAATTGCATCAGTAACGCAAAAACCTGATAAAGTAATTGGTATGCACTTTATGAACCCTGTGCCAATTATGAAACTGGTAGAAGTGATAAACGGCTACGCTACTAGTTCAGAAACTTCAGAAAAGATAATGAAGTTAACTGTTCAATTAAGTAAAGAGCCTGTACTTGTGAACGATTATCCTGGTTTTGTAGCAAACAGGATTTTAATGCCCATGATTAATGAAGCTATTTATAGTTTATATGAAGGCGTAGCTGGTGTTGCAGAAATTGATACTGTTATGAAATTAGGCATGGCACACCCAATGGGGCCGCTTCAACTGGCAGATTTTATAGGCTTAGATGTTTGTTTATCCATATTAGAGGTACTTTATAAAGGCTTCGGGAATCCAAAATATGCTCCCTGCCCCTTATTGGTGAATATGGTTACAGCACAAAAGTTAGGCGTTAAAACTGGAGAAGGCTTTTATAATTACCAAAACAACACGAAAGAATTAATAGTTGCAGGAAATTTTAAAATAAACTAAACCTTTTACGTTCTACTTCGTATTGCTTACATACACACCAATGCTATGTCAGAAGAAAAAATTGTTATACTATATGTAGATGATGAGGAAAATAACCTTGTTTCATTTAAAGCAAATTTTAGGCTTAAATATCAAATTCATATTGCCTTAAGTGGTGATGAAGCTCTTAAAATATTAGCTACAAAAAATATTGATATCGTTATTACAGATCAACGCATGCCTAACATGACGGGTGTAGAGTTTTTAGAAATTGTGATTGATAAATTTCCGGAGCCTATGCGCTTATTATTAACCGGATATACAGACATGACCGCTGTTATTGACGCTGTTAATAAAGGAAAAATTTTCCACTATCTTACCAAACCATGGAACGAAGCAGAAATGGATAAAACTATTGCTAATGCTTATGCTGTTTTAAAGGAAAGAAGAGATAGAATTGCTATGAATGAGAAATTGGAATTAGCAAATGACCAATTAGAATTTATGCTACGTCAGAAATTATTGTCTTAATAAAAACTAAGCGTTATCCTATGCTTGTAATTATACACATAGGATAACTCAAAAATCTAAAACATAGCTTTTAAAATTTTCTAATTAACTCTTTTTAGAAAATAATGGATAAACTAGTTGATGAGATAAATCTTTAGGAAATTCATCTTCTCCATCAAAACCTAATTCTATATCTCTACCATCTTTAGGGATGTAATTGGTTTTAAAAATATAATCCCAAATACTCAAAGTTAAGCCATAATTTACGCCATTTGTTCCATCGGGCAGCGTTTTAGAATGATGCCAAATATGCATTTTAGGATTGTTTAAAAGATATTTAAATGGCCCGTAAGAGATATTTAAATTGGAATGGTTTAAATGCCCAATGGCAGTCGCTAAAATATGAACTACAAAAAAGTCAGTTAATCCAAAACCTATCATGGCTAAAGGGATATATTGAGCTGTTTTATAAAAAATAGATTCCATCCAATGGAAACGTAAATGTGCCGCAAAACCCATTTCTTTTACAGAATGATGTACTTTATGGAATTCCCACATCCAATTGTGTCTGTGTAACATACGGTGTACATTCCATTGTATAAAATCGGCAATAATAAATAGCAGTAATAATTGAGTCCATTTAGGCCATGTTGCAATTTCAAAAGCTACCAAATTATTAATCCCAAATAAAGCTAAAAAATCATTAAAGGCTTGTACTGCAATATTAGAAATGGCATTATAAGCTATTAGGGAGAATAAAAAGAAATTGAAAAACATGTAAAAACCATCCATCCAAAAATCTTGACGAAATATAGATTGATTTTTACGCCAGGGGATAATGATTTCCGCAATCCACACTCCAATGGAAAGTGCTATTAACCAATAAAAATAATTATGAAAGCTAGGATTTAATACTTCGTTACTCAAATAATTCCAATAACCAGTATAGGAATCTTTAATAATATTTAAGTATTGAGTGATCATCTTTATTTATCTAAGTAAGAAACATTAAAAAAGAGATATTGTTATTTTTTGAACGAAGATTTTGGAACCGAACAACCGTTTGCGCCACAATGCCCTACGTTAAATATACCCTGATACAAAAATAACGCAGCTATAAGCAGTAAAACATATTGTTGGTTGCCAATGGCTTCAAAGCTTACATAAAACCCCATCAAAAGCTTAACGGCTCGGATAAAAGTCCAATTATACAGAAGATTAGATTTGCTTAACATGATGATTGATTTTTTATCAAAAATAATTAAACGGCTTTTAAATTGTTATCGTTTGAATTTAATTTGTGGAGGGGATATTGATATTTCAAAATACGTTTAATATTCATGTTTTAAATTTCAAATTCCATTTAAACGGATTAAAAACCCTTATTATTTCTAAGTTCTATATAACTTTTCGGAAACATGTCTCGAAAAGCTGGAAAACTTAGTAAAATTAAAGACGCTCTAATATGCCTGTATCAGAACCTCAGTAGGTATATGAAGTATAGCATGGATTTGTCTTATCATTTCTAATGATAATTTTCTTTTTCGGTTTAGAATCTCACTGGCTCTGCTTTTAAGTCCAACAACTTTTGCCAAATCTTTTTGAGTATAACCTAATTGTTCCATTCTAAATTTTATAGCTTCAATTGGATCAGGGAAATTAATTGGGAACTTATCGTTTTCATAATTGTCAACTAGCATCCCTAATAATTCTAATTCATCGCCTTCTTTTGTGCCCCTTTTTGCATCAAATATTATCTCCAATCTTTCTAAAGCTTGATGATAATCTTTCTCAGTTTTAATCAATTTAATATTCATGCTAGATTGTTTTTGCGTTTATTTTATCATATTCTGAGTGTGTTCCAATAAATCTAATCCATAACATCTGATAATCGTAATTTATTTTAACAATTAACCTATAATGATTTCCTTTAATATTAAAAACCATCCTGTTATCAACTAAAATACTAGCACTAGGATATTCTAATTTAACTTGATTAGGATTTTTCCATTCTGCTTTTAAAACCTCCTGAAACCATGATTTAAGTTGTTCCTCGCAATCAGGATGCTTATCCCAAAATTCTCTTAATGTTTTCTTGGCAATAATTCTCAATGTATTTCTTTTTCAAATATAACAAAAGTTCCCGAATTGGGATTTTTTAATATTTTTTCTTTATTATCAGATTAACTTAATTAAGCACAAGTCTTCTAACGCTCTTTTACCACGCTCATAAGACTTGCGCTAGCGTGGATAGATAGCGGATTACAAATCCTTACTATTTCTAAGTTCGACATGCTCTTTCAGAAACATGTGGAACAGCTGAAGAAGTTGGGTTACTTAAAACAATGAGTAACCTAATAAAAGAGATGTGGAATTATAATTTGACAACCAAGATTCGTTTCTAGCATCCCAAAATATGCTTCTATTTGTATGTCGCCTAATTTCTAAGCTAAATTTATTCCTAATTTTAAATCCTGCTCCAAACACAAAATTACCAATAGTTCTAATTTTCTTACTATAGATTTCCCTTCCAGAATTATTGAGAAGTTTGGCGTAAGAATTAATACTAAAATCCCCTAAGGCTCCAGCATTTATGAAGAGTTTTGATTTATCATTAAGAAAAAAATAATGTCTTACAGAAATAGGTAGTTCAATAGATTTATAATTAACCTCTACTGTTTTCACATTATCAAGAGAGTTTTGATTTACAGATTCTTTAAGTTTTAGATACTGAAAGGTTGGCTCAATTACAACACTCCATTTCCCTTTTTTAAAAGGCATAATTAACTCATTTTCTACCCCAAACTTAAAATTCAAATTATCATTAAACTGATAATCCCATGATGTTATATCATAATTTCTTAACGCTAGATTACTATTAATTAGCCCAAATCTTACTGATAAATTATAAAGAGAATGTTTTGATTTATAATCTGCAATTTTGTTTTCGCCACCGCCAACTTTCTCAAAAAACGCTGCAATATCTTTCTGATTATACCTTAAATTTGCAACATCATTTAAAGTAATACCTTTATCTTTAAATTCATTTAGGAGCTGTTGTCTGAAATATACATTTCTAGCTATCCCGTCATTAAGATAATATTCTTTATAGATCAGTTCATTTATCTCTTTAGACGGCGTTTTATAAAAAAGATGAATTGATTTACCATTCTCATAACTGTATAAAACAGCAGGCCCTTCAACTAGCACTTTAAGAAATAACTCCTCTGTATTATACACTGGATCTCTTGTTGCACTAACGGCATCGAAACCATCTTTAGAACGGTCTATTTGTACTATAGCTCTAATAAATCTTGAGTAACCATTAACCCCAAATTCTTTAATAGATTTAATACTCACTTTCTGACTTTCTGTATTTTTATCGAACTTATACTCAAATTCGGTAGGATTATTTTTCCAATCAATATTCTTAATTAGACATTCTGTTTTTTGATCAGATTCATCAATAAAATATCCTTTTTCGAATAAAATTTGTGCTTTTAGTTTTACAATTAGGACCAATAATAAGAAGGCAAATAATAGAAGTTTTTTCATAAAAAAGTAGTAAAAATCAAATGCAATAATATAAAAAAATCTACAAAATAAATATGCCTTTACTAGGCTGTAAATCCCAAAATCCCCATTAAATCCTCTTTACTAAAACCATTCAAACCTCTTCCATCAGAGACAATTACATTTTCAAAAAGTTCTTTTTTTCTTTGTTGCAATTCTAATATTTTCTCTTCAACAGTATTACTACAAATTAAACGGATGGCAACCACTTTTTTGTTTTGCCCAATTCGGTGTACCCTATCAATGGCTTGGTTTTCTACTGCTGGGTTCCACCATGGGTCTATTAAATAAACATAATCTGCTTGGGTAAGATTTAAACCTACACCGCCAGCTTTTAGGCTAATTAAAAACACCCTTACATCATCGTTTTCTTGAAATTGGTTGACTACCGTTTCTCTGTTTTTAGTTTGGCCAGTAAGGTAGCTGTAATTGATGTTTTGCTGATTTAATTCCTCTTTCACTAAATCTAACATCCCCACAAATTGTGAGAAAACTAAAATTTTATGGTTGGGTGAATGTTCCTTTATTTGTGCAATTAAAGTTTCTATTTTAACAGATTGTTCACCGGGCAACCTATCTCCTTTTAGTAATTTTGGAGAGTTACAAATTTGCCTTAATCGGGTTAAACCCATTAAAACATTCATGCTGCTTTTGCGTAATTCTTCATTACTTATTGCCGATATAAATTCGCGAAACTCTTTTTCATAAGCTTCATAAATTTTACGCTGCTCTGCTCCCATTTCGCAATAAATCACCATTTCCGTTTTTTCTGGCAGCTGCAAATCAACCTCTGCTTTGGTTCTGCGTAAAATAAATGGCTTTACTTTCTGCTGTAAAGCACTTGCCTTTTTGCTGTCTTTAAACATATCTATTGGCATTGCATAAATATCTTTAAAGTATTGTTTGGTGCCTAATAAACCCGGACAAGCAAAAGATAATTGCCCGTATAAATCGTACGTATTATTTTCTATTGGAGTACCTGTTATGGCTATTTTATTCCTCGATTTCAACAATCGCACTGCTTTATAACGCTGAGATTCTGGGTTTTTAATAGCTTGCGATTCGTCTAAAAAAACATAATTAAATTCGTATTCTTTAATATAATTAATGTCGGACAAAAGCGTACCATAAGAAGTAATAATCACCTGATAATTATCAAAATCATGAATCTCTTTTTCCCTTTGGTTGCCATAAACACACAGTACTTTTAAACTAGGGGCAAACTTTTTAAACTCGGCTAACCAGTTAAATATCAACGAAGTGGGTAAAACTAACAAGTTTGTATTTCTACTCACTTTTTTATTTTGCAATAGTATAAAAGCTATAATTTGGATGGTTTTGCCCAAACCCATATCGTCTGCTAAAATCCCTCCAAAATTAAACTCATCTAAAAAATTAAGCCAATTTAATCCCTGTTTCTGGTAATCACGTAAAGTAGTTTGTAACTCTTTTGGAGCTTCCACCTCTTCTATTTTCTCAAAATCTATAAACTTTTGATGGTAATATTTCAGTTCTTCGCTGGCTTTTTCGTCTAGCATTTCTGCTTCAAATAATTGCTCAACAGCTGTAAAATTAATTTTAGGTACTTGTAAATTTTCTTCATCTAAAACTTCCCCTAAATTAAAATAATCGGCAAATTTGCTTATCCATTCTTCGGGTAAAATACCTAAAGTACCATCATCTAACTTCACATATTTATGCTTGTTTCTGATGGCTTTATGCAAATGTTTTAAACTTGCTTTTTTACTCCCAAAACCCGCCTTAATATTTACGTTAAACCAATTTAAACCACTAATTACTTTAATGCTGATTTTTGCTTTGTTTAGGTTAAGCTCATTGTTTTCCAGCTCATTAAAACCTAAAATTGTAATGTTATGATTTTGCCAATCTTCAAACGTATTTAAAAACCATTCCTCGTTTAAAAAATGCTTTTTATGTAGGTAAAAATAATGCAGTCCGTTCTCTAACTGCTCTGCAAAATATGGGTGTTGTTTGCTAAGTAAAGCCGTGAAATTAATTTCTGTTTCATCATCTCTATTGACTAAAAACTCCCTTTGCTTAGTATCTAAACCATAAACTTGCTTCCTGCTTCTTACTTGCACTTCTGCCTCACCGTAACGCACAACAGGTATAATCATTACATGTTCGCCAAAATCTGATAGGTAAATGATCTTTTCTGGAGTATCTAAAAACCCTTGACTTTTAAGCTGACTTGTGGTAGTTTTTTTAATGTATTTATACACAATTTTAAGCTGGTTTTCCATATTCTCCAAAAAAGTTCTTTTGAAATTCAGGAATTTTGATTGGTGGATTTGCATTCCGTTAGGATGCTGCTTCAACCAATTTATAATGGCTAATTTTTGGAGGTTATCAATCAAATAAAAGTCATCATCAACCGCTAAAAAATATTGAAAAGCTATATTTATAGCAGCCAAATCAAAAGATTTCCCACTTATTAAAAGTGCTGTTGCAATGTTATAAAAATTGTCTTTTTGTACAACTTCCAATTTAATTTCTATCGCATTTTGATGAATTTGAATAGACTTTATACTATTCGCATTTACCTGTTCTCCCTTTTGTTTATGATGTTGATAAAAGCTGTATTTATTAGGGTTTTTGAGTATGGATTTTAACGCATTTATAGTAGTATTGCTAATTTCATCTGTAACCGGGTTTGCAAACTTTTGCAAGGCAGAAAAGAACTTTATTTCATCTTGCTGCTCGGTATTCCAAACAAAATCTAATGGGTTTAATGGCTTTAAAGGATTTTTAACTTTGCCTTCTTTGCTGATATTTGCTTCGTAAAAATCTATACATAAATGGTGGTAATATTTATGCTTTTTTAAAACGATGATGTGTGCGCTATCCGTTTGTTGTTCTTGAAGAATTGGCGCATGATGAATTTTATTTAGTTCGGATTTTAACTTTGTTAAGCTTGACGAATTTAAGGGAATAAGCTGCTGATTTATGACCTTAACTTCATAACTGCCGTTATCAAAAATCAATTCAAAGTAGTCTGAAAGGTCTTTTTCATCTTCTAAGCCGAAATTTACAGCTTCTGCTTTAAAAATTTGGTTTCTTAACTGACTATCAAAAAAAACACCGTATTCTTCTCTTTTTTTTAAAGTTGTTACTGCTTCCGCTTGAAATTCGCATAAATAATTATCGGTATGATTAAAACCACAATCGCAGTTTAAAAGCAGTTGTTTTGCGCCTTTAACAATAGAAACTATTCCTCCTTGGTTTAGACTATTTTCTACAAAAAACGAAGCTTGATTTTGTGCTATATTGATTAATTTAACATCTAAAGAAGTTTTAAAACTATTAGAAGGTTTTAAGTGCTTTAGTATTTGCTGTTCAGAAAAATTATCCAAGCTAAAATCATCGAAAACGAAGCGGTGATTTTTTAAGTTTGGATTATTTTCTTTATGCATTTAGCTGGTTTTACCGTAAAGGTAAAGGAGTTTTTTTATGGGTTGCTAAACTGTGAGGATTTATTTTTTTAGTGATCGATTTAGCCGACACAAATCTGGGTTAATCAGCGAAATCTGCGGGAGCGTTTTCTTTAACCACAGAGGGCACAAAGTTCACAGAGCTAGATGGATTTTTAATCGTAATTATGGTTTTGCTATCTGCTTATTTGCTAAATGCTAATCGAAAGTGTTAAGAGACAAAAACGTTAAAGCAAAAACAGTAATTTAAAAAACAGATTGCTTACTTCCTCGCAATGCTTCTTTTTTTTGTGTCATTGCGATTCGCTGTTTAGCGGAGTGGCAATCTGTAATTGTTAAGCAATAAACAATGTTAAAGCAGAAAAAAAAATGGTGCTTTTTAACAAACAGATTGCTTCGTTCCTCGCAATGCTTCTTTTTTTTGTGTCATTGCGATTCGCTGTTTAGCGGAGTGGCAATCTGAAAGTGTTTAGCAATAAACAATGTTAGAGCAAAAACAAAAAACAATATTTAAAAAACCAGTTTGCTTCGTTCCTCGCAATGACTCGCAAATTAAAAATCACATATATAGAAAAACTATTTATTAGCTAACATTCTCCATTCAGAAGTATCATGGAAACTCACTTCCGGGTATTGTTTGGTAGCATACTCAATGTCCCAAGCGCTTGCCGCTAAAAACACTGGTTTACTTTCTTTATCATAAGCAATCTTTTGCCCATGTCTTAAAATAAATTTCTTCAATTCTTCTTCAGAAATTGCCGAAATCCATTTGGCTTTGGTAATGTTCATGTGGCGGAAAGAACAAGCTGCGCCATACTCGTTTAATAACCTAAACTGAATTACCTCAAATTGTAATTCTCCAACGGTTCCAATAATTTTACGGTTACCCGGATTTTGGATAAACAACTGCGCAACACCTTCATCACTTAACTGGTGAATCCCTTTTTCTAATTGTTTGGTTTTAAAGGGATCGTTATTTTCTAACTCTCTAAAAATTTCTGGCGAGAAGCTTGGAATACCTACAAACTGCAAGCTTTCGCCTTCTGTTAAGGTATCTCCAATTTTAAAATTCCCCGAATCATATAAACCTATAACATCCCCCGGAAAAGCTTCTTCAACTAAACTCTTATTATCAGCCATAAAACTGGTGGGCGATGCAAATTTTAGTTTTTTATTTAAACGGTTATGATGATAAAAAGTATTACGCTTAAAAGTACCAGAACAAATTCTGCAAAATGCAATTCTATCGCGGTGATTGGGATCTAAATTGGCGTGAATTTTAAATACAAAGCCTGTAAATTTACTTTCGTCACTTTCCACTTTTCGGGTGTCAGTTTCACGTCCTTGCGGATGTGGTGCTATTTGAGTAAAAGTTTCTAATAATTCTTGAACACCAAAGTTATTGATGGCACTACCGAAAAATACTGGTGCCAAATAGCCAGCTAGGTACAAACTTCTATCAAATGGCTCGGCTACGGCTTCAATTAATTCTACGTCGTCTCTTAACTTTGCAGCTAATAAATCTCCAACCAATTGGTCAACTTTTGGGTCTGCTAAATCGCTGATAGTAATGGTATCATCAGAAATTTTCTTTTTATTGGCACTAAAAAGGTTTAAAACCTTATTGTTTAACTGATAAACACCTTTAAATGAATGTCCGATACCAATTGGCCAACTTAACGGACGGGTAGATATATTTAATTCTTTTTCTAATTCTTCTAATAAATCAAAAGGATCTTTACCTTCCCTATCCATTTTATTTACAAAAATAATTACTGGCGTATGGCGCATACGGCAAACCTGCATCAGCTTTTTTGTTTGTTCCTCTACCCCTTTTACGCAATCTACCACCAAAATAACCGAATCTACTGCAGTTAAAGTACGGTAAGTATCTTCGGCAAAATCTTTGTGACCAGGTGTATCTAAAATATTGATTTTAACATCTTTGTATTCGAATCCCATTACAGAGGTAGCTACAGAAATTCCACGTTGCTTCTCAATCTCCATAAAATCGGAAGTTGCGGTTTTTTCGTCTTTATTTCTTTTTACCGTTCCGGCTTTTTGAATTGCACCACCAAATAATAAAAGTTTCTCTGTTAAAGTTGTTTTACCAGCATCGGGGTGACTAATAATTCCAAAAGTACGTCTCTTGGCTATCTCTGTTTGTAAAGTCGTCATATTTTAAAAGCCATTTTTACTCATTAAAAGCATCTATTAATATTTTTTTGGATAGCAATGGTGGGCTAAAATTTGCGCAAATATAAGAGTTTTTTATTGAGGAGATTAAAGAGATATTTCAGTATGATTATTATTTAGAGTTGCTTATTTAAATTGATGATTTTAAGCGTTCTTTAAGCGAAATGTATATTATGGGAAAGGTTCTAGTTGAATTATTTTTGTCTGCACCTTGGATATTTCCAATATTAAAAAGGTAACGAGTTTCTAGTTTAATTTGTGTCCTTTTTTTGCACTAATTTCCGCCTAAGCACAAACATAATTAATTAGCAATAAATACGCATAAAACACTTCGCCCGGGCAGTGATTAAACATGCTGTTTTATAATTAGTGCTGTTTGCCAGACTACATGTCAACACTTAATTTAAGCTGTCCACCTTCACGTACAATTCTCATTAATGTTGAAAGTCTGATGTCGCTAGCATTATTTTCAATTCTTGAAATATAAGTCTTGGTGGTATCACATTTCTCTGCTAACTGTTCCTGTGTCAAACCTTGTCCTTTACGAAGTTCTTGAATCATTACGCCAAGTCTGAAAGCTTCAAAGCCTTCTTCGTAAGCTTCTCGTGTTTCGGTTCCTGCTTTTCCATATTGTTCGTTCAAATGGTCGGAAAATGAAGTAAGGTTATTATTAGTCTTTTTATTCAATTTTTAAATCTTTAGGGCTTTGTTTTAGTCTTGCCATATTTGTACGGCTTAAATTCTGTTCTTTTCTAACAATACGAAGGTTAGCTTTTTCCTTATGATACAATCTGAAAGATTCTACTATTTTTTTGTCTGCAAATATGAATATATTATTCTCTTCGGTTACATATTCTATTTTTTCAATGTTTATTTTATTTAGTTCTTTAAATCTGTCAACAATAACGGAAAAAGTATTCGGTTGTCGATGGTCAACAGTTAAATCGTCCCATTTAGAAGGGATTTTTGTTTCTTGACATTTAACAAAGCCTTTAATTGAATTGTCTGAAAAATACTTTTGTTTTAGAGCAATCATATCATCCTGAATACAATTTCTACAAGCAGAATTGAAATATTTATGGTAATTTATTTCGTTTCTGTTAATCAGTGAGATGTAAGAAATATATTCACTTGTATTGTCATTCCAAAAAATTTCGAAGCACTTTGTTCTAAATTGAACTTCACTAACCTTAATGTCTATTATTTCTAAGTTGGGATATTGAGTATTTCCTTCTTCAATTTGATTTTCTAATTCATAAGGTGTTTTATGTTTGGGAGAATATAAAATTAGATCGACTAAATCATTAAAATGGTCATCGCATAATGATTGTCCAAATTTATATGAATTGAGAATAAGTTTGTAATAGATTAGTGCATCTTTCTTAAACTTAAAAAATTTGTTCCCAATTTGAATTTCTTTTCTCATAATTTAGTGTCGCAAAATCACACTTAACTTATATATCTCTTCAATAAATACTCATAAAAAACTAAAAACAAACATTTCTAATCAAATCTTCAGTCTAATTAAACATGATGTTCGTTTCTATCCCCACCTTCGGCATATATCTTTTCAATTAAATCTGCATTTTTAGTTAAAATAACTTTACGTTTTAAACTTAATTTTGGCGTCATTTCTCCTCCATCAATGGTAAACTCAGTTGGTAATAAGGCGAATTTTTTAATTTTCTCCCAATTTCCAAAACCCTCATTTAGTTTTTCTATCTCTAACCAAATTTTATCACAAACTGCTTTAATTTTTATAAGTTTAGCTGCTTCAGTTTCTGCAATCCCATTTTTTTGCGCCCATTCTTTTAGTTTTTCAAAATTAGGCACAATTAAAGCTGATGGGAATTTTCTGTTTTCGCCAACTATCATCACTTGTTCTATATAAACAGATTCTTTTAGCTTATTTTCTAAAACTTGTGGCGCAATGTACTTACCTCCAGCAGTTTTAAAAACTTCTTTCTTTCTATCGGTAATGGCTAAAAATCCATCTTTTAAAACACCAATATCTCCGGTATGAAACCAACCATCTGTTATTGCTTCATCAGTAGCATCGGGTCTTTTGTAATAACCTTTCATTACACTTGGTCCTTTGCATAAAATTTCGCCGTCCTCAGCAATTTTAACTTCTAAATTTGGTAATACTTTACCTACAGTACCAAACATTGTTTCACCAGGTTTTGGTCCGTTTACTGCAATTACGGGTGATGTTTCTGTTAAACCATAACCTTCTAAAACTTTGATATCTGCACCCCAAAAAACCCTTGCTAAACGTTCTTGCAAAGCTGCTCCACCCGAAATGATGACCAAAATTTCGCCACCTAAAGCTGCTTGCCATTTACTAAAAATTAGTTTTCTGGCAATTTTTAATTGTAACTCATAAAAGAAACCATTTTTACCGTCTAGCTCATATTTATGTGCTAAAGCTAATGCCCAAAAGAATAAGCTCTTTTTAACCCCGGTAAGTGCATGCCCTTTGCCAACAATTTTATCGTAAACCTTTTCCAATAATCTTGGCACTGTGGTAAAACAATGCGGCTTTACTTCTGCTAAATTATCTACAATGGTTTCCATACTTTCTGCATAGTAAATAGAAACCCCTAAATAGATATACATGTAACAAACCATTCTTTCAAAAATGTGCGATAAAGGCAAAAAGCTTAGTGCTTTTCTTACACCCTTTGGATACATTTCTGAAGAATACATCACATTACTAATCAAATTTTGATGTGTTAACATCACTCCTTTTGGTGTACCTGTTGTACCAGAAGTATAAATTAAAGTCAGTAAATCATCAGGGGTAATTGCATCTTTATGTGGTTCTAAATCAACAGATGAATTTTCTTTACCTAAAAGTTGTACCTCTGTCCAATGTGGTAAACCCGCTACTTTATCAAAAGTATAAATAGCCAATTCTAATTGCTCCGTATTTTTTATGGTTTCTACTTTTCGGTAAAGCACTTCGTCTGAAACAAAAACTATTTTCACCTCGGCATTTTTCAATATAAATTTTATATCTCCTTCTGCCAGTGTTGGATACATTGGCACTTGGGCAGCACCTATTTGCATAATTCCAAAATCGCAAAAATTCCATTCTGGTCTGTTTGGAGACATTACTGCAACTTTATCATCTTTGCAGATGCCCAATTTCAATAAGCCTCTACTTATATCATCTGCGTAAGCTATAAAATCATCAATACTATGTTTTTCCCATTTACCAGCAACTTTAGAAGCTAAAATATCTTGATTATTAAAATTTGACTTATTATAACTTAACAAGTCAAAAACTCTGTTAACTGCGGCCATATAATTTTGATTTAAGGTGTAAATTGGTTGATTACGGAACTTGAATTTATTTGCTATAAATAAAAAAGCACCTTTATCAAAAATAAAAAAATAAAGCAAAAAACATATATTTCTGATACAATTGTTTTAAACATGATAATCTAATTACAGAGCTTTAGAGCCTGTTCAAAAATAATCTTCATTTTTAATAAATACATTTTCTTAATATTGCGCCCACAACTAATAACAGATATAAAATTTTTAAAAATGAGAAAGAAGCTTTTTATGTTGTGCACAACATGTTTTATAATGGTATGTGCTATAAAAAATACAATGGCGCAAGCTAACTATACTACTGGCGCAGGTGTAAGAATTGGTGGGTATGAAAATGGCCTTACCTTAAAACACTTTATAAACCCAAGTACTGCTTTAGAAGGAGTAATTGGTTTTAGACGAGGCGCTTTTGTGGTGACAGGTTTTTATGAAAAACATGCTGTTGCTTTTGCCGAGCCATCATTAAATTGGTTTTATGGTGCTGGTGCACACATAGGTGGTATTAACGGCAATAGTTATTACAGAGGTTACGGAAACGATAAATATTATGTTGAAAGCGGTTTGATTTTAGGTGCTGATGGTATTGCAGGTTTAGAATGGACAGTACCAGAAATTCCTTTGGCTGTATCTATTGATTTACACCCAAGATTAGAATTAGCAAGAGGTCCGTTTTTAAATATGGAATTTGCGCTAAGCGTAAGATATACTTTTTAAAAAAAAGGGCTATTTCTGATAAAAGAAATAGCCCTTTTTTTGTTTTTTTAAATTAAAGGCTCAACCATTTCTCAAGCACTGTTTTTTGTGTAGCACTTACATTTTCTAATTGCTGAATTTGCATTGTTTTACTTGCAGAAGCTGTTAGTTTTACTTTTATTGTTTTTAATAATCCATCTCTGCTAATCAAAAAATCTGCTTCATCATTTACAGCCAACTTACTTATATAATTTATTGCGTCTTGTGTTCTATCGCCGTTAATTGCAATAATTTCATCTTTAACGTTTAAACCAGCATTCCAAGCGGCACTGTTCCTAGTTACTGTGGCAATCTCCGTTTTATCTGTTTTGCTCATGGTAACTCCTAAAGAAGGTTGTTTTAAAGCTTGCCTTTCGCTAATTTTTAAACCTGCATAGTTTAAGTATTTGTTAAAATCTAAGTCTTTAGTTCCATTTATAAAATCAGCATAAAATTGATCTAAATTATCGCCAGCGTATTTTTCTAAAACTGCTTTAAACTCTAAATCAGTATAACCTCTATTTTTATTTTTGTAAAATTCATTGTAAGCAAACCTCATGGCATCATCTAAAGATTGCATTCCTTTAGAATTATTAATTATCGCCAAATCTAACATACACGCAATTAAAGCCCCTTTGTTGTAATAAGATATGGTTGTATTACTGCTGTTTTCATTGGGTCTGTATTGTTTTATCCACGCATCAAAGCTAGATTCGCTTAACGGTTGCGATTTATTTCCTAACTGGTTATGTACAGCGTTATAATCTGACTGAATTAAGTTAACAAATTCATCTGGTGTATATTTTGATATTCTTTGTACAATTAAGTTATCATAATAAGCTGTAAAACCTTCTGCTATCCACAAATTAGTGGTATAATTCTCCTCATCATAATTAAAAGGTCCTAAAGCTATTGGTCTTAATCTTTTCACATTCCATAAATGAAAATACTCATGTGCAACCAAACCTAAAAAAGATTGATATCTTTTTGGATCACTGTAAGCGTTTCTGCTAGCACCCAAAACTGTAGAGTTTAAATGCTCTAAACCGCCACCACCAGCGTTAAAATGATGAACAATAAAAACATAATATTTATTAGGATTTTCTCCAAAAATTGCTGTTTCTTTTTCAACAATTTTAGCCATATCACGCTTTAATTTTTCTTTATCATATTCACCGGCATTAACCATGGCAACTTCATGCCTTACACCAGCAGCCATAAATTCAAAAACATCTTGGTTTCCAACTTCAATAGGCGAATCAAATAACCAATCGAAATTTTTGGCATAGTAGGTAAAAGCTTTATCAGGAATTGGCTGTAAACCTGTTGATACTTTTGCCCATCCTGTAAAAGGCTCAATAGTAACAGTTGAAGGTTCTCCTAAACTTCCATCAACATACATAAATATACCTGTTGGCGATAAAAAAGCATGACTAGCATCAACATAACTTGTTCTTACAGAAACTTCAAAACTATAAACGCGGTAAGTAATTGTAATGGCATTTTTACCTTTTGTTTTAATTTTCCAAGCATTTTTAGCAACTTTTTCAAACGGAACACTTGTTTTATTTGCATTAACAGCAAATGACTCTATATTTTTAGAAAACTCTCTTATTAAATAAGAACCCGGTGCCCATGTTGGCATTTTAACCGTTATCTCGTCTTTTTTAATGTTACTGATAGTCATCTCAACATCTGCATAATGTGCCTGAGGTTCAGTAAAAGAAACTTTAAAAGCAATATTTGCACTATTTTGTGCTTGTGCTGTAATAGCCATAAAAATTATAGAAATAAATAAAAAAGGTTTTAGCAATTGTTTAATCATGGTGTTTTTATTTGGATTTTAATTTGATGTTATAAATCTATTAAAATATTTAAATAATCAGTGAAATGTAATATAGTTGATACTTACAACTAAAGAGTAAACGATTAAATTAGTTTTGTTGTTATAAAACTTATGAAAAAGCAAGAAGAGCCTCTCATTCATCCACTAATTCAAATTACAAAAAAATATTTGGGGGCTTTTGCAGATGTTACACAACATATACCACTTGAAAGATACCATTATGTTTTAGTTTTAATTCTTGAAAACAACCAAACCTTAACTCAAAAAGATTTAGCAAACTATTTATTGGTTGATAAATCTTTTATGGTAAATATGATTGATTATTTAACAAAAAATGGTTTCGTATTTAGAGAAACAGATAAAGAAGACAGAAGAAAACACCTCATAAAATTAACTCAAAAAGCTTTTGATTACATCCCAGAAATAAATAAAGCTATAAAAGAAATTAATGATTTAGCTTTAAACGGAATAAGTGAAACACAAAGAATTATTTTTACGGAAGTTCTTGAAAAAATAGAACAAAACTTTAATATTAACATTACGCACACAATCAGTTTTGATTATAAAAAATCAGAAAATTAAGCTATGAAAATAAAATATGTTATCTACGTTTTAATTGTTTTAGTATTAGGCTATCTTATTTACAACAGATTAACTTCTAGTAAAAATGATGCCGCAAAAATGGGTACTAATTCAAAAAATGCTGCTTCAAAAGAAACATCAGTTAACGGAATTATTGTTACTACTAAAGATTTTTCTAACGCAGTAAATGTTTCTGGTACTATTGAAGCTAATGAACAAGTAGAAATACGAAGCGAAATACCAGGCTTAATTAGAAGTATAAATTTTAACGAAGGTACTAATGTAAACGCTGGAAGTTTGTTATTAAAAATTGAGGACACCGAATTGCAAGCTCAATACAGACAAGCTTTAACCAAACAAAAGTTAGCGCAAGAAACAGAAGAAAGAGCAGGAAAGCTGTTGAAATCTGAAGCTATTAGCCAAGAAGAATATGACAATTCCGAAGCGGAACTAAAATCTTTACAAGCCCAAAGCCAGTTAATTAAAGCACAATTATCTAAAACAGAAATTAGAGCTCCTTTTTCTGGAAGAATTGGCTTACGTAATGTTTCTAAAGGAGCTTACGTTACTCCTACCACAAACATTGCCAATTTAGTAAGCATAAACCCTGTTAAAGTCACGTTTTCTGTACCAGAAAAATACAGTCAAATGATAAGGAACAATGTAGAAGTTAGCTTCACCATTGCCGGAACATCAAGAATTTTTAAAGCTAAAATTTTCGCTCAAGAGCCTGCAATTGATGTTAATACGAGAACATTAATTATTAAAGCCTTGGCAAATAACAGCGATGGCTATTTAATTCCAGGTACTTTCGCAAACATAAGTTTGCCTTTACAAACTGTTAAAAATGCAATTTTAATACCTTCTACAGCTGTAATTCCAATTTTAAGTGGCAAACAAGTTTATATTACAGAAAACGGAAAGGCTAAAGCAATTAAAATTGTTTCTGATGTACGTACCGATAAAGATATTTTAGTATCAGAAGGTTTAAGCAAAGGTGACACCGTTATTGTTAGCGGTATTATGGCTATCAAACCAGAATCGCCTGTAAAAGTTAAGTTAATAAACCCTGCAAAATAAAAGAGGTAATGAGTATATCTACAACAAGTATAAAAAGACCTGTTTTAACCATAGTTATGAATTTGATGCTCCTTATTTTTGGAGTAATTGGATTTATGTTTCTTGGGGTAAGAGAGTACCCTTCTATTGATCCGCCTGTAGTATCTGTTAGAACCGCTTATCCTGGCGCCAATTCAGATATTATTGAATCTCAAATTACAGAACCTTTAGAAAAATACATCAATGAAATAGATGGTATTAAAAACATTTCTTCTTCTAGTAATCAAGGGTCAAGTTCTATAACTGTAGAGTTTAATTTAGATAAAAACTTGGAGGATGCAGCAAATGACGTGAGAGACAAAGTTTCGCAAGCAGCCAGAAATTTACCTAAAGATATTGATGGTTTGCCAGTGGTTTCAAAAGCTGATGCCAATTCTGACGCTATTATATCCATGACCATTCAAAGTGATAAAAGAAATATTTTAGAACTGAGTGATTATGCAGAGAATGTGATTGCGCAGAGATTGCAAACCATACCAGGAGTTTCTTCTGTGCAAATTTGGGGTCAAAAAAAGTTTTCTATGCGTTTATGGTTAGACCCCGATAAACTTGCTGCTTATTCCTTAACTCCGCTTGATGTAAAAAATGCTTTAGACAAACAAAATGTAGAGCTACCCTCCGGTAAAATATCTGGAAAAAGCACAGAATTAACTGTAAAAACTGTAGGTAATTTAAGTTCTGCAGAGCAGTTTAATGATTTAATTGTTAAAAATGATGGGGTTAATATTATTCGTTTTAAAGATGTTGGTTTTGCCGAGTTAGGACCAGAAAACGAAGAAACTGTTTTAAGATCTGGCGGTACCCCAATGGTTGCCACAGCTATTGTACCACAACCAGGCGCAAACTATCTAAATATTGCAAATGAATTTTATAAACGCTATGATGAATTAAAAAAAGAACTTCCAGAAGATTTTAAATTAGATATAGTTTTAGATAATACTGTTTTTATAAAACGATCTGTTATTGAAGTTGTGGAAACTTTAGGGATAGCCATTTTATTAGTGGTAATTATTATTTACCTGTTTTTTAGAGATTGGAGTATTGCTTTTAGGCCTTTAATTGATATTCCTGTTTCTTTGGTAGCCACGTTCTTTATCATGTACTTGTTTGGTTTTTCTATTAATGTGTTAACATTATTAGCCATAGTTTTAGCCACGGGTTTAGTAGTTGATGATGGTATTGTAGTAACAGAAAATATTTACAAAAAAGTAGAAGAAGGGATGTCGCCTTTCGAAGCTGCAATAAAAGGATCTAACGAAATTTTCTTTGCTGTTATATCAATATCAGTAACATTAGCTGCTGTATTTTTACCAGTTATATTTTTAGAAGGATTTGTAGGCCGGCTTTTTAGGGAGTTTGGCATTGTAATAGGTGCTGCCGTTTTAATATCAGCATTTGTGTCTTTAACATTAACACCAATGTTAAATGCGTATTTAATTAAAAACACAAAAAAATCTGATTTTTACATTAAAACAGAACCATTTTTTCAAGGAATGAATGATCGTTACCATCAATCTTTAGAGAAATTTTTAAAAAAGAGATGGATTGCTTTTCCTATTGTAATTGTATGTGTGGGTATCATAGTGTTGTTTTGGAATATCCTACCAAAAGAAACTTCTCCATTAGATGATAGGAGTGCTCTTTCTTTAACCATTTCTGCACCAGAAGGTTCTTCTTTTGAATATACAGATGATTACATGAATCAAGTGGCAGAACTTATACAAGATTCTGTTCCCGGTAAAGCTGCTGATTTATCTGTTACTTCTCCAGGTTTCTCTGGTTCTGGCGCAACAAACACGGGTTTCTTTAGAATAAGACTTAAAGATCCAGATTTAAGGGAACGTTCGCAAGATGAAATAGCAGCCAAACTTACCAATGATGTTAAAAAGTTAAATGGCGCAAAAGCATTTGTTGTGCAACAAGCTACAATAGCTGTAGGAAGATCTAGAGGTTTACCAGTCCAGTTTGTAATACAGGCTCCTAATTTTGAAAAACTTCAAGAAAAAGTGCCCCTGTTTATGGATGAAATTGGTAAAAATCCTGTTTTCACCAATACAGATTTAAATTTAAAGTTTAATAAACCAGAGCTTAACGTTTCTATAGACAGAAATAAAGCGCAAGATTTAGGGGTTTCTGTTTTAGATGTTGCACAAACTTTACAACTTTCTTTAAGTGCACAAAGGTTTGCATATTTTATTATGGATGGTAAGCAATATCAAGTAATTGGGCAATTTGCTAGAGAAAAACGTAATAATCCTTACGATTTAAGTGCTATTTATGTTAGAAACAACGTAGGAGAATTAATACAATTAGACAATTTGGTAAATGTGGAGGAAAAAAGTAGTCCGCCACAATTGTATAGGAATAACAGATTTGTATCTGCAACAGTATCTGGCGCTGTTGTACCTGGTAAAACCATTGGCGATGGTATTGAAGCCATGAGAGAAGCCCAAGATAAAATACTAGACGATACTTTTTCTACAGATTTAGCTGGCGAATCTAGAGATTTTGCCGAAAGTAATTCTAACACTGCCTTTGCTTTTGGTTTAGCACTTTTACTGGTTTACTTAATTTTAGCTGCACAATTTGAAAGTTTTGTAGATCCGGTTATCATTATTTTAACGGTTCCAATGGCGGTTGCAGGTGCTTTTTTCTCATTATGGTTATTAGGGCAGTCTTGGAATATCTTTAGCCAAATAGGAACCATTATGCTCATAGGCTTGGTAACCAAAAACGGAATTTTAATCGTAGAATTTGCAAATCAACTCAAAGAGCAAGGTATGCCTGTGGCGCAAGCAATTAGAGAAGCGTCTGTATCAAGGTTACGCCCAATTTTAATGACAAGTTTAGCAATTGCTTTAGGAGCATTACCAATTGCTATGGCCTTTGGTGCAGCGGCAAAAAGCCGTATGAGTATGGGTACGGTAATTATTGGTGGTACATTATTTTCTTTGCTACTAACCCTTTTTGTAATTCCGGCTATTTATTCTTACTGGAGTAAGGAACATACAGAATCAAAAGCTGAAGCTGCAGAAAAAGAAATAAAACTAGCTGAAAAACAAAACTAAAATGAAATACTTTAGAAATATAGTTACTCTACTTTTTCTGTTATCTTCATTAAGCTTACAAGCTCAAGAAACATTAACACTAAAAGACGCTATTTCAATAGCTTTACAAAATAATTACAACATTAAATTAAGTAATAACCAAAATAAAATTTCTGAAAATGATTTAAGTTACGGAAATGCAGGTTTTTTACCAAATATTACAGGTACTTTTAATGATATAAACAATATACAAACTAGCCAAGTTGATTTAGCTAGTGGTGAAACCAGAGAAGTTGTTAATGCTAAAACAACTAATTTGAATTATGGCGTAAATTTAAATTGGAGAATTTTTGACGGGTTTCAAATGTTTGCCAATTACGATAGACTTAAAGAATTACAAAAATTAGGTGATTTAAATGCTAAAATCACTATTCAAACTACCATTGCCGATGTTATAGATGCTTATTACAATCTAATTGCGCAATACAAACAATTAGATGCTACAGAAACCGCTTTAGAAGTTTCTGCTGTAAGGTTAAAAAATGCAAATTCCAGATATACGCTTGGTAAGGGTTCTAAATTAGAACTTTTGGCCGCCAAAGTTGATTTAAATACAGATACCACACAATTATTGATGCAAAAAGACCTAATTAGAACTGGTAAGATAAGATTTAACCAGATATTAGCCAGAGATTTAAAAACAGAATTTGATGTAGCTGAAGATATTTTGATTGATAGAAGTTTAATTTATGAAACTTTAAAAGCTGATTTGGACATACAAAACCCGGATTTACAAACAGCTGAAATTAATAAAACCATTTCAGAAATTTTTGTTAAACAAGTTAAAGCTAACCGTTATCCAGTAATTGCTTTAACATCTGGGTATAATTTTGCTAATAACACCTCTCCTCCTACTGGTTTTGCATTGCGATCAAACTCTAGGGGTTTCAATTATGGTTTAACTGCCTCTCTTAATATATTTAACGGTTCGTTACAAAACCGAACAGAAAGAAATGCAAAATTAAGTTTAGAAAATTCCAACCTTGAGCTAGAGAGAATTAAGCAGGATGTGAATGCACAATTATTAACTACTTATCAAAATTATCAAACAACTTTAGAGCTTACAAACTTAGAAGAAAAAAATGTTGAAGTTGCAAAAGAAAATTTGAATATAACATTAGAAAAGTACAGACTAGGAAGTATAGTACCTTTAGAGCTAAGGGAAGCACAACGCAATTTTGTAAATGCCGCAGCTAGGTACGCAAATGCGCTTTACCAAGCAAAAATTAGTGAAATTACGCTAAAAGAAATTACTGGCAGTATTAACCTTTAAATTTTAGCTGTTAATAAATTATAAACTATTCTTTTTATATATTTGTTCACTACTAAAGAAATTATGCAAGTTTATAAATATAAAAAAGCACTTTTAATTGATGATAATTTCATTGACAACATGATTAATGAAAAAATTTTAAATGCAAGTGATTTTGCTGAAAGTATCATTATAAAACAGTCTTGCGAATCTGCAATTAATTATTTACAAGATTTAGAAAAAGAAAATCAGGAATTACCTGAAATCATTTTTTTAGATATCAGAATGCCCGTTAAAACAGGCTTTGATTTTTTAGTTGAATTTCAAGAAATACAAAGCATTAATAAAGAAGATGTTAAAATTGTTATGCTATCTTCATCTTTAGACCCTAGTGATCATAAAAAAGTAATTGAATTTAAAAACGTTACAGATTTTTTAGGCAAACCGCTTACTACCGAATTATTAAAAAATATTTAGAATGCTTCTTGTTGCAGATGGAGGTTCTTCAAAAACCGATTGGATTTTACAAACGAAAAACAAATCTTTAGAAAAATACAGTACCTCTGGTTTAAACCCCTTCTTTTGGTCTGAAAAAGAAATTGTAAGAAGCTTAAATAATTTTGAACCATTTAACTCCTTTGCAAACGAAGTTACCGAGCTTCACTTTTTTGGAGCTGGTTGTAGTAGCCCGGATAGAAGAGAGCTTATTTCTAATGCCCTTACTAATAGATTCAAAAATGCGTTTATTGCAGTTGAAAGCGACTTGTTGGGTTCTGCAATTGCTTGCTGTAAAGACACACCTGGTTTTAGTTGTATTTTAGGTACAGAGTCTAACATTTCTTTTTATAATGGGCAGGATGTAGAAAGTAACTTAGGCTTAGGCTATGTATTGGGCGAAGAAGGTTCAGGTACCTATTTTGGAAAAAAATTAATAACTGACTTTATTTATAAAACAGCTCCAAAAGATATTCTAGCAGCTTTTGACAAAGAATATCAACTTAATAAAGAAACAGTAATAAAAAACCTTTATCAAAAAGCAATGCCAAATTACTTTTTGGCATCTTTTGCACAATTTATGAGTTTGTATTATGACCACCCATATATACAAAACCTGCTAACTAATGGTTTTCACGATTTTATAAAATCTCACATTCTCCGCTATTCTAACTACAAAGAATATTATTGCCATTTTGTTGGTTCTATCGGATTCCATTTTCAAGAAATTTTAAAAACCGTAACCAAAGAATACGAAATAAATACAGGAATTATACTTGAAAAACCTATTGATGAATTGTTTGATTGGATTAAAAAGAGGGAAGGTTTTTAGTTTAAAGGCTTAAAACTTTTTTAACATCAAAATTATTTGTTAATATGATGAAACAATTTTGATGTTAATCTTTAGGTAGCCAATTATTTTTCAACACAATTCCATAATTCATTTGAATCAAGAATAGGGTTTAAATAATTATTAAATGCTTGAAAGTTATTTGTAATTGCACTATATAAATTACATTTATTTCATAAAAAATTTGGGTATTTTTACTAAAACTATAATTTGTTTTAATTCGTTTATAGTTTCACATCTCTTAAAATTATATGTTTAAAAAACTTATAACCATTTGTTTAACTGTTTTAGCTACTAAAGTTTCTTACGCCCAAGAAAAACAAGTTTTAGTAACAAAAAAACAGTTTGATAATTTAACACTTTTATCTTCTGAGTTAAGTACTAAAAATACAGAGAACAAACAAAAAGCTTTTGCATTAGCAAGAAAAAACAATTGGATTATTTTTAAAGAATATAAGGATGGAACAATTATATCATTACAAGGTGTTGATGATTTTGGTTTTCCGTTATATTTAACAACGTATAATAATACCATAGCTGCGGGTACAACCAATACCAATAGTATTTATAATGGAGGTAGCTTAGGTTTAAGTTTAAGCGGATCTAGCAATAATATATCTGGTAAAATGGGGATTTGGGATGGTGGTAGTATTTTAATAAACCACCAAGAATTTGCATCTGGTAGAATTGAACAAATTGATTTACCCGAAAGTTTAAGCTCACATGCAACCCATGTTGCAGGTACTTTGGTTGCTACCGGTGTTAACCCAATAGCTAGAGGAATGGCATGGGGTTTAAAGAAACTTTATGCTTATGATTTTAATAAAGACGATACCGAAATGACTTTAGCTGCTTCGCAGGGTATGTTGGTTTCAAATCACTCTTACGGCTTTATTGCTGGTTGGGATTATAACTCTGATGTAACACCTCCCCGATGGGAATATTATGGTTACCCGGAAAGTACAGAAGATTACAAATTTGGTTTTTATGATAATACTGCAAAAAATTGGGATTTAATTAGCTACAACGCACCTTTTTATTTAATTGTTAAATCAGCAGGAAACAATAGGAATCAAAACGGTCCTACTGTTGGTACAGAATACTATGGTTATGAAAGCACTAGCAGTTCAACTTTTGTTAGCAAAGGACCAAGACCAACAAATATTAGTAATAATAATGGTTACGATATTTTATCAACTACTAGTAATGCGAAAAATATATTAACAGTTGGTGCGGTTAACGGTTTGCCATTTGGCTCAAACAACCCAACTGACATTCAAATATCTAGCTTTAGCAGCTGGGGGCCAACAGATGATGGAAGAATTAAACCAGATATTGTTGCTAATGGCGTAAGTTTAACTTCTACAAATAGTTCTGATACAAGATCATACTCAACATTATCAGGCACTTCTATGTCTGCTCCAAATGTAAGTGGTTCAATATTGTTATTGCAGGAATATTATTCGCAGTTAAATACTGGCTCCTTTATGCGCTCAGCTACTTTAAAGGGTTTAATAATTAATACAGCTAATGAAGCAGGTTCGGCTTTAGGCCCTGATTATATTTATGGATGGGGATTGTTAAATATAGAGAATGCAGCAAATATCATCAAACTTAGAGGTAATAAAAGCATAATTACAGAAAGAACATTATCTCAGGGTGAGATTTACAATTTACAAATTACAAGTTCTGGTTATGGGCCACTAAAGGTTACTATTTGTTGGACAGACCCCGAAGGTAAGGTAGTTACAAGCGGAACAATTAATGATAGAACCCCTAAATTGGTAAATGACTTAGATTTAAGGTTAATACAGGGTGTTACAACGTTTTTTCCTTGGAAATTAAACCCTTTAATTCCTGCAAACGCAGCAACTAATGCAGATAATATTGTTGACAATGTAGAACAAATATCAATTCCAAATGCTGTACCGGGTCAAACCTATACCTTAAGAGTTTCGCATAAAGGGACGCTAACAAAAGGCCCTCAAAATTATTCAATAATTGCCTCAGGAGTTGGTGGCGTGGTTTATTGTACATCTGCTGCAAATTCTACAGCCGATTCAAGAATTGAACAAGTACAATTAGGAAGTATTAACAATACCGTAGCAAGTTCTTGCCGAAGCTATACAAATTTCACAGATTTAAGTACAGAGTTAGAGGCAGGTAAAAGCTATCCATTTACTATAAATTTAGGAACTTGTGGTGCAAATGAAGATAAAATTGCTGCAATTTATGCCGACTGGAATAGTGATGGAGATTTTAATGACGAAGGGGAATCGTTAGCAAAATCTTCTGTTTTTAATCAAAATGGAATTTTTACAGGCAATATTACAGTTCCAGCAAATGTTATTTCTGGTAACTCATCAATTTTAAGAATTGTTTTAAATGAAACTACCAACCCAAACTCGATAATACCATGTGGTAGTTATGTAAAAGGAGAAACTCAAGATTATAAAATTAATTTTATAAAATCAACAACTGATGTTGGAGTTATAGCCATAAATAGTGAATTAGAAAATTTATGCCCTACCACCCCAAAAAAGTTTTCCGTAAGATTAAAAAACTTTGGAGGAGCTAGTATTTCTAATATTCCAATAACTTTTACTTTAAGTAGTAATAATACTGTAATACAAACAATTACAGAGAATTTTAATGGCACTATTTTGCCAAATTACGAATTGAATTACACTTTTAATGCTGTTTTGTTAAATTTACAAAACGCCACAAATTACATTATTACTGTTAAAACTGCTTTAGGTAATGATATTAAGGATGTAAACGATGCAACTACAAAAAGTTTTACTACCTCAACACCACAAAATGCAGTTAATTTAAATGCTTCTGTTTGTGATAATGCTGCGGATTATTACCAGCTAAATGGTTCTGGTGATGGTTTCATATATTGGTACGCATCAGCAAACTCAGCAGTGCCCTTAGAAATTGGAAACAACGTTTACACCAACACTGCTCCAATCTCCAACACTTATTATGCTGGTTTAAATAGCTTTAGAAGTTATTTTGGAGCCGTTAATAAAAATCAATATAGTGGTGGCCAGTATTCAGGTAATTTTGGGCCCAAACCTATTATTACGGTTAAAGCTCCAATGGTTTTAGATAGTGCTTTATTGTATGTAAGCAAAAGTGGTCAGCTTACTTTTACTGTCGAAACTTTAAGTGGAGTTGTTTTAAGCTCACAAACAATTAATGTAGAAAGAACAAAAACAACCGTAGATGTATCTACTGTAACCAATTTAATTGATGACGACCCTAATGATCCTGGTAAGGTTTATAAAATTGGCTTAGAATTTCCGGCAGCGGGTACTTATTATATTGGTATAAGTTTTAACGGAGCAACAATTTTTAGAAGTAATGTTGGTGTAAATAATATTCCAATCAATTTGGGAAACGGAATTATAAGTTTAACTGGCGCTAATTCGGCAACTACCGGAAATATAACAAATGCTTATTACTATTTCTATAACATGCTTTTTAAAGCTTTAGGATGTCCAACAAATACGAGACAAGCAGTAACTTTAGGTAAACCTTTAATTAACCAAATGGGTAACACACTAACATCTACCCCTGCTTTTCAGTATCAATGGTTTTTAAATGGAAATTCAATTGATGGTGCAACAAATCAAACTCACATAGCAGTAAGTTCTGGCTTGTATAGCGTTAATGCAATTAATTCTTCTGGCTGTATTTCTCGCTCTGATAATTTTAACTATGTAATTTCAAGTATTAAACCATCTGATGGTGAAGAAATAGGATTAAAAGCGTTCCCTGTACCCGCTAATGATTTACTTAATTTAGCTTTTGAAGTTAATAATAGAAGTAATTTAAACATAAGTTTAATAAACAGCTTAGGGCAAGTGGTTTATAATACTAAAGAAAACAATTTTATAGGTAAATACACGGATAGCATTAATGTGAAAAATCACCAAAACGGAAGCTATATTCTATCAATAAAATTTAATAATAATGTTTATACTCAAAAAATCAGCATTATGCATTAATGCTGATTTTTTAAACGATTGTTTCAAAATCAGGCTTTAAAATGTTTCTGTCGATATTTATCTAATCTTACATCTTTAAGTTAATATAAAATAACTCTAAAGCCTTAAACATCTGGGTAACTCATTATATCTGTTACTTTTTAGCACCCTTTCCAGCAATTTTTAAATACTTTGCAAAACACTATACTCTAACACCTCTTGTATATTCCCTTGTCTTTAAATAGATTTTTTTAGATAAAAAAATTGCTCTTGTTATATTAATATTCTTAATTTTAAAGAAAAGTTCAGTGATTTTTGAATTAATTTTAAAATTTTAGTCGGTTAGCCATATCAATCTAACTACATTTTTTGAATATAAAAAAGACTAATATGATAACAGTAGAAACAATTGTAAGCAATCAATTAAATAAAGTTTGGGATGCTTGGACTAACCCAGAGCACATCATAAAATGGAACTTCGCTTCTAACGATTGGCATTGCCCAAAAGCTGAAAACGATTTAAGAAAAGATGGCAAATTTTCTTATACCATGGCAGCAAAAGACGGTAGCTTTAGTTTTGATTTTTGGGGAACACATACCAATATTGAAGAATCTAAACTAATTGAAACCATATTAGGCGATGGCAGAAAAATGAAGGTGACTTTTACAGAAGAAAACGGTGGCGTAAAGGTTATAGAAGACTTTGAACCAGAAAATGAAAATCCAATTGATTTGCAAAAAACTGGTTGGCAGGCTATTTTAAATAATTTCAAAAAACACGTTGAATCACTATAGATTAACCACCCTAAATTTATGAACATGAAAAAAACAAAAATTTTATTCTGGGTAAGTACCACACTCATCTTTTTATTAGAAGGTGTAATGCCTGCATTAACATCTCAAACTGAAATGGCAAAAGAAGGGATTAGGCATTTAGGTTATCCTGCATACTTTGGAGTAATGCTTACAGTTTTTAAAGTGTTGGGGGCAATTACTTTAATTGTACCTCAAATACCTAAAAGAGTAAAAGAATGGGCTTATGCAGGTTTTGCAATAGATTTTATTGCTGCTTTTGTTAGCCATTGGGCAATTGATGGTTTTGTAATAGGGAATCAGTTATTTCCGATAGTCGCTATGGCTATTTTAATTGTATCGTACATTACTCATCATAAGCTTAACGCAGAAAAACCATTTTAAAGGCATAAAAAAACCTCCTTCTAGGGAGGTTTTTAAAATTCTAGCTAATAATTATTTGCCAGCTGCTTTAGCATGATCTGCTAAAAACTGAGCCAATCCGCTATCAGTTAATGGGTGTTTCAATAATCCTAAGATTGAACTTAATGGCCCTGTCATCACATCTGCACCGATTTTTGCACACTCTACAATATGAACAGAATTACGTATAGAAGCAGCTAAAATCTGAGTCTCATAACCATAGTTGTCAAAAATTAAACGGATATCTTCAATTAAACCAAAGCTATCTGCTCCTATATCATCTAATCTGCCTAAAAAAGGAGAAACATAAGTTGCACCTGCTTTTGCAGCTAATAAAGCTTGTCCAGCAGAAAAAATCAATGTACAATTAGTTCTAATTCCTTTATCGCTAAAGTATTTAAGCGCCTTAATTCCGTCTTTAACCATCGGAATTTTAACTACAATTTTATCATCAAGTGCGGCTAAAGCATCACCTTCTTTAATCATTCCTTCAAAATCTGTAGAAATAACCTCAGCACTTACATTATCATCAACTATAGCACAAATATCTCTGTAGTGTTGCAACACTTTCTCATCTCCAGAAATACCTTCTTTTGCCATTAAACTTGGGTTGGTAGTAACACCATCCAATACACCTAAATCTTGTGCTTCTTTAATTTGAGCCAAGTTTGCGGTATCAATAAAAAATTTCATATTATTTTAATTTTTGGTTGTTTAAATTATATTAATCGAATGACTTTTAAAGAAAAACTTACCATGTCGATTTAAAAGCCCAAATATATCAGTTTCTTTATTAAAATGATGTTATTATTTCAAAAATGAATCTCAATAAAACAATTGTGCTATAAAAAAAACCAAATGGACTAGACTTAATTGTTGGGAGAAAAGTTTGATATTTATTTTGAAAGAGAAAAGAAAAAAAATGGGCTAGCAACTTCTATCGCACCGCTACAACTTCTTACCCTTGCTGCGTTCCCACCCTGGGGGAGTTCAGAAGGAGCTGGTCGTAGAAGACTAACCCAGCACAAAGGTATCATTTTTTAACAGAATCTTAAACAAGAATTCATATTTATGCTTAAGAACCTGATAATCAAAAATAAAAAATTATTTACGTTTCTTTTTCTTTTGTTTAGACATAGCTTCGTTTTCATTAATTAGCGATTGCCAATCATTTTGATGCCCTTCTGAAATGGCTAAAGTTTCTTCGTATTCCGTTTTTTTAATGCTCATTAACTTAATAGGTTGTGTTAAATAAGTCTCAATTTCTTCTAAAATTGGTTTTTCTTCTTCACTACAAAAAGAAATAGCAGTACCGCGATTGTTTCCCCTACCTGTACGGCCCACACGGTGAACGTAGTTTTCTGCAACATCTGGCAAATCGTAATTTATTACATACTCAACGCCTTTGACATCCAAACCACGGGCACTTACATCTGTAGCCACTAAAATTTTAACCCTACCTTCTCTAAAATCATCCAAAACTTTAAATCTATCCTCTTGCTCCTTATCGCCATGTAAAGTTGCAGTAACAATATTTACACGTTCCATAGCTTTAAAAACACGTTCTGCCCGCACTTTTGTACGCACAAAAACCAATATTTTTTGGTCGGGATGCTCTTTTACAATTCGCTCTAAAAAGAAACGCTTATCGTCCATTGCCACATAAGCCACCGCATGATCTACATTTTTAGAAACCGGATCTTTAGGAGAAATCTGAATTCTTACCGGCTTACTTACCAAAGCGTAAGCTAAGTCTTTAATGTTTTCGTCAATAGTTGCTGAGAAAAATAAGGTTTGTCTTCTACGAGGTAGAAATTGTAATATGTGTTTAATATCGTTATAAAAACCCTTATTCAACATGTGATCGGCTTCATCCAAAACCAAGAAATCTATTTTTTTAAGATTTAAATGCCCTTTATGTACCAAATCAGAAATTCTACCGGGTGTTGCAATTAAAACATCAACTCCTCTTCTCAGCTTTTCAACCTGAGGTTCAATATCAACACCGCCAATTAAAGAAATCGTTTCCACATCTGTATATTGACCTAATTCTTTAAAAACTTGCTCAATTTGCATGGCTAATTCTCGGGTAGGCACCATTACCACTGCTTTTACATTTTGCTCTGGCTCGCGGTGTTTGTTTTGTTGCAACATGCTAATTAGCGGAATTGCAAAAGCGGCAGTTTTACCTGTTCCTGTTTGTGCAATGGCTAAAATGTCTTGTCCCGATAATATTTGTGGAATAGATTTAAACTGAATATCAGTAGGTTTTTTAAAGCCTAAATCGTCTAAACTCTTTTTTAATTCGGGTACAATGTGGTATTTACTAAATTTCATTTGGCTGCAAATATAAGCATTGCATAATTGTTTAGGTTTTTATTATTTTGAAGCAGATCAAAGTTAAATATCAATTCCTTCAAAATTAATCTTACTATTTTCCATTTGGCAGATTAGCTTTTAGCTTTCTGCATTTTGCCTTAGCCTTTTCTAAACATCCATTTTCAACCTCGTGTCAAAATCAAATGGCTTAACATCTAAAACCTTAATTTTAGAAAAATCTGGATGTTGTGGGTTCAACAAATAGTTATATTCTCTATCTACTATGGCAGATGGCACTTTTAAAACTGCTGAATTCTGATTAAAAAGCCATTCATTACCTAATTTTTGGGTAATTGGATAATGCAAAACCTTAAACCATTCTTTATTTAGCTTTTGCAGCTTTTCTAATTTAATTTCTTCAACTAAGAGGCTATCATCAAAACTAATTACAGCCATTGAAAACTTTCCTGAGTTTAAAGCCGCACCGCTTTTATGCGCCAAAACTTCTAAGCAAGAAAGTGATGCAGAACCTCCGGTATAAATCATTCCTTCGCCTTCGCTATTCCAACGCCCAGCAAATCCTGGAGCTACAAGTGAGTTCGCAAACTTGGTTTGTGTAATTCTGTAAACAAGCATATTAAAAGCGGAACGCTTAAGACAAAAAGCTTAAAGCAATAAATAAAAAGGACAAAGTATGTTTATTTACATTAACGTATTCATTAAGCTAAAATACCGTGATCTATACGGTTTAACTCATTAATAACAATGTTAATACCTGTAATAGAATCTAATAAATCACTTGGTTTAGCACCGATACCAATATTGTGTTGAGGCAACCAGTTTTTGAAGTTATCTATTGAACCAAAGGTATCAATGCCTTTATCATAAAGCTCTAATAAAAACAAAACATGCTCACTTAAACTAGTACTTAGCTCTTTTGGATTACCTAAATGCTTACGTAAAGTTGGTTCTGTTAAATCTAAATTTTTAGCCATATCAAAACGGGTAGAACCACTAATCAATAACAAATCATTTAACGACTTTGAAGATAAACCGCCTTTAATAACTTGCAGCCTATTTACCGGAGATTCAAAGTAGGTTTGATAAGGCACTAGCATCTCCTCTACTACATTTAGGCTATCTTCTTGTATCTCATAATTTTTCATACCCAAATGTAATATTTTTCTTTTTGAAATGAAAATATTTTCTATAAATTTTTAAACAATATCATCTTGTGCATTCCACCAACCCAATTTTTCAATTTCCAAAACTTCTACAGTAAAAAAATCAAACTCTTTAGTTACTTTTCCTTTTATCAAATAACATCCATAACCTTTAAAATTAAATTGAGCGGCAATGTTAGGAAACAAAACGGTATCTATCCAATTTCCTGCTTCATCTAAAAAAGTTCCGAAAAACATGGTCAATCCACTTCTAGTTTTAACATATTTTGTAGTTACCAACTGGCCTATAATTTCAATCTGTTTGCCTAAATACAGAGGTATTTCACTTGCTTTTATACCTATTCTGTTTTGGCATTTCAATAAATCAAATGGAGAAGAAAGCGTAAAATCCATTAATTCCAATTCGTCTAGCATATCATTTCTCACATCGTAATACAAATTTGGCATTTCAAAATCGGTTTTAGTGCTGTAATTAAACAACTTGTTTTGCATTGCTTTTACAGGCTTTTTATTCATTAAAAAATGAGCATCCCAAAGTAAAGCTTGCTTAGATTTATTGGTAAATCTAAAGGCGCCAATCCGTATTAAAATAATTAACTGCTCTAATCCTATTGCTATCCTATCTACAAAATCGTTTATACTTAAAAATTCACCGTTATTTTTCCTACTACATAATGCATATTGTAGCATATTAGATTCTAAACCTTTAATATGTATGAAACCTAAAAAAATGGTATCTCCAGTAATAGTAGTAAGCAAATCACTTCTGTTTAAACAGGGCGCTTCTAGTTTAGCACCTGCCTTTTTAGCTTCCTGAACATACAAACCTGTACGGTAAAAGCCGCCAAAATTATTAATTACACCCACCATAAAATCTAAAGGAAAGTGTGCTTTTAAATACATGCTCTGATAGCTTTCTACTGCAAAAGATGCTGAATGCCCTTTAGCAAAAGAATAACCGGCAAAAGATTCTACTTGTCGCCAAACCTCAACTGCTAAAGCTTCTGGATGACCTTTTTGCACACAATTTGAAAAGAATTTTTCTTTTACCTTTTGAAACTCTTCCCTAGAACGGTATTTACCAGACATTCCTCTCCGTAAAACATCTGACTCTCCTAAACCCATTCCGGCAAATTGATAAGCTACTTTAATTACATCTTCTTGGTAAACCATTACGCCATAAGTGTCTGGCATAATATCCCAAAGTACAGGATGAGCAATAGATTTTCCTTTATCTGGCGCATGATGCCTTAAAATATATTCACGCATCATACCCGATTGTGCTACACCTGGCCGAATGATAGAACTTGCGGCTACCAATGTAAGGTAATCTTTACATGCTAACTTAGCCAAAAGCATACGCATAGCTGGCGATTCTACATAAAAACAACCTACTAAATTTCCTTTTTCCAGATGTTTAACAATCCGTTCATCTTTCATAAATTTCGGAACATCATGTATATCAATTTCTACTCCTCTATTCTGCTTCACAATAGCTAAAGTATCTTTGATGTGTCCTAGCCCCCGCTGACTTAAAATATCAAATTTATATAAGCCTAAATCCTCTGCATTGTACATATCAAACTGGCAAATGGGGAAACCTTTTGGTGGATGCGAAGTTGCTGTATAACGATAAATAGGTTGGTCAGCAATTAAAATACCACTGGCATGGATGCTTAAGTTTTTAGGGAAATCTTTAATTTTTTGAGCATATTTTTCTATCTCTTTATAAAGTTTATCACTTTTAGATACCTCAATACCTTTTTTTGCTTTCTCAGCTAATACCTCAATCTCTTCGGTAGGCAAACCATAAACTTTGCCTAATTCGCGGTAAATAGAATTGGTTTGAAAAGTTGTGTAAGTAGCTTGCAAACAAGTATGTTCTAAACCATAAGTATCAAAAATATATTGAATAATTTGGTCTCTATCTTGCCAAGAAAAATCAATATCAAAATCGGGCGGGGTTTTGCGGAAAACGTTAATAAAACGTTCAAAATACAGGTCTAAATCAATAGGATCAACATCTGTAATTTTTAAGCAGTAAGCTACAATACTATTTGCCCCACTTCCCCTCCCTATATAATAAAAACCTTGTTTTTGGGCAAAGGAGATGATATCGTAATTGATTAAAAAATAAGAAACGTAGTTTTCGCTTTTAATCAAGTCTAATTCCTTTTTTATTCTGTCTGTTACTACTTTATTTACATCCTTATACCTGTATTTTGCACCTTCATAAACCAAATTTTTCAGTTTTTGATAGTCTAATTCTTTAGCTATTTCTTTATCAGGATTTGGGTTGCAAACAGATTTATTTTTGTTTTTACCTAACTCAAAATCAATAACTTCGCAAGCATTTAATAGGTTAGCTGTGTTTTCAATAATTTGTGGATAAGCGCCATAAGCATCCATAAAATCAGATTCATCTAATAAAACCTCATCTGCACTACCTAAATCATCAGGTGTAATTTTAGATAAAATGGTGTTTTCTGCAATGCCCCTTAATAGCTTATGCAATTCAAAATTTTTACGGTTAAAAAAACTAACCGGATGTAGAATCACCATTTTAGAGAAGTATTCAGCATATTTACCCAATGCCAAATAGCGCAAATCTTTAAAATTAACACCTATAAATTCGTTTTCATCTAAATCATAAACTTTATCTTTTTTAAAAGGATAAAGGATAAAAACATCTTCTCTAATTTCACATTTACTTGAAAAAGGCTTTTCTTCTTTTAAATGAGTAGAAAGTAGTCTGTTTAGTTTTTCAAATCCATTATGATTTTTGGCTATGCCTACAAATTTTTGTTTTAGTTGATTTCTAAAATCCACTCCTAAAATTGGAGAAAACGGCGTATTCTCCGTTACCCTAACCATTTCTAAACAACCCGAAGTATTATTAATATCCGACACTACAAAACGCTCTACACCGTAACGCTCCAATACTTGCATCAAAGCTTTTGGACTTAATGTGCCGTATAAAAAGCTAAACCAAGTATGGCAGTTTAAATACATACCTATTAACTTTTTTTACCATTAAAAGGATTAAAATCTCGGGTATTAACACCTGTACTAATGGCTCTATGAACAGATTTATTCCCAAACCGTTTATTAATATAATCCATAGCTTGGTATAAATGGATTTGCGTTTCGCTATCATTAAATAAATGGATTTGATAATGCCCACGTACCAAATTGCTCAACCTTACTCCTACCAATCTAATTAGCATACGGCGATGATATAGTTTTGCAAATAGTGCTTTCACCTGTGGAATTAGCAAATGATCTGCAGAAGTGTATGGTACTTTAATTTGCTGACTATGGGTATTGAAATCTGAATACCTAATTTTAATACTCACACAACCTGCTAAAAAGTTCTCTTTTCGCATTTTAAAGCATAAATCTTCTGTCATAGAAACCAATAAAGCATCAATCATAGCAATGTCCATAGTGTCTTTTTCAAAAGTTTCTTCACTACTCAAAGACTTTCTATCTACATAAGGTGTAATGCCGCTATTATCTATCCCGTTGGCCTTTTCCCACATCATATTGCCTTGTTTCCCAAAAGCAGAAACCAGGAATTCTTGCGGCATTTGTTGTAAGGTAAAAATTTTATGCACCCCCATTTTACGCAGGTTTTCGGCGGTTTTTTCGCCAATCATGGGTATTTTTTTTACAGATAAAGGTGCGAGAAAAGTTTTTTCGTCTCCGTAAATTACATGTTTATAGCCGTTGGGTTTTGCCAAGCCTGTAGCTACTTTAGAAACTGTTTTATTTTTAGATAAACCAAAAGAAATTGGCAGTTGTGTTTCTTTGATAATTTTCTCCCGCAATTCTTTAGCGTACTTTAAAGTTCCAAAAAACTGATCCATCCCTGTCATGTCCATATAAAACTCATCTATAGATGTTTTTTCGAATAGCGGAACTGCTTCTTCTATAATTTGAGTAACCTCATGAGATGCTTTTGAATAACTATCATAATCGCCACGGAGAAAAATTAATTCGGGGCAAAGTTGTTTAGCTAATTTACCAGGCATGGCAGAATGCACTCCAAATTTACGAGCCTCGTAACTGCAAGAAGCAACAACTCCACGTTCACTAGAACCGCCAATAGCCACCGGAAAACCTAATAATTTAGGGTTCGCCCTGCATTCTACCGATACAAAAAAGGAATCTAAATCTATATGTGTAATTTGTTTCTGCATCTCTTTTTTCTAAAATATTATACAAATATAAAAACTAATTTATTTAGTTTTTTATTATACTTACTAACTTTTTTAGTTTTAATTTATAGGTAAAACTATATTTGGTTACCTTTATTTAAGCAGAAAAATTGACTTAGCAAATGCATAAAATTAGGATGGCGTTTACGCAAAAGTTTAACCACAAAGACCAAGAGATAATATAGCAAAAGAAGAAACCTATTTCAGGGTTTTCATAACTCATTTTCAATGCAAAATCATAACATACCAAACAAAACCTAAAATAAAAGCTTATACATCATTTAAAATGTAAAAAGCTTATTCTAATTTCGCAGTAAATATGGTAATACCAATAAAGGGAATAAAGGATTTTAAAGCGAAGGCACTACAATGGGCTGCCGAATTCGATATTTGCTGTATTTTAGACTCTAATTCATATACAGATGCTTATAGCAAATTTGATTTAGCTATTGCCGTAGATTTTATAGCTAAAACCGAAGTAAGTAATTTTGAGAGCATACAGGAATTTAAAACAAAATACCCTCAAAATTGGATTTTTGGAGGTTTTAGTTACGATTTAAAGAACAACACCGAGCAACTACATTCTAATAATTTAGATAATTTAGATTTTCCACAAGCTTTTTTCTTTGTTCCTAAACACCTTATCATTATTAAAAACGAGCAAATAGAAATCATCAGCGAAAGCGATAAAGAAATTTGGAAAAACATAGAAGAAACCATATTAACTAAAGAAGAAAATACTGCTAAAATTAACATTGAAGCTAGGTTTAGTAAAAGCCAATATAAACATACTGTTGAGAAAGTTTTACATGAAATTGCTATAGGTAATATTTACGAAACTAATTTTTGCATGGAGTTTTATGCTTTAAATTGCATTATAAACCCGCTTTACACTTATCAAAAATTAAATAAACAATCGCCAACGCCGTTTTCTAACTACTTTAAATGGTTTGATAAGCATATTATTTCTGCAACTCCCGAAAGGTTTTTAGCAAAAAGAGGCGATAAATTAATATCGCAACCTATAAAAGGAACTGCAAAAAGAGGAATTACCGTAACAGAAGATCTAGAAATTATTAATGCGCTAAAAGCACATCCAAAAGAACTACAAGAAAACGTTATGATTGTAGATTTAGTAAGAAACGACCTTACAAAATCTGCTAAAAAAGGAACTGTAAAAGTGGAAGAACTTTTTGGAGTTTATAGTTTTAAGCAAGTGCATCATTTAATATCAACCGTGGTTTGCCAAAAGCAGGAGGACTTGGAAAGTATTGAAGTAATAAAAAACACTTTCCCGATGGGCAGTATGACGGGTGCACCAAAAATTAGAGCCATGGAATTAATGGAGCAATTTGAGCGTACAAAAAGGGGAATGTATTCTGGTGCAGTTGGTTATTTTTCGCCAGATGGAGATTTTGATTTTAACGTAATTATTAGAACCATTTTGTATAACCAAACTAACAAATACCTTTCTTTCCAGGTTGGTAGCGCAATTACTTATTACGCCATTCCCGAAAATGAATATGAAGAATGTTTATTAAAAGTTAAGGCTATTTTGGAAGTTTTGGGCTAAAGATGTCTTTTGGTAGAGTCTCTTTTATTAATTGTAGATGCCAAAACAACCTCAACAATTTCTTTTTGTTCTTTTTTACCTTCAATCTCATCAATCAAAAGTTTGGCGGCAGTTTTACCAATTTCAAAAGCTGGTTGCGAAATGGTTGATAAGGATGGGTTTAACAAACGAGCAACATTTAAGCAAGAAAAAGTGATAATTTTAATATCGTTTGGAATGTTTAAGCCCAAATTATTACAAATATCATAACAAGCTATAGCTAAACGCTCAATGGTGCAAAAAATGGCATCGGGTTTTTTATCCAAAATAAATTTGGTTAAATCATCTAAATCAACTTCTTTAGAAGGCACAAAAGATTTAATTAAACTATGGTCAATGGGTAAACCATGCTTTTCTAAAACATCGAAATAAGCTTTCTCTCGCTTTTGCATGGTCGATAAATTATCACCAGCTCTTAAAAAAAGTATCCTTTTACAGCCTCTATTAACCAAATGGCTCATCCCATCAAAACCACTCTCGTAATCGTTACTGTAAACTTTAGAAACATTAAAATCATCCACAACCCTATCAAACATCACCATTTTAACATCCCTGTTTAAAACTTCTTTTAAATGGTCAACATTATCACTACCAGAGTTTACAGAAATTAAAAAGCCATCAACCCTGCCACCAATTAAGTGATTAACAATTCTAACTTCTTTTAAATAGTCTTCATGTGTTTCGTAAATTAATACGTAATAATCTTTTTCTTGGCAAATGGTTTCAACTCCCTTAATTACTAATGTAAAAAAGTTGTTCGATATTTCGGGGATGATTAATGCAATGGTTTTACTTACATGCTTTCTTAAAAAAGCTGCGAAAGGATTGGGTTGATAATTTAACTCTTTTGCTAATTTTTGCACCCTCTTTTTAGTTTCGACATTAATCTCGTAACTATCTGTTAATGCTCTGGAAACTGTAGATACAGAAACGCCTAGTTTTGCAGCTAACTCTTTAAGGGTAACATTTTTCATTTTGATTTTAAATTTTTTTTATAAAAAATTTAATATGCACTTTAAAAAAATAGGTGAATTTTTAATACTCTAAAGGTACAATAGGTTCCTTTTTACGGGTTGACATGATCATCATGGTTTGGAAAGTTTTGACCACAGATATTCTACTTATTTTTTGCATAATTAACTGCTCATAAGTTTTAATATCTTTTACGTAAGCTTTTAAAATAAAATCACATTGCCCGGTTACATGGTGGCATTCTGTAATTTCTTTTATTTCATCAATCTCTTTTAAAAAAATTTGAATGGTGTCTTGCTGATGAAAATCTAAAGAAACCTGAATAAAGGTTTTTATCCCTAAGCCTAGTTTTTCTTCATCAACCAAAGCATGGTAACTTTTAATGTAGCCAGAATTTTCTAACTTACGTACACGCTCTAAGGTTGGAGCGGGAGATAAACCAATATGTTGCGATAATTGTAAATTGGTAATTCTACCGTTTTCTTGTAAAATTTTAAGAATATTAAAATCAATTTTATCTAATTCCATATCGTAAGATTTAATACAAAATTAACTTTATTCCTCATATACCAAATTATATTTTATGAAATAGCTTAATTATTTTTATAAATTTTTATTTTAGCTACTTTTAGACCAGTCTAAAAATATGATTAGATTTACGGAACTAAAATAGTTATTATAAATTTTAGTTTTTTAAATTTTATAAACGAATTAAAACAAAAAGCACCATTAATGGTAACCATATAGTATGAGATTAGAAAATTCGTCTAAATCCTTAAGTGAAGTTCACTCAAGCGTTAACACCGATAAAAGAAAAGGCTGGAAAAGAATTTTTGCTTTTTTAGGGCCCGCCTATTTGGTAAGCGTTGGTTATATGGACCCAGGTAATTGGGCAACAGATATTGCTGGTGGCTCTCAGTTTGGCTATAAGCTAATTTGGGTTTTATTAATGTCTAATCTTATTGCGCTTTTACTACAATCTTTAAGCGCCCGTTTGGGGATTGTTGGAGGTATGGATTTGGCGCAAGCATCAAAAAACACCTATCCAAAATGGGCAAACATTCCTTTATACATTTTAGCAGAAATTGCCATTGCAGCTTGTGATTTAGCAGAAATTATAGGTATGGCCATTGGTTTAAACCTTTTATTTGGTATCCCACTAATTTGGGGCATAAGCATTACTATTTTTGATACGCTTTTACTTTTGCTTTTAATTAAAAGAGGAATGCGATCGTTAGAGATGTTTATAGTTTCTATGGTGTTTATAATTGGGCTTGCTTTTTTTGTAGAAATGCTTATTGTAACCCCCGTTTATGGCGATGTGGTTAAAGGTTTAATGCCTTCTAGTTTAGATGGTACAGCATTATATATTGCGATTGGAATTATTGGTGCAACAGTAATGCCCCATAATTTATACTTGCACTCTTCTTTGGTACAAACTCGTAAGTTCGACCGTTCTTTTCAAGGAATAAAAGATGCACTTAAATTCAATTTTATTGATACTACTATTGCACTTAATTTAGCTTTTTTTGTAAACGCTGCCATTTTAGTTTTAGCTGCTGCGGCATTTTATGTTAACGGTTTTCACGAGGTTGCCGAAATACAAGATGCATACATGTTGTTAGAAAATATATTTGGCAAAGCTGCGCCTACTCTGTTTGCTATCGCTTTAATTGCAGCAGGCCAAAGCTCAACCATTACTGGCACTTTAGCTGGGCAAATTATTATGGAAGGCCATCTAAACTTAAGAATACAGCCTTGGTTAAGAAGATTAATTACCCGTATAATAGCTATTGCTCCAGCTTTTTTTACAATTTTATACTTTGGCGAAGAATCTTTAGGAAGTTTATTAATATTAAGCCAAGTGGTTTTAAGTTTACAATTGGGTTTTGCCATTATCCCGCTAATTCACCTAAATTCTAACAAAAAATTAATGAAAGAATTTACCATTAAAACATGGGTAAAGGTTTTAGCATGGTTAAGTTCGGCAATTATTGTTTACCTAAATATTCATTTGGTAATTGAGGAGTTAACTGGTTGGTTAAGCGCTCCAGATAGCAATAAAATTCTAATTTACACACTTGTTGTCCCGGTTATTTTAGCTTGCTTCGCACTGTTAATCTATATTTTCATCCATCCTTTTATTTCTAAAAAGACAGAAAAAACCATCACTTTACCGCATGGAGAGGCATTAATTTACACCGAAGATGCTACCATTGTTTATAAACACATTGGTATTACAACAGATTTTTCTGATAAAGACCAAAAAATTATAAAAAATGCTTTAATGCAAGGTGGTAAAGCTGCCAAATATACTTTTATACATGTGGTAGAAACCGCGGCGGCAAGGTACCACGGTAAAAATGTGATGGACCACGAAACGCTTTTAGATGAAGAAAACTTAAAAAAATACGTTTTAAGTTTAAATGCTTTAGGCTTTACTGCCGATTTTAAAATTGGCTATGGAAACACTGCCATTGCTATTGCGAAAATTGTAAATGACACAGAAATAGACTTTTTAGTAATGGGTGCGCATGGGCATAAAGGTTTTAAGGATTTTGTTTTTGGTACAACTGTAGATAGTGTTAGACATAAAATTAAAATCCCAGTTTTGATAATTAATTAAAGTTTTTTGTTTGTTTTTTACGAAAGGTGTAGTGTATTTATTTACATTGCTGTTTCTTTATGTTTAGTTTAGAGTAATTGCATTGTAGTGATTTTTTTGTTTCTTTTTCTATTTAAAGTTTGTTTTATATCTCCCCCCGCAGATAACGCAGATTTCGCAGAACTAAATGTCTCTTCAGAGTGGGTTTAGCAACTGAATAGCTGTTTGATTGAGTTCTTTTGCGAAAAACATCAGTTATGAGAGTATTTTATAGTTTAGCTAGATTTTCTTAACTCTTTATTTTTTGTGTTCTTTGTGCTTACCCCTTTGTTAACTTTGTGGTTAAAAACAAATAAAAATCCCACTTAAAAGAAAAACACTTTCAAGTAGGATAGTGGTTAATTAACGTGTTAATGCTAAATCTTCAATTTTATCAAGATACTGCTTTTGCCGAAAAAACTTCTTCCAATTTAGTCTCCAAAACATTCAAATCGTTAAAAAAATCAGCTTTTAATTTAGCTTCTTTACTTAAAACATTATTCATTAATTCTTTATAATAAGCTATTCCGTTTTGTAGTTGTTGAGAGAAGTTGTTTAAGTATTTCTCTTTTTTTGTTGTCATTTCTGCCAAATTGTTCTCAATATCCTTTTTAAGGTATTCTACATAAAGTTTTAACTCGTTAATAAAAATATGTGGGCGTTTTACACCATTTAACAAATTTGTTTTACCGTAAATATGATTAACCATGTGCGCTAAAGTGTAAGGACCTTTAAAAAATGCCAAATTTGGACCAGGACAAATAGCAACCGCTTTATTTTCTTTTGCAGTTAACAAGTTGTTTTTTGAATAATAAGAATTCATCAAACCTTCGCACAGGCAAATTTTTTCTGTAATGGCCTTAAATTTTTGCTGGTAAACCTGTGGTTCTAAAACCTCTTTTTTTAATTCTTTAATTTTTAAGGTTTGGTATTTTAAAGATGCTGTACAAATTGGCTCGGCAGTAAATTCTGTATTAGAAACTAAAAACTTTTTTGTGCAAGGGCTGCCTGGTTTATTATCAGCAATTCTTTTTAAACGCTGTTTTTCTGCACCACTTTTTCTAAAGTTGTTAAAAGGTATGCCTAACGGCGATGCTCCACTTACGTAAAAATCAGTTTCGGTTGCGGTAGCTAAATCTTTCAAGGTTTCATCATCTACAGCAGTAACTTCTGGCACTAATAAAAACGGGCTACCCCAACCAGTGGCATCAAGTTGATAATATTTCATTAAAAATTCATCTTCTGCAGCAGTACCAATTCCGCCTTGTACACTAATTTTTAATATTGGTGGATGGTTTAACGTAATAAATTTTAACGCTAAAGCTTTTTGGTATAAATCAAAAAGTTCGGCAACCATCTCCTCTCTTTTTTGTTTAAACTCCTCTAAAATTGGTCCCAATAAATATCCTTCAGTTGCAAAAGCATGTCCCCCACAGTTTAAGCCAGATTCTATTCTAAATTCAGAAATCCAAACGCCCTTTTTTGCTAAAAATTTAGCTTGTATAAAAGCCGATCTAAAATCACTAACCTTTAAAATTACCTTTTTCTTTAATTTAGCATTTTCATCAGGCAAAAAATCAGTAAAAGATTCTAAATAACCATATAAACGAGGATTCATCCCGGCAGATAAAATAACAGAAGATTCTAATTTACTATTGGCAAAACCACGTAAAGCAGCTAAAGCATCGCTAAATATTTCTTCTTTTAACTCGCCCTTGTCATCAACATTCATTTTATCTACTTTAGACATAATGTTAACATCAATAGCTCCTTTTACCAATTTGTTTTTTAAAGCCAATTGCTTTGCAGTTTTAACACTATCGTTCTGCTCATTTAGCATCAACAAATAATCTTGTTTTAACTTACTGGTATCTGGTAATAAGCTAAAATACTTGCTAAGCTTTGTATCAGCATCAAAAGATTGAGTTTTAATTTCCTCAAATTCTTTATCAACTAAATCTTGCATCATATCTAAATATGCTGTAATTCTTTTAGCTCTAGCATCATCCTCTTTGGCATCAATATGCTGGTAAGGTAATTTGTGCTTTTTAAAATATAACTGCCTTATTCTTTCTATGGCAATATCATCAACAATAGATGCTACGGATGAAATGCCAAAAGGCGCTACTTTTATGGGAGTATCTATAGAATATCCTAAACCTAAAACAGGGATATGAAAGGTATGGCTCATGTATTTATTTTTAACACGAAATAAGCGATACTTCTTTGTTTAAAATATGACCTTAGTCACACGTGAGGGTAATGGATATCAAAAATTAGGTGTTAAAATTATTTCTGTATTTATTCTGATTTGATGATGAATATCATTTTTAAAAGCATCACTTTTATGGAAATTGCAACATAAAATTTGAGCAATTAAAATGGGCGTTAATTAAAACAATTCCATAGTTCATATTCAAAAAATATTATGAAAAAAATCATCCTTTCTGGACTAACTGCTGGAACCGTTTTATTTATTTTAGGCTATGGCGCCTTATTTTTTGCCATCAGGCTTTTTCCTGATTTTTTTACCGATTATAGCAATCCATTATTTAATTCGGATGGTAGTAGAGATGTGTTATTTTACCTACATGCTTTTGTTTTGAGTTTGGCTTTAGCTTGGTTTTGGGAACGTTTTAAAGGAATGTTTAAAGGTGGTTATTTATTACGAGGATTAGAGTTTGGTTTTGTTTATGCCATAGTTTCTTTAATTCCGGTAATGTGGATTACCTTTTCGGCATTAGATGTTACTGCTACTATGGTGATAAGTTGGTTATTTTATGGTTTAATACAAGCTATTATTGCAGGAGTAATATTTGCAAAAATTAATCCTTAGTAAAAACATCACAATCAAAAGATAAGCTGCTGGTATGGTAAATATTAGCAGCTATTTATTTTACAACGTGTTTACGTTTCCAACTAATCAGCTGAAATTTTGCGCTATCATAAAATAAGCCCATAATTAAAAGCGAAGCAGGCAAAATTAAAATATAAAGGTTTAGGTAACCATAAAAAACACCTCCAAATACACCACCGGTAAAGAAAAAAATAATAATCATAAACCTTAATTTAATAGTAGCAACAAGCCTTTGCTTTTGCGCATGTTCTCTGTAAAAAAACAATTGAGACAGTTCTATACCTAAATCAGTAAACAGACCTGTTAAATGCGTAGTTCTTACAATTGCATTAGATATTCTGGTAACTAAAGAGTTTTGCAAACCCATTGCAAATAGCAAACTAAAAGCAATTAAGTTAGGATAATTTAAAATAAGCGTTTGACCAAAAATTGCTATCAATAATAAAATACAACTCTCTATAATTATTGGAATAACAAAAACAAATCTTTCGCTAACTCTGCCAATTATTTCTACTAATAAGCTCGAAACAAAAGCCCCCAAAAAGAAAAAGAAAATATAGAAAAAATAGATAAGGCTTTCTATAAAATGGAGCTTAAAAACTTCATCAATAAAATAGGCGAAATGACCAGTAACATTAGTAGTTAACTTTTGAATTGCTATAAACCCGGCAACGTTTACAACACCAGCAACAAATGAAAGTAGGGAGGCGATTTTTTGATTTTGATTGAGTGTTCTTGTTTTTCACTGATGTTTAAACATGATTTTAATGGTTAATTATTTAATCATAGAACAACATTAATTACATCACTTTTAGCTATAAATGCAAATCAAATCTCTTTAAACTGTAATTGAAACTCAATACCTAATTGATCATTGGTTTTAATCATACCGCCCAGTTTGCTTGGTGGTATTAGCTTAAAATCTGAGAAATTCACATCCTGCACTCCGGTTAAATGAATAGTGTTTTGAGCGTCTTTATATAGCTGATAATCTATTTCGTAACGCTTGGTTACATTGGCTAAAACAATCTCTACCCAGCCTTTTACCTGTTCTTTTTTGGATGTTAATATTGGTAATTTATTTAAACTGATGAAGCGTATTTTGATATGGGGATATTGCGCTGCTTTTAAAGTTTTACGAAGTTGCGCTGTCATCATAACGTTGTGGCAATCGAAAGCATTTATATTTAAAGCAATCTCTCCACTCAACTTTACTACACTTTTAGTCCTATATATATTAATCGTATCCGGACGGGCATAATTAGGAATTACACATGTAAAAGTGTTTACTGTAGTGCTTCCTTTAACCTTTAAATAGCCGCTTTTAGTAATTACCCATTGGTCAGAATTTAACATCGGATTTTTAAAAGAGCACAATATAAATACTGAAACACAAAAAAACAGGTGGAGCGCACAAGTAAAGTTCTTAATTTTCATGATGTAAAAGATGAGTAATTAAAAAGTCAGATTGATTGCTCAACCTGACTTAAAAAAAGAAAATCTGAAAACTTAAAATCCTACTACAGCTTGTACCACATATCCGTGGAATTTGCCGTTATTTCTATAATCACTAGCTAAGAAATCGTTATAGTTTTGATTAGTGTATTCTGCTTTTAATAATATATTACGAGTTAAAAACCAACCTGCAGAGAAAGAAGTTCTATCAACAGATACGTCGGTTGTCATGCCTGCTAATCGGGCATCCACTTTATTATATCTTGCGCCCACAAATACTTTTTCTTTGGCTCCAAAACGGTAAACACCTTCTATTGCATACTGGTTAGCATCTCTATTATCTGTTTCTGTTTTACTTCTACCATTAGAAAATTCATAAGTTCCAAATAATTCAAAACCAGATGCTTTTACAAATGCATTTAATTGAGCAGCGTGAATTTCTTTAGAGAAACCAGGGTTAAAACGTCCAGAAAAAGCATTGCCATCTGTAGTAGCTCCAATTTTTTCCATTGCTAAAAAGTAATTAGATCCGGTACGGTCGCCACCAAATAAAGTGTTACCTCCAGAACTGTTATTGGTATAATAAGATGCTGCTAATCTTAATCTTAAATCGTTACCCAGGTTTTTATCAAATGCGCCTTTAAAATAAATTGAAGGAGATTTGTGGGTGTTTGCATCTTGTGCGGTGGGTACAAGTTCAGCAATGTTTCCTTTAATCATTCCGTTAGAAACACCAATCATACCAGTTAAACTGTTTAAGCGCACATAAACTTCTCCACCAATTTCTGTGGCAAATTGATCCATAATGTAATTTTCGACAAACGGATTATAAATAGTCCCACCACCATCAGAACGTCTGAAATGTTGATCTCCGTAATTGATTTCCATGTGTCCAATTTTAACCGTAGTTACACTCATAATTTTATCCCATATCTCTCCTTTAAAAGGAAGTTTATCAAACTGGATATAACCACCTTTTACCCAAGTTTCGTTATGGTGACGAGAAGAAAGGTAACTGGTTAAGTTTAAGCGGATACCATCAGCCAATTGCACATCCATATATAAATTGGCGTTGGCGGTATTAAAACCGGGAGTGATTTTATATAAATCATTTGCAGGCAGAGTAAATGTATTCTCATGTTTTAGGTTTTGAAAAGACTGAGTAAAACCTGCACCAAATCTAACTTTCAATCCGTCAAACGGAGCGTTCATTTCTTTCGGCGCTTCAAAAACGTTTATTCCTGATTGATCATAAGGACGCAGATTTGAAATTCTTGTTTTAACACCATCTTCTACTCTTGTGGTATCTTGACCCAGCGATAGCAAAGGGCTGATTAAAAGTGCCGCAACTGCTGTATTTTTAATAATATTAGTGATTGTTTTCATGATGTTGTATTTTAACATTGTTAAGATTCGATTTCTAATTTTTGAATTTTAAATTGTAGTTGATGGTAACATCGTCAGTTACTTTTAAAGCCCCAAGCATAAATGATGGAGGTTTAATGCCATATTCACTCATTTTCAGTTTTTCTGATCCGGTACAGCTAATGGTTTTGTCGCTGTTTTGTACTGCATCTGCGTAAAGCACAACATCTTTAGTAATTCCAGAAATTTGAAGTTTGCCTAAAGCTTTTATAGTATAGTGCCCATTTGCAAGCGGAGTTACAGTTGCAGAACTCAATTTAAAATTAACTGTGGTAAATTTTTCGGCATTCAAAGCCTTATAAGCCCTGCTGTTTAATAAATTTTCATCACTTTTTAAGTTGGTCACTTTCATAGAAAAGTTAAGAGCAGTCATGTCATTCAACTTTCCATCTTTCAAAAGAAAGGCAGAACCGGCTGTTAGCGTCTCGCCTTTCATGGTCCAATCGTGTATATTAGACGAACCAGAAACCTTAATAGATGAATTTGCTGGAATTGATTGATAACTGGTTGTTTGTGCACTGAGTTTACATAAGGTAAATACTAATAAAATAGTAACAAAAAAACTTCTTTTGATACTTAAAGAAACTATTAAAGGATATTGTAAAGTTTTCATTTTGTTAATTTTAGAATGGGTTTTATTTATTGCTCAAATGTAGATGTGCAGAGCGCCTATGTATATGATGAATACACGTTGAATAAGTGATTTAAAACAAATACTATAAATAAGAAGATATATTTGTTGATTAAGACTATTTGCTGTTAAATTTGGAGATATGAATAGTGCAGCTTTACTTAAGGCCATCATTGAGAATGCAATTGATGGGATTATCACCATAGATTCTAGAGGAATTATAGAATCTATCAATCCAGCTGGATGCAGTTTGTTTGGCTTTACCCCAGAAGAGGTGATTGGAAACAATATTTCGATGTTAATGCCAGAGCCAGACCATTCCCGTCATGATCAATATCTTAGTCGCTATCAGGAAACCCGTGAACCACATATAATTGGCAAAGGAAGAGAAGTAAAAGGTAAAAGAAAAAATGGGTCTTTATTCCCTTTCCGTTTAGCAGTAAGCGAAGTACAGTATGAAGGACGTGTTATTTACAATGGTTTCATTCACGATTTAAGTAGAGAAAAAGATGCGGAAGGGCAACTATTAAAATACACCAATAAGCTAGAGCAATTGGTAGAAGACCGAACTTTAAAATTGCAATCCTTAATAAATCAGCTTCAAGATGCAAAAGAAGAAGTAAGTTTATCTTTAGAAAAAGAAAAAGAATTAAACCAGCTTAAAAGCAGATTTGTTTCTATGGCATCGCATGAGTTTAGAACACCGTTAAGTTCTATACAATTATCAGCTTCTTTAATAGATAAATATGCTTTAGATTATCAAAACCCAAATATAACTAAGCATGTAAATAAAATTAAGAATGCAATTGGTAACCTTACTACCATTTTAAACGATTTTTTATCGTTAGAAAGATTAGAAACAGGTATAGTAACCGCACAGCTAGAAGAATTAGATTTAGTTAAATTTGCCGAAGAAATTACCGAAGAAATGCAAATGGTTGCTAAACAAAACCAAACAATTATTTACCAACATACGGGCATTAAAAGAATGGTAAATACCGATTTAAATTTGTTAAAAAACTGTATTATCAATTTAATTGCGAATGCCATTAAATACTCTGGAGAAAACACCTTTATTGAGTTTAACACAGAAATAACAAACCAAAAGTACTATATTACCATAAAAGATGACGGTATAGGTATCCCAAAAACAGAGCAAAAACACTTGTTTGAGCCGTTTTTTAGAGCCCATAATACAGGGAGCATTCCGGGTACAGGTTTAGGTTTAAATATTGTTGATAGATATATAAAACTAATGAGCGGACAAATAGAGTTTAAAAGTGAAGAACACCAAGGAACAATTTTTACATTAATCTTCAATATTTAACTGAAAAAAACGCCACATCTGATTATAAAAGCATGAAAAAAACAATTCTTATTATAGAAGATAATACCGATATACGAGAAAGCACCGCCGAGATTTTGGAGATTGCTGGCTATAACACCATTATGGCTGAGAACGGAAAAATTGGCGTAGAATTAGCTCAGAAGCATTTACCAACTTTAATTATTTGTGATATAATGATGCCAGAATTAGATGGTTATGGCGTTTTATACATGCTAAATAAACAAACCGAAACTGCCGTAATTCCCTTTATATTTTTAACTGCCAAAACTGAAAGGATTGACATGAGAAAAGGAATGGAAATGGGCGCAGATGATTATTTAACCAAGCCTTTTGATGATATAGAATTATTAAATGCAATTGAAAGCAGATTAAATAAACTACAGAAAAATGAAGAATTTTATAGCAAAGGATTACAAAAATTAGAGGAATTTTCTGGTAAAATAGAAAATTTTGAGAGCCTAAAAACTTTGCTGGCAACCAAAAAAGTTAGAAATTTAAAAAAAGGTCAGTTACTTTATTTTGATGGAGATACATCACAAGGAATTTACTTGGTATTAAATGGTAAAATAAAAATAAGTAAAATTACTGAAGATGGCAGAGAACTGGTTACGGCCATAAACTCTACTGATACTTATTTTGGAATTTATGATGCAATGATAGCTAAAAGCCATACAGAAAATGCCGAAGCAATTGAAGACAGCAGTGTTTGTTTACTTTACAAAGAGCAATTAGATGAATTGTTAGCAAAAAACGCAAATTTAGCAATGCAGTTTATTCACCTTTTATCAGAAAATTTGCATCAAAAAGAAGAGCAACTTATTCAAATGGCTTACCACTCGGTAAGAAAAAGGTTAGCAGAAACTTTGTTAAGAATACAAGAAATTAATGCGAATGCTACTTTTAAAATTTCAAGAAATGATTTGGCTGCAATGGCAGGTATGGCTACAGAAACTGTTAGTAGAACTTTAAGCGACTTTAAGGAGGAAAAATTATTAGATAAAAGAGGTGCCGAAATTTATCTTTTAGAATTAGAAAAACTCAGGAAAATGAAAAACTGATTTTTATCATCTTTTCTGCTGATAGCACTCATAAATTAGAACTATCCTAGCATATAACTTTGTTAACTTAAAGTACCAAACTGTTTGGTATAAACGTAACAAAAGATTATATGAAGGCTGTTGTTTATAGTTCAAAATCATTCGAAAAAGAATACTTAGCAAAAGCTAACCATAAAAAACATGACATTACCTTAATATCAAACCCGTTAGGAATTGATACGGCCAGTTTTTCCGAAGGAAAAGATGCTGTTATCGTTTTCACAAATGATGACGTATCTGCACCTGTTATAGAAAAACTAAAGAAATTTGGTATTAAATACATTGCAACCCGCTCTGTAGGCACAGATCATATCGATAAAGAAGCCGCCTCTGCCGCTGGAATAAAAATAGCAAATGTTCCTAATTACTCGCCTCAAAGTATTGCAGAACATGCAATAGCTTTAATATTGGCACTTAACAGAAAAACAATTATAGCCCACCAAAATGCACAAATCTTTGATTTTAGATTAGATCATTTACAAGGCTTTACATTGTATCAAAAAACAGTTGGCTTAATAGGCTTTGGTAAAATAGCCCTTTGCTTAGCAAATATTTTAAACGGTTTTGGTTGTAAAGTACTAATTTATGACCCTTATGTAAATCATATACCTGCAAATGTAATAAAGGTTTCTTTAGATGAATTGTATCAGCAATCCGATATTATTTCTTTGCATACCCCATTAAACACCGAAACAAAATATACCATAAATAACCAGAGTATTAAAAAAATGCAAGATGGGGTAATGCTAATTAATACGGGCCGAGGTGCGTTAGTAAATACAAAACATTTATTAAATGCGCTAAAAACTGGTAAAATAGGTTTTTATGGAGCCGATGTTTATGAAAATGAAAAGGCATTGTTTTTTGAAGACCACAGTAAAGATGTAGTTAAAGACGAATTGCTACAAGAATTGTTAACGCAACCAAATGTAATCATCACTCCGCATCAAGCATTTTTAACTACAGAGGCTTTGCAAGAAATTGCAAATAAAACCATTAAAAATTTAGATATGTGGCAGGCCAATAAATGTGTTGGTGATGCTTGTGCATGCGCTAACTCTTGCAGAACAGAAAAAGCAATTTTAAAACCTAACGCTTAAGCAATTATTTGATGACAGAGCAAAATCTAATTCAAAAATATGCTGTTGCAGCACCAAGATACACCAGTTACCCAACCGTACCTTATTGGGATGAAACTAGTTTTTCTAAAGAAAAATGGATAAATGCTGTTAAAAGCAGTTTTGAATTAAGCAATACAAATAGCGGTATAAGTTTATACATTCATTTACCTTATTGTGAAAGTTTATGTACTTATTGCGGCTGTAATACACGTATTACCAAAAACCACGAGGTAGAAAAACCGTATATCAAAGCAGTTGCTAAAGAATGGCAATTGTACAAAAATATTTTACCGCACAAGCCTGTAATTAAGGAACTACATTTAGGTGGTGGTACGCCAACATTTTTTAGTCCGCAACACTTAAAAAACTTAATAGAGGCTATTTTAAAAGATTGTAATTTACACCCCGAAGCAGAGTTTTCTTTTGAAGCACACCCTGCAAATACAACCGAAGCGCATTTAAAAACTTTGTACCAATTAGGCTTTAAACGTTTAAGCTTGGGAATTCAAGATTTTGATGAAAAAGTACAAGAAATTATAAACCGTTACCAGAGTGTTGAGCAGGTAAATTTAGTTACGCAGCAAGCTCGAAATATTGGTTATACATCTATTAATTACGATTTAATTTATGGTTTGCCTTTACAATCTAAAAAAGGATTACTTGCAACTATTAATGAAGTAATACTTTTAAAACCAGATAGAATTGCCTATTACGGTTATGCACATGTGCCATGGGTTAAACCGGGGCAAAGAAAATTTACCGAAGCACATTTACCCAACACCCAAGAAAGACAAGAATTATATGAGTTAGGACGAAATATGCTAACAGAGGCTGGTTATGTAGAAATTGGCATGGATCATTTTGCTTTAAAAAGCGATAGCCTTTACAAAGCGCAAATTGAAGGTAATTTACACCGAAACTTTATGGGCTATACGCACCAATACACTCAATTAATGATTGGTTTGGGTGTTTCTGCTATTAGTGATAGTTGGGATGGATTTGCTCAAAATGTAAAAAAGGTAGAAGATTATTTAGCTTTGGTGAATGCCAATGAAATTCCGGTATTTAAAGGTCATATTTTAACCAAAGAGGACTTGCTAATGCGTAAACACATATTAAATTTAATGTGTAAAAGCCAAACCAGTTGGAGTGCATTAGATTTAATGAATGATAATTTTGTTGACAGTTTAAATTGTTTACACGATTTAGAGGCAGACGGTTTAATTGTAAAGCATGAAAACTTTTTACAAGTAACTAAACTAGGCGAACGGTTTTTAAGAAATATATGTGTTGTTTTTGATGCAAGGTTACGTCAAAAAGATTTAGAAACCGTGGTATTTAGTCAGGCTAATTAATTTACCGCAAAATTTATTTAAAGATATTATTTGGGCAAAACCTTTAGAGCCTGTTTAAATTTATATTGTGAAAATGTTTATTGCTTATTTTTAAGCGAAAAGAGGCAAATTTTGGAGAGATAGCAAAGCTACTAGCTCGAAAACTGCTTTAGCACTCTTGAGTTCCTTTTAAAAATTAATGTATCGAAAAAATTTAACGAATTTGTAGCCGAAAAGAAGCATAAACAAATTATTAGATAAATTTTAAACAGGCTCTTAATATTAACTTTTATTTTTAGGCAAAGAAAACTCAAAAGTGCTTCCGTTATTAACAGAAGATTGAATATTTAAAGTACCACCGTTTAAATAAATAAACTCTTTACACAATTGCAAACCCAAACCAGTCCCTTTTTCTTTTGCAGTACCTGCTGTACTTGTGTTTTTATTATTGGAAAGTAGCTGCGCTAAATTTTCTTCATCAATACCAATGCCTTTATCATTAACAGAAAACTTAACAAAAGTATCTTCTTCTTTAATTATAATGGTAATTGTACTATCCGAAAAGCTAAATTTTATGGCGTTAGAGAGCAGGTTACGTAAAATAGTTTGCGTCATATCTAAATCTGCATAGCAGTTAGACACTATTTGCTTGGGAGTACTTATTTCTATTCCTTTGATGAAAGCATGCGGAGTCATATTTTTGGCAACTGTTTCTATTAAAACTGCAACATCAATAACAACAGGTTTTGGCTTTAATGCACCGGTTTGTACCATGGACCAGCTCAAAAGGTTTTCTAATAACAGATAAGCTATTTTGGCAGCGTCGTGGATTCTTAATGCCAAGCTCTGTATTTTATCAACAGCTAATTTACCTGCACTTTTTTGAATCAAATCGCTTGATGCTAAAATAGTAGTAAAAGGATTCTTTAAATCATGAGCAATTATTGATAGAAACTTATCTTTAGTAGCATTAAGCTCCAACAATTGTTCTTCAGCAAGTTTTAATTTGGTAATATCTAGGCATAAAACCAAATAGGTTTGCTCTTGTTTTTCAGTTTGTTGGCTTTCTAAAATAAGATCTAAAGCGTAGGTTTGAGGTTCGTTATTGATAACTAATTTAAAGTTACTTTTAAATGAAGGCTGGCCAGATTCTTTTACCTTAACAAGAGCTAATTTAATTTCTGCTAACAGATTTTGAAAAAGCTGAACATTAATCGCTTTCTCTTCTGCATTTGTATAGTTACAATTAAATTCTTGGTCAAATCTAAATATAAGTACCGGAAGATTGTTGGCAAGCGTTCTGTAACGCACTTCGCTTTCTTTAATTCCGTTAAAAAGAAGCATAGTGGGTTGCTTAAACCCCATTTCAACATTTGCTTTATAAATAAGATAAAAAGATATTAATTTAAAAATGTGTCCTATTGCATTTAAAATATCCGTATTAAAAACGTAAAGCGTAAAGGAAAATTCACTTAAAATGGTAAAAATTATTGAAAACAAAAGTAAACGATATACTAAAGGATTAAAATAACTTTTATTAGCTTTTACAGTGTATAAAGAGAAGCATAGCACCAAAATAATAACATATTCTGCAATTAATTTAAAGGTGGTTTGCCCAACTCCTTCTATATAGCAAACCGGAAAGATATGCCAATAAAGAATTGATAGTGTAATTAAAACGGTAGCAGCCAGATAAACAAGAAATAGCACATCTGCATTTATTTTAGTTTTTCTTTTTAAAAAATAAAATCCCAATGCTAAAGTTATAGCTTCCATACTGCGGGTAGCAATCCAAAACTGGTTTGCATAATAATGGTTACCCTGCATAATATTCATCCCTTTAAAGGAAAGCGTATGTAGCAAATCTAAACTGCCTATAAATAAATAAGCAACACCAACAAAATACAAGTAATGATTATCAAGAACTTTTTTTGAATTCCAGGTAATGATAAATACCGTAAACGCGACAACAATTGATGAAAGCTCAATAATGGTATGAAACATTAAATAGCTTTGCTTGATGCTAAAAAATAAAATAGAAGTTAATAATATTAAGGAAAATAAAATTCGGTAATAGTTTTTGGTAGAACTGAGCGAGAAATTGTTCAAATTAACTTTTCTTTTTTCTAAGGTGCAAATTTAACTATTCTTGTTAACATTAAAAATCAATAATGCCTATAAAAATAGCACAAAAGAATTTAATTTCTACCCTTTTTGAATTCTATTTTAGGCATAACGGCATGATGATTGCAATTATTTAACCCAAAAGGGGCATTCTCTTACTTATTTTAAAAAATGGTTTTGCCTCTTAAATTAAAAATCACTCAATTTTTATTTAAAAAAACAAAACATGGAAACTAAAAAAACATTAGGGATATGGTTAGACCATTCAACAGCTAATTTATTGGACTTGAATAAGGAGAACAGCAATATTATAGAGTCTGAATTTACTTATGATACCAAACAAGAAGCTTTAAGCAGAAGTGAGGATATTATGCACAACAAAGAACAACAGATGCAAGAATCTTTCTATAAAGATATTGCAGAAAAAATTCTTAATTATAAGCATGTTCTTTTATTTGGACCAACAAATGCGAAACTAGAACTGAAAAATTTTTTAGATAAAGATTCGAAATTTAAGGATATACAAATCGATGTTGAAGCGGCAGATAAAATGACAGACCATGAAAGAAAAACTTTTGTGAAAAACCATTTTAAAAATTAAAGCTTTCTATAATTTATTAAAAATGGCTTGTAAATTAGTTTTTTAAGCCATTTTTTTATTTCGATTTTTTAAATATCAGTTTTATAACTTCAATTTTTAGGTTAATCTTACCCAAAATCAGTAAAAGAGAATTTGAAAATTTAAATTTTCTTACCGTCTCTAATTAAAACCTCAGAACCTTCCACTAAAAACACAGATTTTGGTTCGGCATTATTCAAAAAAGAAAAATCATTACCGTACAAATCTGTAAAATCTACATCAATATTAAACTCATCTACGTTGTAAATTTTCCATTGAGGGTGTTCTACATCATACTCCAAAGATTTATTTTTACCAGCTTTGGTATAGCCAAAGTAGTGCTCTGTAATAAACTCTTGTTCACTATCTTTTACCAAATTGCTGCCTGTTTTACTAGCCAAAACCGATAAATTATACCAATTTTTCTTTTTCCATTGATAACTAATTTTTTGTTTATCAGCTTCTTCTTTCCAAAGATGTTTGGTTTTTAAAACCTCTTAATGCTCATGGAAAAAAGTATTAGCCACTAAAGCAATCACTGGTTTACTCACTATCTCCGATATAAAAACAGCCCCTCTTTTCCAAATATCTCCGTCTTTATATTTAACGTAAAACCTCAAATTTACTTCTTCAAAATTTACATGAAACGGAACTTTTATTCCTTTTATCCTGGTATCCATAAACATAAAGCCAATTAGGCTAACGTAGTGATTGCCGTTAAAGCTATCTAGCTCGGTATTTGGAGGCACATATTTTTCTAAAATGGCTGGGGATATTAAATAATTCGCCATAATTAACTTGCGCCATTGTGCTGTTAAAAAACCGCTTTTTTCATACCTAAAAAGCAATCAGAAACAATATTTGTTTTGGTTTAAGACATTTTATTATTGATAAAGAAATATTGATGTTGAAGAATTAAATATTTAATTTGCTTTAACAGTTTGGTTTTGGTGGTTTATTAAATATTAAATACTATTGAGATAGTTAAGCGAAGTTTCTCATACGATTATACTCGCCATCACAAACAAGACCGCCTTGAAACAAAAAGTCGCCATGCCACAATAAAAACAAATTTCTTTACTAAAAACCTCATAATAGCCCAAAAAACAAAAACCCCGCTTTAAGCTAATTTTACTATTTTTGCAGGCTATTATCAGAAATAAATGAAGTTTAAATTAGCCGTACAAGACCCAAATTCTAAAGCCAGAGCAGGAGAAATTACAACAGACCATGGTGTTATACAAACGCCTATTTTTATGCCCGTTGGTACTGCTGGCACTGTAAAAGCGGTACATCAAAGAGAACTGAGTGATGATATTAAAGCACAAATTATACTAGGTAATACTTATCATTTATATTTAAGACCAGGTTTAGAAACCATTAAATTAGCGGGTGGTTTACATAAATTTAATGGTTGGGATAAGCCTATTTTAACAGATAGCGGCGGTTACCAAGTTTATTCTTTAACAGAGGTACGTAAAATTAAGGAAGAAGGGGTAACTTTTAGATCGCATATTGATGGTTCTAAGCATCTTTTTACACCAGAAAATGTTATGGATACGCAGCGTGTAATTGGTGCTGATATTATTATGGCTTTTGATGAGTGTACACCCTACCCTTGTGATTATAACTATGCTCGCCGTTCAATAGATATGACGCATAGGTGGTTAAAGCGCTGCATTACCAGATTTGACGAAACTGAACCACATTATGGTTATTCGCAAACGCTTTTTCCTATTGTACAGGGTTCTGTTTATAAGGATTTAAGGGTAAAATCGGCAGAGTTTATTGCGGCGCAAAACCGTGAAGGTAATGCCATTGGTGGACTTTCTGTTGGTGAACCAGCAGAAGAAATGTACGCCATGACGGAGGTAGTTTGTAATGTACTGCCGGTAGAAAAACCTCGTTATTTAATGGGTGTAGGTACGCCAATAAATTTATTGGAAAACATTGCTTTAGGTATTGATATGTTTGATTGCGTAATGCCAACCAGAAATGCCAGAAACGGGATGCTTTTCACAAGAAATGGCGTAATTAATATTAAAAACGAGAAATGGAAAAACGATTTTTCGCCGGTTGACCCTGATAGCGATTTGTTTTCTGACTTGAATTATTCTAAAGCTTATTTAAGGCATTTGGTGCATTCTAAAGAGATTTTAGGTTCTCAAATTGCTACTTTGCACAATCTTCATTTTTATATTTGGTTAGTTAAAGAGGCCAGAGAAAAAATAATTAGTGGCGATTTTTACGACTGGAAAAACAAAATGGTAAAAGTTTTAGGACAAAAACTTTAATGAAATTTTTAGACCGTTATATTAAAATTATTGACTGGTATATCATTAAGAAATACCTTGGCACTTTTGCTTTTACTTTAGCAATTTTTACGGTTATATCTGTAGTTTTTGATATTTCGGAAAAATTAGATGACTTTTTAAAAGGTACTGCAACTACTAAGCAAATTGTATTTGAATATTACGGTGGTTTTATTCCGTTTTACCTTAACTTTTTATCTCCCTTAATTAATTTTATTGCAGTAATTTTCTTTACTGCAAAAATGGCCGATCAAACAGAAATTGTTCCGATTCTTTGTGGAAAAGCCAGCTTTAACCGTTTTTTAAGACCTTATTTTTTAGCATCTACCTTAATTTTTGTGGTAAGTATGATTTTTAATCAGCTAATAATACCCGAAACAAATAGGTTGATGACCAATTTTGAAAACACATACCTAAAAAACGAAAACAATACACGAAATAATGTTCACATTCAGCTAGATAAATCAACTTTTGTGTATATGGAGTCGTTTGATAACAAAACAAACAACGGCTACCGTTTTTCTATTGAGAAATTTAATAAAGACGATTTAAAATCTAAATTAATGGCGGATAGAATTTCTTGGGATTCGACCGCCAATAAGTGGAAAATTTACAATTTTACTATTAGGCATGTAGATGGTTTAAAAGAACGCATGGAAAGCGGTGTTGAAAAAGACACCACTTTAGACATGAAACCTATTGATTTTGATGCCAGAGACAATATTTACTCGGCAATGAACTACAAAGAGCTAAATGAGAAGATTGAGAAAGAGAAAATTAGAGGCTCTGGGATAATGGTGAATTTAGAGTTAGAGAAATATAAAAGATGGGTTTACCCGTTTTCTACTTATGTTTTAACTTTAATTGGGGTGGCATTATCATCAAGAAAGGTACGTGGAGGTGTTGGTTTACCTTTAGGTATTGGCATTGCAATGAGCTTTTTATACATCCTGCTCATTCAATTTTCGACCGTTTTTGCTTTAAAAGGAGGCTTACCTCCTATAATTGCTGTAGTAATTCCAAATTTAATTTTTGGAACTATTGGCGTTGTGCTTGCTATTAAAGCACCAAAATAACATGAAATTAAATCTCAAAAGCAATTTATTGATACTCCATATTACTGTATTGGTATGGGGTTTTACCGGAATATTGGGTGCATTAATTACTATTAATGAAACTCATTTAGTTTGGTACAGGGTGCTAATTGCAGCAATTTCATTATTTATATACTTCAAATGGGCTAAAATGTCCATTAAAGTACGTAAAGCAACGTTTTTAAAACTATTTTTTACCGGCGCAATTGTAGGCTTGCATTGGATACTCTTTTTTGGCTCCATAAAAGCTTCAACTATATCCGTTGCAATGGTTTGTTTATCTTCTTTAACGCTATTTACAGCTATACTAGAGCCCTTATTAAATAAAACAAAAATCTCTAAATTAGAACTTGTGGTAGGCTTGTTTATTATAATGGGTATTTATTTGATTTTTAAGTTCGAGACGCAATACAAAGTAGGCATTACAATGGGTTTGGCAAGTGCTTTATGTGCCAGCTTATTCTCTATTATTAACTCAAAACAAATAAAAAATAGGGAAGCATCAGTAATAAGTTTCTACGAATTACTAGGTGCATTTGTGTGGATTAGTGTTTATCTTTTATTAACAAATGGCTTTACCAAAAGCATGAGTTTAAATGCTATGGACTTTGTTTATCTAATGATTTTAGGCACAGTTTGTACTTCTGTTGCTTATGTTGCAGGGGTTGCCGTAATGAAAGAATTGAGTGCTTTTAGGGTTGCTTTAATTACAAATTTAGAACCTATTTATGCCATTATTTTAGCCTTAATTATCTTTGGAAAAGACGAAAAAATGACCTCAGGATTTTATGCTGGCGCAGCTGTTATATTGGCTACAATATTTATTTACCCAATAGTAAAAACTAAAATTGAGCATCAAAAACTGAAGAAACAAGCTCCTTTAGTTTAAAAAACACCCTCCAATTTTATTGAAAAAGCCTAGACTAAAAACTGATTATATCGGTTTATTTTTGGGATTGTTTTAAACGATTATTTTGGAATTAAATAGCGCCATTTCTGGTGTATTATTGGGCTTTATTGAGCTTACAATTTAACGCTAAAAGAAGCTAAATACTTGGCTGTAATTACCTATAAAACATCCTATGTTTTTGCAAATTTAGCATCTTAAATTTACAGTTTAGAGATGAGAAATTGCGACAAAAACACGCAGTTTTAACCTGTAAATAATCATAAAAAATCCTGTAATATCTTTAATAAAAACACACAAAATTTACGGATCTATAATGGTAAAAACTGAACATCATTCACTCCAAAATTACGTTAAACAAGTGTAATTTTGATACTCTTGATTAGCACCAAATCACTTCTTTAACTAAGTCTAGTTACCTGTATCAGACTCCAAAAAGCAGTCACATCTTTGAAAGAAAAAATCAAACTATGCGGGAAAATCCAAAAATATTGCAAGTGAAAAATAGAAGTTTTTTTTACGATGAAACAGAAAAATTGGTACAAATACTTTTATTATTCCATATCGTTTTGAAAATTTCATTCGAGAATTGAGCTCAAATTTTCAAAAGAAAATACGAATACAAACTAAGTATTTTATCTACAAATTGAATTTATTCGGTAACTAAAATTCATGGAAAACGAATGAAAACCTTAATTCTAAATTGATTTATTTTTGATTTTGAACACAAAAAAGATATGAAAACAGAGCCGTTTTACTCAATTTTAATCCCTTGTTTATACCAATATTTTTGAAAAACAACCGAAATTATTGATTGAAAAACAATTAAAAAATTGGTTTAAATTGAATTGTAATCTCAAAAAAATAAAGAGCTTTTACAAAAAAATTTAATGGAAAATCCAACAATATAAAGACTTCTTTTTATCAAGATCTATTAATAAAAGCTAAGAAACCTCAAAATTTAAAAATTAGCTTAATACACTAAGTAGCTTTGTTAAGATGGAAGTTATAATCAAAATTTGAAACCTTTTCCTTCAAATTTAGCAGCTAAAAAGTTTTGTATCTCCCGCTAAATTTTGATTCACCATTAAATATTCTTTAGCTAACAGACACGAACTTCCTCACTAAACTGTAACTAAATATAATTTTTCAATGTAAATTTCTTCGAATTTTCCGCTCTATTTTTATACCTCTTTGTGTATTATTTATCGTTAAAAATTACTTACATTACACTATAGAATATGCGGCATATTTATTAATATCCTGAAGAAAAAAAGCTTTATTTACGATTAATTAACGTGTTAAATAATTTGAAAATATGAGATGATTATCAGTAATTTATAATAATTATATAAAATGAAACTTTAATAAAAATATAAATTTAAAATTTAAAATTACTAAAAAAATTAGCCAAGCCAATATATGCATTCAAATAATACAAATAAATTATTTATTGTCAGATACTTAAGCATACTTATATTACAGATTTGTTCATGTAGTGTTTTTTCGCAAATTTTAGACAACGGACAAAACCCACCTAGTGTAAAATTTAAGCAAATTAACACTCCGCGGTTTCAAATCATTTACCCTAGCGCTTTTGAAAGTGAAGCGCAAAGAATGGCGAATACCTTAGATGCAATTATTGAAGATGTTAGCAAGTCTTTAGGCAAAGTCCCCCACCCTATTTCTATCATTTTACAAACGCAAGGTGTGATATCAAATGGCTTTGTAAGCATGGCGCCAAGAAGGTCGGAATTTTACACTATCCCTGGTCAGGAATTTGATGCGCAAGATTGGTTAAACAGTTTGGCCGTTCATGAATTGCGACATGTAGTACAGTTTGATAAAGTTGCGCCTTACCTAAAAGCTCCTCTTTTTGAAGAGTTGAAGTTAGCCCTGTTTGGCATCAATTTACCGCCTTGGTTTTTTGAAGGTGATGCCGTTGGAATTGAAACTTCTTTGACACAAGCCGGCAGAGGAAGACAACCAAGTTTTGAATTGGCATTAAGAGCCAATGAACTTTCTGGCAAAAGCTACAGCTACACCAAAAATTATTTGGGCTCGTTTAAAAATCTTACATCGGGCTACTACCCTCTTGGATATTTTATGACAACAAAAATTAGGAGAGATAATGGAACCGAGGTGTTGGACAAAATTTTAGAACGTATTAAAAACTTTCCGATACGTCCTTATAATTTTAGCAATTCCCTCAAAAAATTTTCGGGAGTAAATACACGCCAACTTTATGAAAACACCATTACAGAAATGGATAGTTTATGGACTTTACAAAACAAAAAAGTTGAGCCGGAAAATTATGAGCCTTTAAATCAAATTGACCCGGAAAATCCGAGTTCTTATTTGCTTCCATACTTTACCCAAAACAACGAAATTATATGTCTGAAAAATTCACTAGCCGAGCCGGCAAAAATTATTAGCATTAACCAACAAAAAGAAGAAAAAACAATATTAAAAATTGGCTTCCAAACAGAACCTAATTTAAGCTATGCAAATAACAAATTAACTTGGGATGAATACCGAAGCGACAGCCGTTTTGACCAAAGGAATTTCAGCGTGATTTGCACTTATGATTTGATAACAAAAAAGTACAAACAGCTAAGTTTTAAAAGCAGGTTATTCTCTCCTTCGCTATCGCCAGATGGTAAAAAAATTATAGCTGTAAATGTTACTACAGAAAACATATTTAGCTTGATAGAATTTGATGCAGAAACTGGTGCACAAATTAAAACTTTCCCTAATCCGCAAAATTATGCTTTGCAAACCCCCAGCTACAATGCAGCAGGAAACGAGGTAATTGTTACCGGTGTAAATACTGAAGGAAAAACACTTTTGTATTACCACAACAATGGCTTAGAAATTTTATTAAAACCTGAGGCGCAAATTATTGCGAGACCCGTATTTTATAAAAACCAAATTTTGTACAAAGCACATTACAACGGCCTCGAAAATATTTACTCATTAAATCCAATTACTAAAGAAATAAGCTCAATAACTAACGTTCCGTTTGGTGCAAACTACCCGTCTGTTGATAATGATTTTGTACTATTTAGTAATTACTCAGCAAACGGTTACAATCTCTGTAAACTCAATTTAAACAACGCTACAGACAAAAACGATTACACCCACACAAACACATTCGTGAATTATTTTTCGCCGCTTATATCGCAGGAAAATAAGCCGAATATTTTTAATAAAATCCCAGAAAAAGTATATCCAACAAAAAACTATAGTACTTTAAATCATCTTTTCTACTTTCATAGTGCAAGGGTTACCATGCAAGAAAGTGATTTTTCTAACAGCTTTGATTTTGGTTTTGATTTGGTATCTAACAACAAATTGAATACTGTAAACACCACAGTTGGTTACAACTTTAATAATGCGCTAAATAAAAGTGAGTATAACGCATCTATTGGTTTTTTAAAATACTATCCAAAAATTGCAATTGGCTATACCAACAAAGCTAAGTTAGCCTTTGCACAAACCGGGACAGGTACAAATATGACTTTAGTCCCATTTTATTGGAGAGAAAACCGAACGGCTTTAAATATTAATGTGCCCACTTTTAAAAATTGGTTAAATAAAAGTTTTTACACCACTTTTGAATTAGAAACGTCTTACACAAACAGGTATCAGCAAACTTTAAATCCCGTAAACTTTAATACCGAAATAAAATTCCCAATGACTTATGGTTTTACAACCGGAATTAATAGTAGAAGAGGAATAAGAGATTTAGCTCCAAAATGGGGACAAAACTTAAAGGTAATTTATGAAAACCTCCCTTTTGACCGTAACTTAAAAGGAGAAAATATAAATATTAGCTCGGTGTTTTATTTCCCTGGCCTAATGAGTAACCATAGCTTTAGAGCAAGTTTAAATTGGCAAAAAAATAGCGGGATTTATAATTTTAGCAATGATATACCGAGGGCAAACGGTTGGGCAAATATGGATGGTATTATGGATTTGGAAAACACTTTTCTATTGAGTTATCTTTTTCCAATATCATATCCTGATTGGGAATTAGGCCCAATTGCTTACATCAAAAGATTAAAAGGTGGCGTTTTTTCAGATTTTGAAAACATTAACAATGGCAATGGCTTAAGAGGTTACGGCATATCGCTTAGCGCTGATATGAATTTATTAAGGTATTATTTACCTAACTTTGAAATTGGCGGAAAATTAATTATTCCGCATAAAAGCATTACAAAAAATCCGATATTAGAATTCACTTTTAACTATAACTTTTAAAACATGAGCTTTAAAACCTACGTCATTATTATTTTAACGGTATTAATTACTATTATTTTTATGCAAAACACAGATCAGGTTTTGTTTACACTTTTGTGGAAAGAGATTTTTGTTTCGAAATTAATAATGATGTTGATTGTAACTGTATTCGGTTTTATATTAGGTGTAATTGTAGCTAGGCCAAGGAAGAAAAAATTAATAGAGAATGAGAGTGGAAGTATTCCTTTTGAAATTAACCAACCGGAAACTGAAGATTATTTAGAAACTAAGCCGAAAAATAATTTAAGTAACGAGGATAGAGATTATATAAGTTAGTTTGATAAGTGCTATTTTAATCTAAAAGCAAATAAAAAGAATTTTCAAAGATGCTTTATAATTTATAAATATTTAAAACAGAGGCTTAAAGTTTCAAAACTAAAACAAAGCCAATAAGTAAATTATAAACTTCTTTTAACCAAACTAGGTAAATAACCAAAAAACTTTTTAAAAGCAGTAGTAAAATGGGTGGCATGTTTGTAACCTACAATTTCTGAAACTTCAGTAATTTGATGTTTCCCTGTTGAAAGCATCTCTTTAGCTTTCTCCATTTTACAAGCTAACATATAACCAAAAACTGTATTGCCAAATAATATCTTAAAATGTTTTTTTAAGTACTGCTCATTAGTGCCTGCAACTTTAGCCAAATAAGACAAACTATAAACTTCGTTGAAATTAGTTTCAATCAAATCCTTAATTATTGTCATCTTCTCAATATCCTCTGGCTTTAGGCTAATCGTTTTCTCTTCCTCATGTTGGGCAAGTTGCAAAATAAGCAATTCAATTACTTTTGCTTTTAAGTACAGTATTTTTAAATGTCCGTCAAACTCGCAATTAACAATTTCATTCAATATATTTTTTAACCTATGGGTGATGCTTATATTTTTGGAGAATAATGCCTGAAAAAGATTAGTGCTTTTAATCATAAAAGCTGGATTTACCTGTTGTATTTGCCTAAAAAAGAAATCTTGGCTTAGGTAAACGCTTATTAAATTAATTTCTGATAAAAAACTAGTAATGCCATAATTTCCTTTGGGGAGATAAATAATATTGCACTGCCCATTGCCAAAAGAAAAAGTTTTTTTGCTGTCGCTATTTTTAAATGTAAATGTCCCATCCACACAAAATTGCATCAAAACAACATTTTCACTAACAGAAAGTTCAATATCAGATGCAATTTTATCATCAATGCGGAAATTTTTAACCACATAATCTTTAAAAGGCAAACCAGCAGACTCAGTTAATCCTTCAAAATCTGTAGTAATAACTGGGTAAGCTACTTGTATTATTTCTTCTTGCGTTAGTAATTTTCCGTATATGGTCATCCCCAAATCTCTTCCTTAATATATATTTGCCGAAATTACATTTATTTAGACTAACTCTAAATAGAAATAACAATTTTTTTTACAACATGAGGCAATTTTTACTTTCTGTACTATTTATACTAGCAATTATATTAAATGTTAAAGCGCAAAGTGGAACTGTTACTGGTAAAATTACTTTGGATAACAAAGAAGCACTTATTGGCGCTGTGGTTACTATAAAGGCATTAAACAAACAAACTTTAACTAACGAAAAAGGGAATTATAGTTTTGAAAACGTTCCTTATGGCGCTTATACTTTAGCGGTTAGCTCAATAGAAATATTAAGTAAAAAGTTAGAAATAACCGTAAGTAACCATCAATGTTTATTTAATATCAGCACTAAATCAAATGATAAAAATAGTTTGAGCGAAGTAACTGTACATGGTAAAACTCAAAAAAGAGAAATGGAAACTTCGGGTTTTGCAGTAGCTGTAATAGAAACAAAAGAAGCTTCATTAAGAAATTTAACAACTAATGAGTTATTAGATAGAGCAGTAGGTGTTAGGGTAAGGCAAAATGGCGGAGTAGGTTCTCAAGTAGAGTATAATCTTAATGGGATGTCGGGCAGTACAATTGGGATATTTTTAGATGGAATAGAGGTTTCTACCTATGGATCCTCTTTTAACCTAAATAATATTCCACCCGCAATGATAGAACGTATTGAAGTTTATAAAGGGGTGTTGCCGTCTCATTTAACAGGCGATTATGTTGGTGGAGCTATCAATGTTGTATTAAAAAAAGATGCTTCTAGAAATAATGCAACTGCAGCAATCTCTTATGGTTCATTTAATACGCAAAATGCTGATGCTAGTTTAACGCTTCGAGAAAAGAAATCAGGGCTTACCTTCAGAGGTTCTGGTTTTTACACCTACTCTGACAATAGTTATGAAATGTGGGGTAAATTTGCAAAATACACTGATAGAAACGGGATATTAACCAGAGATTTTAGAGCCAAAAGATTTAACGACACTTTTAAATCAATTGGCGGCCGTTTTGAAACCGGTTTTACAGATACTAAATGGGCAGATCAGCTTTTTATAGGCTACAACGTTTCAGATACTTATAAAGAGATTCCTCATGGTACAACAACAGGACAACCCTATGTTGGTCGTTTTGCAGAATATCAGGCAAATGTTTTCAGTTTAAACTATACTAAGCGTAATCTTTTTATAGATGGGTTGGCTTTAAACATCAATGCCGTTCGCAGTAGTCGCAGTACCTATATACAAGATACTGTTACAACTTTATATAATTGGGATGGTAAGCCTATGATTTTACATACTGATTTTATGATAGCAGCAGGCGATCCTCCAATACTTATTAAATCTCCTCAAGGGGCTCAACAAGGGGCGCCTACAATCAGCCAAGTTGATAGAAAAATAATTAATTCGCGTTCAAATTTGGCTTATACCGTTAAACCTGGCCACAGAATTTCTATAAATCATAAAATTGAAAAAACAGACAGGGATGATACAAATTTGCTGAGAGCGGTTAATAAAGATTTGATTACCCTAACCCAGGTAATGAAAAATATTGTGTCGGCAAATTACGAAGCGCAAACCTTTAAAAACAAACTACAAACCAACCTATTACTTAAGTACACTGCAAATAGCACCAAACAAACAGACCCTAAGCCTACTTATAATACCGATGGTACTTACCTACTTAATCCGCAAACTACAAACTCATTTAATGATAATGTAGGCTACGGAGCAACAGCCTCTTACAACATTATACCTAAACTTTTTTTAATTACTTCCATGGAAAACAGCTACATCATGCCAACGGAAGAACAAATGTTTGGAAATTTAGAAATTAACGTTTTACCCAATTTAAACCTTACTCCAGAACAAAATATTAATTACAACCTTGGTTTTAGATTTGGCAATTTAGATTTCGGCAAACATAAGCTCTCGTTTTATGGTAGTGCATTTTGGCGCAACGGATTCGATAAAATCAGAAACCAAACAGTTGATAGTGTGGTAACAGATTCGGATTTAGATATTCAAGCAACATCATTTGTTAATCTTGGCAAAACACAATCAAGAGGCGTTGAAGCTGAGGTTATTTATGTATTTGGTAACAAATTAAATGCAGCACTTAATTTTTCGAAATTTAATGCTTTGTACAAGCGTGAGCGTGATGAGGCTGGTGTATTGGATGACCGTTATAATCTACAGATCCCTAATGAACCGTTTTTTACCATAAATGCAAATGTTCAATACAGATTTAACAATCTTTTTGAGCGTAAATCAATCACCAATATTTATTATAACACTGGTTATGTAGGCGCTTATGATATCGCTTGGCATCCATCTCAAGGAAGTTTAACCCCTGCTCAGTTCTCTCATGATTTAGGTGCCAGTTATCGTTTTGCTTCTGGAAAATTGATAACAAGTTTGGATGTAAAAAACGTATTCAATATGGCACTTTACGATAATTTTGGTGTTCAAAAACCGGGCAGAGGAATTTATTTTAAAATGAATTATACAATAGGAAAATTTTAAACAACAATTAATATAACAACAATATGAAAAGAGGACAACTATTAAGAGGAGCACTTTATGGTGCTGTGATTGCATCAATAACATTAGGAAGCTGTAAAAAAGACAGTCCATCTCCGGATAACGGAAATGATAATACAAGATGGATTACGCTAACGGCTGCATTAAAATTAACAAATGATGGCGATGGAAACGGCGGAACATTGGCTTATGCCATTAACCACGAGCAAGCCATTAATCCGGCATACGAATTAGATATTTTTCCTGTTGGTAAAGGATTAAAATTAGAGTCTCCCCGTACCTCTCGTGTACAAGCATCTGCAGATGGAAAGTTTCTATATGACATTCAATATACTGGTGCAGATGGTGGTATTTTCCAAAAATTTAAAGTAAACGGAGAAGGGAATTATGTAAGAGAGGGTAATGAAGTTAACACTGCGATTATTTTAGGTACATCTCCGCGTTGGGTTAAAGCTGCTGAAGGTGTTGGAATTGGTGTAAGTATAGCTACCGAAACAATTTTTACAGGAACATTTCCTGCTGTAACTTTCAGTTCTATTAAATCTACTGCTGCAATTGCTTCTTTAAATTTAGAAAATCCAAGTATTTTAAATACTGCATCATTTGTGGTTCCTTTTACAACTGAGCAATTAGCAGCAGGATACTCTATTGGGCGTATTGATGTTCCAATCATCAATCAAGCAAAGAATAAAGTATATATTGGGTGTAATGTTTCGAAAATAAATCCTAACGGTACTCCTACTCAAAATGCAACTTCAGGAGTTATATCATGGCCAAGTGATGCAGCAAATATTGCTGGTACGGTTACTATAGTTCTTGATTATCCAACACTTAAAAACCCTAAATTAATTTGGTCAACACAAAGTAAGTACGGTAATAACGGTTACAGAACCATGATTCAATACGTTGGAGACGATGGCAATGTATATCAGGCAACAGGTGTAAATACAACAGGTTATAATCACATCCTTCGTATAGATAAAAACACTAACGATTATGATAATACTTATTTGTTTGATTTGTCGGCAGCGCTTGGAGTAAACGGAATTGCTGGAATTAAAGCTTGGAAATACCTGGGTAACAACAAAGGTTTTGTAATGTACGATATTAATAAAACTGGTGGTTATTTAGCTTTAATAGACTTAAATACTAAAACTGCTACAAAAATTACTACTGAATATGAAACGCTATTGAATTTTGCGCAACAGCAAAGCATAGCCGTTGAAGGAGATTACGTTTATGTGCCATTAACTCCAGTAAGTTTACCCGGCAATGTGTTTGTTTACAATTGGAAAACAGGTGTACTTACTAAAGGTGCTAAATTGGCCAATGGTACAGGACATCGTTTTATTGGTGCTTACTAAGTAAAAATTTATCTAATATTCAAAGCGCTTCGGGTTTAAACTTGAAGCGCTTTTTTTATGCTTAATTATTTATTTGAAGAAACTAGGAAGGAACAAGTTTTATGCGAATAAACTCAAATTTATAACTGAGAATTTTATATGGGCGTTTTAACACGCTATACGTTCATACTGCTCAGGCATTCTAAACTAGGCCGGTATCCACTACTATCGTTAACGCAAAGACTAAAAACTAACTAAAAACTAAAAATCACTTCAACTTCTTTTTAATCCTACCTTTATAGTTACCCGATTTAATCACCCCACCATCATCAGAAACTATGACACATTTATACTCGGGAAATTGTTTGATAAGCGCCAAACCTTTATCTACACCTAAAACCATAAGTGAAGTACTAAAACCGTTTGCCATTTCTGCACTTGGGCCAATAACAGTTGCACTAATTAAGCCCGTTGCTGGGTAACCCGTAACCGGATTAATGATATGCGAATACCGCTTACCATCAAACTCCACGTATTTCTCGTAACTTCCAGATGTGGTGACTGCTTCTCTTTTTAAATCAATTATAGTTAGAAATTTCTCTTCGTTAAACGGGTTAGTTACACCAACATTCCATGATTTACCATTTGGGTTTTTACCCCAAGTAGCCATATCGCCAGATGCATTAACAATTCCTGCTTTAACACCCTTTAGTTCCATCAACTCGCGACCTTTATCGGCAGCATATCCTTTTCCCATAGCGCCAAAGCCAATTTTCATCCCTTTCAATTTTAAAAATATGGTGCAATTTGCGCTATCTAATTCAATATTATTGTAACCTACTTTTTTAACAGAGTTTTTTATTTCTTGCTCACTTGGCATTGCTTGCATAGAACCGTCAAACTTCCAAATCTTATCCATAGCGGCAAAACTAATATCAAAAGCACCATTAGTAATTTCAGAAAAATAAAGGGAACGCTTGGTTAAGTCAAAAACTTCTTTATCCACCTTAATAGCTTTAATTCCTGCGTTTCGGTTCACTTCAGAAATTTGGGAAGTAGGTTTCCAATCAGAAATTAAGTCTTCTATCCTACTCATTTCTGCAACAACAGTGTCAATATAGTTTTCTGCTTTTTCAGCATTTTCTGCTACAATAGTAATATCAAACCTGCTGCCCATTAAAGTAACTGGGCGGTGTTTAAGACCTTGTGAATTTGCTTGTTGCATAAACAAAAAACACAATAAAAACACTTTCAAGATGCTAACTTTCATCAATAACAATCTGTTAATAATTGTTTTTGGTCTTTGTAATAGGAAAGTGGTTTTGAATTGAATTCTTGGCAAATCTCATCTAATACCTTTTCAACATCTTGTTGCATCAATAAAGATCCGCAAATCATAATAACGCCATCATTATTTAACAATTGAGCTAAATAATCAGCGTCAGTTCGGATTAAATCCATCACATAACAATGGTTTTGCTCCCGCGAAAAAGCAATTTGATATTTCTGTAATTTTTGTTGCTTTATTTGTTTTTCTAAAAATGATTGATGGTGTTTAACAAGTTGAGTTTCATTTCTAAAACCTACATACAAACTGTGGGGTATTGTCTTTTTACCTTGCAATATCATTCCTAAAAACGGAGCAATTCCGGTTCCGTTGGCAATCATGGCAATAGCTTTATTTTTAGGTTGATGGAATGAAGCGTTGGTAACCATTCTGGCTTTAATTACAGAACCTATATTTAAATTATTTAGATACCCCGAACCTAAGCCTTCTGGATGTAGTTTTACCACTAATTGTACATTTCCATTGCATTTAGCTACCGAATACAAACGTTCCCGATTATCGTTAGCCGGATAAATGGCCAATAAATCGCCTGAAGTAAATTTTGTTCTTGCTGGCACTCTAATAGTAAGCATAAAAGTTTGTTCACTTTCAGAAATTGTTGTTTTATCCAAAACCATCATTTTGTGCAAGCCTTTTGGTTTTTTAGCATACAAGGCCGGTGTTTTGGCTAATTCAATCTCAGTTTTAGCACTCCATTCTTTTACCCAATTTACAAAATCCACTGCCGATTTATCATCCACGGTAAACAAATCAGTTACCGCATTTGCCCATTCTTGTGCACTCAATTTTTCGTGAATTTGTTTAGCAAATACGCAAAAATCTGGGTAAGCATGAGACCCAAATCCAACTACCGAAAAACCAATTTTATGCTTTTGCGGATACCTATCAATAAGTTGTAATACTTTATTTCCATTTGATGGTGGATCGCCCAAACCATACGTAGATGTAAAAACAAGTAAATGTTTGGCTTTAGGGAAAATAGTATAATTATTTAGCTGTACCAAATAAGATGCTTTTCCCTGTACATTTAATTGCTCATGAATAGCATTTGCGAATCTAAAAGTGCTTCCATTTTCTGAGCCAACTAGCAAAATATACTCAGCATCTTTTGCTTTGTATTTGTTCTTAATTTTAGTTGCCCTTCTTTTTAGCGTAATGGCAAAGCCAGAATAAATAAAAAACAAAATGTTAAGACAAGCAATGGCTAAGACGATAGCCCAAATAATATTTGTACGCCCAGTATGTAAATCTAAGCTCAGGTTTTCTAATAACAGTGTTATCGGATACTTAATTTCGCTTTCTATTTTTCCGGTAAACTGGTTAACAATAAGTTCTTTATCATTAAGTTTAAGCGTGTAAAATTCTTCCGGATCATCTGCAAAAGGGAATTCTACTTTTTGAACCGATTCAAGTTTAGTGGTATTAAAAACTTTAAAATCAGCAATATTTCTTTGTTCTGGGATTTCATCTACAACAATAATTTCTTTGTGTTTGGTATTATCCAAAGGAAAAAGCTGAAACCTTGCCGTTGAGAGGTAGGTTCCGGTTAGGGCAATAATTAACACCGGAATTAAAATTAACCGACCGGAAATTACATGATAATATTGAAAAAAATACTCCTTTATTACTTTTGTGAAAAACTTGGAAATGCCTCGCTGCCTTTGAACAACCAATGCAAAACCAGAAATCGCAATTAGTACCAACAAAAAACTTATTACACCAATAATTAGTCTGCCTGTTTCTTTCAAAAAAAGAGAGCGGTGTAAAGCTATATTCCACTGAATAAAGGCACTTTTTTCTACAGGCTTACCTAAAACCTCTCCTGTTTCGGGGTTTACGTAACCATCAATTTCGTTTCCCCCACTATCAAAAGCCTTTAATAATACAAAACCGTTATGATCTACACTTATTTCACTAATTTCTGGATATTTTTTATGGAGTGCAGGAATACTTTGTGCTAAAGTAATTTCATTAAAATTAGCAACACGGTAGGCTGGCATTTTCTCCTGAATTGCATCAATTGCAAGTATGGCACCGGTAACCGATGCCATCACTAGAAAAACAGATGATATTATGGCCAACGCCAAATGGGCGTACCGCCAAGTAGATAAGGTCATTCCTTAATTTTATGGTTGAACTTTACTAAATCTGATGTACTTGATATAACCTTTACCATCTGCTTTGCCCGCAAGTGCTTCGGTTGTTAAGGGAATTTCAATATCAGCTACATAATATTTCTGATCTTCCACAGCACTTTCAAAACGTAATTTATAACCTTTGTTTAGTTTAGCGTCATCAATCTCTAAATTAACCATACTTCTATCACCGCCACCAACAGATGCACCGGTTTTAGCGTTTACTTTTTTGGTTTTCGAGAAAAACTTAAACCACTCTTTAAAACTATTATACCACTGTTTATCATCACCCATCATGTATAAAGTTTTTTCGTAAGCTCCTTTTGGGTTAATCAATGAAACCACAACATAAGCTTCCTCACCGGTGTAAGCGTTCATTTGTAGCATACACTTATATTTTGATGTTTGTGCATCAGCAGTAGCAGCAAAACTCAACAAAATCCCAAACACACAAATATTTAAAAAAGTCTTCATTATATTATTTTAAAAACGTAACTGATATATTTCCTTTTGATAAAAATTCATTCTCTGTAGCTAAATCGTAAGCTGTTTCATCAAATTCGGTTTTAATGCTTTTGTCAGCTCCAATAGAAACTAAATACTTCAAAACCTCATCATTCTTAGAAATAAGTGCGGCTCTGTGCAATACAGTTAAACCTTCTTTGTTCTTAGCGTTAACATTAACTTTTAAATCAGTCAGCTTTTTAAGTAAAACTAAATCTGATTTTAAAATGGCTGCATGGTATAAACTACTTCCATCTTTCTGTAGCTGTTTCGCATCCAAACCTTTGGCTGTTAACAAACTTAGTTTATCTGTAAACTCATCTTTTTGCCCACCATTTTGCGGGCTTGCCGGACGATAACCTTGAACCAAGTGGAAAGCTAAGTTGTTGCCTGCCTTATCTTCAACCTTAACATCAGCCCCATTATTGATTAAAAAAGAAACCACTTCTGGCGAACTGGCATTTACAGCTAAAGTTAAAGCAGATTCTCCTTTGTTATTTACAGCATTGATGTTTTTTAATTTAGGAGCTAAAAGTTGTAATACCTTCAAATTTCTGCCCGATGCAGCAATCATAAATGGTGTATTGCCTTCTTCATTTGGTTTGTTTACATCAGCACCTTTAGTTAATAAGTAACTAATTATTTCTTCTTGATTTGGTTTGCGGGCTAAATAATGTAAAGTGCTGTATCCTGATTTATTGGTATAAGAAGCATTTAATTTAACATCTTCTACCAAGTATTTGAATACTTCTACAGAACTTGAAGAACCTCTACCGCCTTGCGAAGCGAAAATTAAGGCAGCATCAGTTGCTTTAACACCTTTTGCAGTTAAGTTTTTTAATAAATTGATGTTTCCACTTTTAGCGGCATAATCAAATGCAGTGCTACCTTGTTCGTCAACATTGTTTAAAGACAGACCTTTTTTAACCAAATAATCAGAAAGTGCTAAATCAGCATCATTTGCAATACCTAATAATAATAAGTTAGCCCCGTCTTTATATTTTCGTTTAACATCAACACCTGCTTTAAAAAAAGCATCATAAACAGGTATATTTCTTTTACCGCCCGATAAACCAAAAACTAATGGCTCTGTAGCATGGCTGTCTTCAACATATAGCTCCGAACCTTTAGAAACTAAATATTCCACCAGCTCTGCATTCCCGCTCATAGCTGCCCAATGCAAATAAATACGGCTATCGTGGGTAATTTTATTTACTGGGTTTCCTTCCAAACTCAATAAAAATTTAATGGTTTCTATTGATGCCTTATTGTTTATTGCAAAAGTTGTAGGATCCATGGATCGTTGATCTAATTCAGCAGGATTATTTCCTTTAGCAATTTCTGCTTTTACGATTTCAATATTGGGATTTTGTTTCCAAAAATCGGCTTGCAGCAAAGTGTTTTTGTTTTGAGCATTTACAGTAAATACTGCTAAAACAAACATGATCATTAATAATCTTTTCTTCATTTCTTTGTTTAAAGTTATTTTAAGAGATATTAATGCGAAAGTACTTATTTAGACTAAATCTACATAATAAAAATGCTAATAATTTTTTATGATCTTAAATTATGACAATTGATAGAAATGTTGGGGAGATTTGAACGTAAGCTCTGTTATGCGTTAATTGAAATTCGTTTTTTTATGAAAAATTCGGGATTTATGAAAAATTTTAAACCGAATAAGCTTAAGACACCAAAAAATCCCTGAAAATACTAAATACCCTGATGTGAACTTTTAGAAGAAAAACTTCTTTTAACGAAAAAAGCCTCTCAATTTCTTGAGAGGCTTCCAAACATTTGGGGCGGACGATGGGGCTCGAACCCACGACCCCCGGCACCACAAACCAGTGCTCTAACCAACTGAGCTACGACCGCCATTTGTTTTAGTGGAGTGCAAAAATAATTTAAAATTTATACTAATCAAACTTTTTAAAAAATTATTAGTGAAATCACTCCTATTACATTGATTTAATGCGATATAATTTTTTATCTGCACATAAATTGTTAATTATTTATCTTCGCACATGATTCAAATTTTTACAGATGGTGCTGCAAGTGGAAACCCAGGGCCGGGTGGTTATGGTGTTGTTCTAAAATCGGGAAAGCATTACAAAGAGCTTTCTGCAGGGTTTAGGCGAACCACCAATAACCGCATGGAGTTAATGGCCGTTTGCGTTGGTTTAGAATCTATTAAAAGTTTAAACCAAGAAGTTACTGTGGTGTCAGACTCTAAATACGTGATAGATTCTGTTGAGAAAAAATGGGTTTTTGGTTGGGTTAAAAAAGGCTTTGCCGGAAAAAAGAATAAAGATCTTTGGTTGCGTTTCTTGCAATCGTATAAATTGCATCAGGTTAAATTTATATGGGTAAAAGGCCACGCCGGCCATCCAGAAAATGAAAGATGCGATGAACTTGCGGTCATCGCATCTAAAAGTAAGGATGTTGGTATTGATAGTGTTTTTGAAGTTGAAAATCAAAAACTTTTATAAATTAAAAACTTAACTAACTAACTAAAAACTAACTAAAAACTAACTAACTAACTAACTAACTAAAAACTAACTAAAAACTAACTAAAAACTAACTAACTAACTAACTAACTAACTAACTAACTAACTAAAAACTAAAAACTAACTAACTAACTAACTAACTAACTAACTAAAAACTAACTAACTAACTAACTAACTAAAAACTAACTAACTAACTTCCTTTGCAGAATACTCAGCCATAAACTCTTCGGCCTTCAAAACCATTTCTGTTGAACCTATAAATATAGATTCTCTTTGATGTATTTCCGTAACTTCAATATCTAAAATACGCTCAAATCCGTTGCTGGCTCTTCCACCAGCTTGCTCTATTATAAAAGCTAAAGGATTACATTCATAAACTAATCTTAATTTTCCGTTTGGTGCGCTTGCAGTACTTGGGTAAATATAAACTCCACCTTTAATTAAGTTGCGGTGTAAATCTGCAACCATAGAACCAATATATCTTGATGTATAAGGCCTTGAAGTTGCAGCATCTTCTACTTGGCAATATTTAATATATTTTTTTACGCCTTCCGGAAAGTGAACGTAATTACCTTCGTTCATACTATAAATAGTACCTGTTTCTGGTATTTTAATATTAGGGTGCGATAAACAAAACTCGCCAATAGATGGATCTAAAGTAAAACCATTTACACCACAACCTGTGGTATAAACCAACATGGTTGATGAACCATAAACAATATAACCAGCAGCAACTTGTTCAGTTCCCTTTTGTAAAATATCTTTAATATCTGCTTCCCCTTCTTTAGATATTCTTCTGAAAATAGAGAAAGTTGTACCTACAGCTACGTTAACATCAATATTTGAGGAACCATCTAAAGGATCAATAGCAACAACATATTTAGCGTTTTTAGAAACATCATTGTTTAATATAATAACCTCTTCATTTTCTTCAGAAACTACCAATGCACACTCGCCACCAGCACTTAAAGCAGAAATAAATTGTTCGTTAGCATAAACGTCTAATATTTTTTGAGTTTCACCTTGTACGTTTATAGAACCTACATCACCAATAATATCTGCCAGTCCTGCTTTATTAATTTCTCTGTTTACAATTTTAGATGCAATACCTATATCTCTTAATAACCTAGAAAGTTCTCCCTTTGCGTAAGGAAAATCTGCTTGTTTTTGAATAATAAATTGACCTAATGTAATTACTTTTGCCATATACTTAGTGTACTTTTTACGTTATCTATCTGCTAATTCTATGGCGTCTAATGTATGGATTTTATTTTCAGAAATACAAAATCTAATTAAAGTTCTTTTTTTGTGCCAACCTTGTTTACCCGCTGCACCGGGATTAATATGCAGGCATTCTATTTTTTTATCATAAATAACTTTTAAAATATGAGAATGACCAGAAATAAACAAACCGGGCGGCTTAGTGTAAATATCTGGCTTTACGTTTGAAGAATATCTATTTGGATATCCTCCTATATGCGTCATCCAAACATCTAAATCTTCGCACTTAAATCTTAAATGTTCTGGATAAATTTCTCTGATATCTTTAGCATCAATATTGCCGTAAACCCCTTTAAGTGGCTTAAAAGCCGCTAATTTATCTGCTAGCTCCAATGTTCCAAAATCGCCGGCATGCCAAATTTCGTCCCTATCATCAAAATACTTAAATACAGCATCATCTAAGTAACTATGTGTATCTGATATTAATCCAACTTTTATCATTAAAATATTTTAAAAAAGTCTTTTAAAAGTGTTTTGTATTGTAATGAATGAATCCCTTGAGATTCATAAATACAAAATTCCTGAAAATCTAATTGTTCTTTTTGTTGTTTAGAAAAACTGATAATATGTCTAATATGAGCCTTATCGGGATAAGAATTTATTTTAATACAATTATTGGCATATAAACCATAATCTTGAGCAGTATTTTGTAGCATTAATGAAATATCTACAGGTAAAACCAACTCTAAATTGCCATTATCAGTTAAATGATTTTTTGCCGCCAATAATAGGTCTAGAAAAAATTGTTCATTTGTGTGTTTTGATATGTTTTTTGATGCTTTTGGCGATTGTAAAGCATTTAAAAAATAAGGCGGATTGGAAACTATTAAATTGTATTTGTTTAACGGGTTTAAATCAAAAAACTCCTTAAAACTATGATGATGAGCTTTTAAACAAGAGTGAAATAACGAATTTTCAAAGTTTTTTTTAGATTTATCATAAGCTATGTAATCAACATCAATAGCATCCACAAAAGCCTCACGATTTCTTTGAGCAATCATTAACGCAATTACTCCGGTACCTGTCCCAATGTCTAATATTCGCTTTGCAGCAGATACATTGCACATTGCCCCTAATAAAACACCGTCAGTATTTATTTTCATTGGACAACCTTCTTGGTCTATTACAAATTGTTTGAAATGAAAAATGGACATGCCGCAAATTTAGAGATTTATTAAATAGAACGGAATTTGAATAAAAGACTATTTTAAAGTAGCGTCTGCAAAAAGGATAGCAGCGGCAGCTCCCATACCGATTTATCGGTATTTTTGGGACTACAGCGGATAGCTTGTGCCCTTTTCGGGGTTTGCCCAAATTAAACCAATAGCTTTACAAAATTGTTAATTAAAATTCTGCTTAAAAATCTATCTTTGCGTTTCAAATGAAGCATATACGTAATTTTTGCATTATTGCACACATCGATCATGGTAAGAGTACTCTTGCAGATCGCTTATTAGAATTCACTTCTACAGTTACCCAACGCGAGTCTCAAGCTCAATTGTTGGATAATATGGATTTAGAACGCGAGCGTGGTATCACTATAAAAAGTCATGCCATACAAATGAACTATATCCATGAGGGTCAGGAGTACATTTTAAACTTGATTGACACTCCAGGTCACGTAGATTTTTCTTACGAAGTTTCGCGTTCTATTGCAGCCTGCGAAGGTGCGTTATTGATTGTTGATGCTTCACAAGGTATTCAAGCGCAAACTATTTCTAACTTATATTTAGCTTTAGAACAAGATTTACATATTATACCAATTTTAAACAAAATGGATTTACCTGGGGCGATGCCAGAAGAGGTAAAAGACCAAATTGTTGACTTGATTGGTGGCGAACGTTCTGATATTATTCCTGCATCTGGTAAAACCGGATTAGGAATTCAAGATATTTTAACAGCAGTAATTAATAGAGTACCTCCACCAGTTGGTGATCCGGAGGCTCCTTTACAAGCTTTAATTTTCGATTCTGTTTTTAACTCTTTCCGCGGAATTATAGCCTATTTTAAAGTAGTAAATGGCGAAATTAGAAAGAACGACAGAGTAAAATTTGTTGCTACTGGCAAAGAATACATTGCAGATGAGGTTGGTATTTTAAAATTAAACCCTACACCAAAAGATGTTGTAAAAACTGGTGATGTAGGTTATATTATATCTGGTATTAAAGAAGCTCGTGAGGTAAAAGTTGGAGATACAATTGTATTAAGAGACAGACCCGCTTTGGGAATTCAAGGTTTTGAAGAGGTTAAACCGATGGTTTTTGCAGGAATTTACCCTGTAGATACTGATGAGTTTGAAGAATTACGTGAGGCAATGCACAAATTGCAACTTAACGATGCTTCTTTGGTTTTTGAGCCAGAATCTTCTGCGGCATTGGGTTTCGGTTTCCGTTGTGGATTTTTAGGAATGCTACACATGGAAATTATTCAAGAACGTTTAGAGCGTGAATTCGATATGACGGTTATTACGACTGTTCCTAACGTATCTTACGTTGCACATACTACTAAAGGCGATCCTTTTATAATTAACAACCCTTCAGAATTACCTGATCCTTCTAAATTAGAATTTGTTGAAGAACCTTTTATCAAGGCCAATATCATTACCAAAGCCGAGTTTGTTGGTCCGGTGATGTCTTTGTGTATCCAAAAAAGAGGGATGATTATGAACCAGCACTATTTAACTGCTGATAGGGTTGAATTGGTATTTGAAATGCCAATGGGCGAAATTGTATTTGATTTTTACGATAGATTAAAAACCATATCTAAAGGATATGCATCTTTTGATTATCACCAGATAGGTTATAAACAATCAGACTTGGTAAAATTAGATATTATGCTTAACGGCGAACATGTTGATGCTCTATCGTCTTTAATTCACAGAAGTAATTCTTACGATTTTGGTAAGCGTATTTGTGAAAAACTAAGGGAATTAATACCTCGCCAACAGTTTGATATTGCGATACAGGCTTCTATTGGGGCTAAAATTATTGCCCGCGAAAACGTAAAGGCTATGCGTAAAGATGTAACTGCTAAATGTTATGGTGGTGATATTTCGCGTAAACGTAAATTGTTAGAAAAACAGAAAAAAGGTAAAAAACGCATGCGCCAAGTGGGTAACGTAGAGATTCCACAATCAGCGTTTATGGCAGTTTTAAAGCTGGACTAAAATTAGTAGCAAAATTCGAGTATCAAGTAGCAAGACTGCAAGCGATTTATCTACTTGATACTCTTATTATTCTAACATCCAACAATTAATAACGGAATAAGAGCAGCTGGGTACTTGATACTAAATACTTCTAACCTCAGAAAACAAATCATACGTATTAAATATTCTTTGTTCACGTAATATTTTTATATCTTTGGATATCAAAATTAAATTATTTGCTATGGATACTAAATTAACACTCTCTTTTGATGAAGATATCATTAACAAGGCTAAAAAATATGCAGAGCGTAACAACATTAGCTTATCGCGTATGATAGAGCATTTGTTAACTAAAGTTGTAGAAAAACCTTACCAATCTTTAGAAGATTTCCCAATTTCTGATTGGGTAAGCATGGTTGCCGAAGGTGATGCCATTTATCAAACTAAAAAATCTAAAAAAACATCACAAAAAGATGAATTCTTTGCATCAAAAAAATGAAAGTTTTTTTAGATGCAAATGTTCTGGTAGCTGTTCTAAATAAAGAATATCCTGTTTTTTCTTACGCAGCCCGCATTTTAAGTTTGGCTGATCATCCTAAATTTACTTTATACACTTCTCCGGTTTGTTTAGCGATAGCCTACTATTTTGCCGAGAAAAAAACATCATCGAAAGTCGCAAAAACTAAAATTAGCTTGCTTTTAGAGCACATTCAAATTGCTGACAATGACAGGTTAGGAGTTACAAAAACCTTAGAAAATAAAAAAATATTAGATTTTGAGGATGGCTTAGAGTATTATGCAGCTTTAGAAAACAATTGCGAATGTATAGTAACAGAAAACTTAAAAGACTTCCATTTTTCGGAAATGGAAGTACTTAATTGCGAAGATTTTGCTGTGAAATATTTTGTAAAATAATCTTAATTCAGTTTAAGCATCTTTAAAAAATTTTAGCTTTGCATTCACATTAATATCAATCAAAACTTATATAAAATGATATTGTTAGACGGAAAACTCGTTTCGGAAGAATTAAAAAAGCAAATTGCTATTGAAGCGGCAGAAATGCTAGAAAAAACTGGTCGTAAACCTCACTTGGTTGCCGTTTTAGTAGGGAATGATGGCGGTAGCGAAACCTATGTTGCTAGTAAAATGCGTAACTGTGAGAAAGTTGGGTTTAAATCATCTTTATTAAGATACGATGAAACAGTTACCGAAGCTGAGTTACTAAATAAAATAGAAGAGCTAAACAAAGACAATTCAATAGATGGATTTATAGTTCAGTTGCCTTTACCAAAGCATATAGATCCTGATAAAGTTACTGAAGCCATTGACTATAAAAAAGATGTAGATGGTTTCCACCCTATTAACTTAGGGCGCATGCAAAGAAATTTACCTTGTTTTTTACCTGCTACTCCTTTTGGTATTATGTTGATGCTGGAGTTTTATGGTATTAAGACCGCGGGTAAAAATTGTGTAGTTATTGGAAGAAGTAACATTGTAGGTAGCCCAATGAGTGTTTTAATGGCCCGTAATGCAAATCCTGGAAATGCAACAGTTACACTTACACATAGCAAAACTCAAAATTTAAAAGAGCTTACACTTAAAGCGGATATTGTGATTGTAGCTATTGGCAAAAAGAATTACTTAACTGCTGATATGGTAAAAGATGGTGCTGTGGTGATTGATGTAGGCATGAACCGTGAAACATCTGATGTAACAAAATCTGGCTACAAGCTTTTTGGTGATGTTGATTTTGATAACGTAGCTCCAAAATGTTCGTACATCACTCCTGTACCAGGCGGCGTTGGATTAATGACGATTGTAAGCTTGTTAAGAAATACTTTGTCAGCAGCGAAGAAAGAGTTTTACAATTAAAAAGCTGAAAGGCTAAAGGCAACGAAATGAATACATCTAAATCAAATAATTTGACCAACAACGATATTTTACGCCGCTTACGCTATACTTTTGAACTGAGTGATGACCAAATGATTAAAGTTTTTGCATTAGCGGATAAGGAAGTAACGCGGGCAGAAATTAGCGAATGGTTAAAAAAAGACGATGCACCTGATTATAAACCTATTTACGACATTGATTTAGCTATATTTTTAACAGGATTTATCAATTTAAAAAGAGGTAAGAAAGAAGGTGAACAACCTAAGCCAGAAAAAAAATTAAACAATAATATCATTTTTAGAAAATTAAAAATTGCTTTAGCTTTTAAAGATGATGACATTATTGAAGTTTTACAGTTAGTCGATTTTAAAATTGGTAAAACAGAATTAAGCGCATTTTTCAGAAATCCTACTCAAAACCAATATCGCCCTTGTAAAGATCAAATACTGCGTAACTTTATTCACGGCATACAAGTTAAATTTAGAAACGATGCATCAGAAGATCTAAACGAGTAAAAATATGATTCCTTTTAAAAGAACAGACCACATTTTAATAAATGTCCCAATAGGTAAACTAGCCGAAGCTGGAGCTTTTTACGAAAAAGTTTTAGAACTTCCTATAATTTCAGGAGATAGGCCATTTAATGCTTTATGGTTTAAAATTGCTGATATAGAACTTCACATCATGGAAGAACAACAAGGTTTAAGTTCACAAAGGCATCCCGCATTTGAGGTAAGTGACTTAAAAATTGCAGAAGACTTTTTAAAATCTAAAGGAATTGAAATTAGTTACTCTACCGTAATTGAAGGCAGAGAACGTTTGTTTTTTAAAGATCCCTATCAAAATAGATTCGAACTATTGACTTATATATATAAAAATCACTAGTTCTATTAAAATTTAATCTACTTACCTTATTATGAAAAAAACTTTACTCACTGTGGCGTTCTTAATGTTTACAATATTTTCTTTATTTGCTCAAACATCAGCATCAAAAACAGAAAAAATCAAAACTTTTTTAGAAATTTCTGGATCTTCCAAAATGGGCATGCAAGCCATTAATCAAATTATTACTGCTTTTAAAACTCAACAGCCAAATATGAGTAATCATTTTTGGGATGATTTTCTAAAAGAAGTGAATGCTGATGATTTAACAAACCTGGTAATTCCTATTTACGACAAATATTATACGGAGAAAGATTTGGACGGCTTAATCGCATTTTATCAAACTGATTTAGGAAAAAGAGTTTTAGAAAAAACACCTCTAATTATGCAAGAATCTATGCAAGTAGGACAAGTTTGGGGGAAGGCAATGGGTGAAAAAGTAATAAAAAAGATTCAAGAAAATAAAGCCAAAAACTAAAGTTTTACTCCTGTTATCTTCTTAAAATAAATTAATAAAAAAACGAGCCAGAAATTAATTTCCGGCTCGTTTTCAATTATTAATCTTTAATGGCCATTAACTTTCTGCCATTACGAATTTTATACCCATAATCTTCAGGATGCTCAATCACTTCTTTCATAGAAATTAAACTATAAACATATTTACCTGTTTCGTGGTTTAAATCCATTTTAAAATAATCGTCAATATTTTGTTTATTAATTTGACGTTTCATTCTACCTTCGCCTCCATTATAAGCGGCGGCAGCTAATGTCCAACTGTTAAATTGCCTATGCAAATCTTTAATGTATTTTGCAGCAGCTACAGTAGCCAAACGCACATTCATTCGTTCATCTACATTATCGTTAACGGTTAAGCCGTAAGTTCTGGCTGTTTGAGGCATAAATTGCCATAATCCGGCAGCCCCTTTTGGCGAATATTGTCCTCTTTTCATCCCACTTTCAATTAAAGGGATGTACTTAAAATCGTCAGGAACACCGTATTTTTTCAAAATTGGCTCTATAATAGGAAACCAAATTTCTGACCTTTGATGTAGTTTAAGAGTTTGCATTGTTGAAAATGAGTTAGCTTTAAGTGCTCTCTTCATTTTATTATCTATGCGTTTATTCCCAGAGGGAAACAGTTCATTAGCAAATTCTAAGTCCTTTAAAAAATCATTTTCTGTAATTGTTCTTACCGATTTTAAACTTGGAATAATCGCTTTACTAATTGTACTGGAATAGCTGTAACCAAACATTTTTGTGAGTACACAAATTACTAACATTAAGCTACAAGCAAGTATGTGTTTTAACTTCATAATTCTTGTTTTATTTCCATTTAATAAAAAAGCAGGGCAAAGGTAAGTTTTATTTATCACATTATCAAATAGTTACAAAAACAAGTATTTTTAACCCTTTAAAACTCCATTAGTAAGCAAACCTAATTGCCTTATTAAAAGCTGTTAATAAACTTTCAAATTCTAAAGTTTTTTGTAACTTTGCACCCCTTAAAACAGGTATTAATTTAATAAGACCATGCCATTCAATAACAACAGGAACAGTCGCGACGACAAATCCGGAAAAGACTACAAAAACTCTGATAGATCTGAATCTGCCGGCAGATCAAACTCTGACAGCCGCTCTTCTTCAAGCTTTAACAAAGACAAAAAATCTTACGGTGATAAAAAAGAATTTTCTGGCGACAGAAAACCTTACGGAAGCCGTGATGGTGGAAATTCTTTTGCTGACAGAAAAGCTTACGGAGATAAGAGAGAAAATTCTAGTGATAAAAAACCTTATGGAACACGCGAAGGCGGAAGTTCTTACGGAGAAAAAAAACCTTATGGAACTCGCGATAGTGGAAGTTCTTACGGAGATAGAAAACCTTACGGTGATAAAAGAGAAGGTGCTGGTGACAGAAAACCTTATGGAAGCCGTGAAGGAGGAAGCTCTTACGGAGATAGAAAACCTTACGGTGATAAAAGAGAGGGTGCTGGTGACAGAAAACCTTATGGAAGCCGTGAAGGAGGAAGCTCTTACGGAGATAGAAAACCTTACGGTGATAAAAGAGAAGGTGCTGGTGACAGAAAACCTTATGGAAGCCGTGAAGGAGGAAGCTCTTACGGAGATAGAAAACCTTACGGTGATAAAAGAGAAGGTTCTGATGACAGAAAACCTTATGGAAACCGTGAAAGAGGAGGTTCTTACGGTGATAAAAAACCGTTTGGGGATAGAAACGAGGAAAACAGAAAACCATTTGTAAGCAGCGATAAAAGTTTCAACAAAGAGGATAGAAGAGAAGGTTTTTCAGAAGAGAAAAGAACATTTAAAGACAGAGGAGATAAGCCATACCGTAAAAGAAAAACGGATGATGATCAATCAAACGAATTTCAAGACGACCAAGTAAAGCTTAAAAGTAAAGGAAGCAATAAACCTGTTTTCAAAAAAGATGGAGATACCATTAGGTTAAATCGTTTTATTGCAAATTCCGGCATCTGTTCAAGAAGAAAAGCTGATGAACTAATTATAGCTGGTGTAGTAACTGTTAATGGCGAGGCTGTATCTGAATTGGGTACAAAAATCAACCCTGCTGTTGACCAGATTAGATACAACGGCGAGCTTTTAAAAAGAGAGAAAATGGTTTATGTTTTATTAAATAAACCTAAAGACTACATTACTACAACAGACGATCCTCAAGAACGTAAAACTGTAATGGAATTAGTTGACAAAGCAAGCAGAGAGCGAATTTACCCAGTTGGACGTTTAGATAGAAATACTACAGGTTTGTTATTATTAACAAATGATGGCGATTTAGCTGATAAACTTTCCCATCCAAAAAACAGCATCAGTAAAATTTATCATGTAGAATTGAATAAAAATTTAACTCAAGGAGATTTTAATAAAATTGCTTTTGGTTTAGAGCTTGAAGATGGTTTAATTAAACCAGACGAAGTTAAATATGTAACAGGCGGATCTAAAAACGAAATAGGAATTCAAATACATAGCGGAAAAAACCGCATTGTACGTCGTATTTTTGAAAGTTTAGGTTACGAGGTTATCAAATTAGACCGAGTAATTTATGCTAACTTAACTAAAAAGGATTTAACCCGTGGACGTTGGAGATATTTAACTGAAAAAGAAGTTATTCAATTAAAACATTTTACAAAAGGACAGTTTTAAGCATAAAACAATATTTTTAAAGCTTATTAAAAAAAAGGAGCATTGATATTAAATCATCATGCTCCTTTTTTTTAAAATGTTTGAATTTGTAAATGCGTTTTAAGATTTAGTTTTAAAAAAACTTAGCTTGTAGTGATATAAAGCCAAATCTAAATCCTCATTTGTAACAAGAATTTTTTAACGTATTAATTAACACGTACCAATTCTACTTTATCGTTTTCACTTATCATTAACGGTACTTTTTCTAAGGTTACAAAACTTAAATCTAAACCAAAACCCTTTTCTTCTGATAAACTAAAGTGTTTAAGCACAAAATAAAAATCTAAATTTACTTTATCCCAAAAAGATAGTTTATTAGAACTTGATAGTATTTTCTCTAAAACTACAAATCTAAAATCGCCTATAATATTGAATTTATTTAAAGAATTATATCTACTAACAATATCTACCTCGTGGTTTTTAACTAAATCTTCCACAACTTTCCTAAACAAAACACTTATTTTTTGTTCAACTCTAAAACCTAATTTAAAATCTATTCTAATTAATTTACCTGGTATTAGATGTTCTATTTTATAATCAGATTTATAGGGTTCATCAACCACGTCAACATGTACCAACCAATAAACATCCGCCCGTTTTGGTTTCTTTTGCACAATTGAGTAAATTATTTTTGACTCTATTTCTGATGAAAAGTTAGCACTTGTTAAATAAACTAATTGTGACGAATATTTTGGGATAGATTCGTCATTACTAAGTTCTTTAATAATATCGTAATACTGTTCTATCTCTACAAATTTAACATATCTGTTTTTTATTTTGCGAGCATTATACCATGCCCACATGACACTAAAAAGAACTAATCCTATTAAAACCGTAAACCAACCGCCATGCAAAAACTTTGTTACGTTACCTATAAAGAATGTCATCTCTATAGAGATATAAACAATTAAAAATAATGCAATTAAGTATTTTGGGTATTTCTTCTTTTTAAGATAAACAGCAACCAATATTGTGGTCATTAACATTGCAATGGTAATTGACAAACCGTAGGCTGCCTCCATCTCCTCTGATCTTTTAAACAGCAAAACCACACCTAAACAACCTACCCACAATAGCCAGTTCATACTTGGCACATATAATTGTCCTTTTTCTTCTGAAGGATAATTAATTTTAACCTTGGGCCAAATATTTAACCTTACAGCTTCTGATATTAATGTAAACGACCCAGAAATTAACGCTTGACTTGCAATAATTGCAGCCGCTGTTGCTATTGAAATACCAAAAATCAGGAACCAATCTGGCATCATCCTGTAAAAAGGATTTCTACCATCCAATAATTCGTTTTGAATATCCCATAAGTAAACACCTTGCCCAAAGTAGTTTAGTAATAAACATGTTTTAACGTATATCCAGCTAACCCTTATATTTCTTCTTCCACAATGCCCTAAATCAGAATATAAAGCTTCTGCACCAGTAGTACATAAAAAAACAGCACCCAAAATACCTAAAGCACCTGGGTTTGTTACCAACAAGTTAACAGCATAGTAAGGATTTAACGCTGCTAAAATAACGGGGTATTTAACGATATAACTAAGGCCCAAAACGCCCATCATACTAAACCAAACAAACATTATTGGGCCAAAAGCCTTACCTACTATTGAAGTACCAAACTGTTGAATGATGAACAAAGCAGTGATAATTGCGATAACTATAGGGATGGTTTGTAAGTTTGGATAAAATATTTCTAACCCTTCTATCGCAGCAGAAATTGTAATTGGGGGTGTAATTATACCATCAGCTAAAAGTGCACAACCACCGATGATTGCAGGCACAACCAACCATTTTGCTTTCCTTTTTACTAAAGAATAAAGAGAAAATATCCCACCCTCTCCTTTATTATCAGCTTTTAAAGTAATTAAAACATACTTAATTGTGGTTTGCAAGGTTAATGTCCAAAAAACGCAACTTAAACCGCCCAAAATCAGTTCTTTGGTTATGGTGCGATCTCCAATAATTGCTTTAAAAACGTATAATGGGGAAGTCCCAATATCTCCGTAAATTATCCCTAAGCTTATTAAAACACCTGCCGCAGATAACTTATTTAAATTCTTATGATTAGACACAATAGTTATGAATGAGGATGCAAAAGTAAATCAAAAATAATAATTAGCAACTTTTAAATTTATTACTCGTAAAAAAAATAAGTCAACGTTTTTGTTAATGTTAAAATATGTTAACAGCAAAAAATACAGGTTATAGTATATAAATATTAAAAATTTTATTTATACTTTTGTATTAATTAAACGACATGGAAAATAAATACTTTAAAAATACGTTTCGGGCATTTTTAATTGTTGCGGTTTTAGCAACAGTATTGCCAACGTTTGCAAAAAGTATTTCTTTCAATTCTGATTCACTAACAAAAGCTGCTTTAAAATTTAAAGATAACAGACCTAATAGACCTGTTTTCAATAATGCATTTAAAACAGATTTTGATGCGTTTATGTACAAAATGACTTCTTTAAAAACTGGTTTATCAAGTACAGAAAATTCAAGTGCATCAACAAAATCTCAAAGTACAAAATCAATTTCAACTGTAAGTTTAGATTTACAGAAACCAATTGATAATGTTAAGGTTTATCCAAACCCAGTATCAGATCAACTTAATTTATCTTACTCTCTTAAAAAAGAGAGTTTAGTTACTATTAAAATATTAGACGTTTTAGGTAATGACGTGGCAACGCTGCTTAATCAAAAATTAAATGCAGGTTACCAAAACAATAAGTTTTTGATTGATTCTAAATTAAATAGTGGATTTTATTTTGTGAGAATTATTGCCGGTTCAGATTCTATTGTTAAAAGAATATCTGTACTTTAATAAAAACTTTTATATTGATAAGCCCTGATGAGATTCATTAGGGCTTTTTTTATTATTATTGATAATTAAATTTATGAAAATTATAGCAATTGGCAGAAATTACAGCGAACATGCCAAAGAATTAAATAACCCAGTACCAGAAAAACCGGTTTTATTTTTAAAACCAGACACTGCTGTTTTAAAAGGTAATAAGCCTTTTTATCACCCAAATTTCTCAAACGACATTCATCATGAAATTGAGATTGTTTTAAAAATTTGTAAAGAAGGAAAATTTATAGCCGAAAAATTTGCAGACAAATATTTTGAAGAAATTGGTTTAGGAATTGATTTTACAGCAAGAGATTTGCAGGCACAACAGAAAGAAAAAGGTTTGCCTTGGGAAATTGCAAAAGCATTTGATAACTCGGCACCCATAAGCGAGTTTATCGCAAAAACAGAGTTAGGAGATTTAAATAGCTTAGATTTTAATTTATTGATAAATGATAAAGTTAAACAGACAGGCAATAGTTCTCAAATGCTTTTTAACTTTAACCAGATAATTAGTTACGCCTCACAGTTTTTTACTCTAAAAAAAGGTGATTTAATTTTTACAGGCACACCTGCTGGTGTTTCCAAAGTAAATATCGGAGATCAACTTAAAGGCTATTTGAATCAAAAAGAATTATTAAATTTTGAAATAAAATAGTTTAGTTAATTTTATATGAATTTAAAAAAATTTGGCTTAATACTTTTTTTAAGTATCTGCATATCTTTGCCTAGCTTAAAGGCTCAACAAGGTACTTTACCCGCAATTTCTCAAGATTATTTCCGAAGCCCTTTAAATATTCCTTTATTATTGGCTGGAAATTTCGGAGAAATTAGATCTAACCATTTTCATTCTGGAATAGATATTAAAACCAACCAAAGAGAAGGCTATCCTGTATTTGCTGTTGCAGACGGATATATTTCGAGGCTAAGAGTACAAATTGGAGGATTTGGGAATGCTTTATACATTAATCATCCAAACGGAATCACTAGTGTATATGCGCATTTGCAAAAATACAATCCATTAATTGCTAATAGAACAAAAAAGCTACAATATAACCAACAAAGTTTTGCTATTGATGTTTCACTTACTCCTATAGAAATTCCTGTAAAAAAAGGAGATATCATCGCATATTCTGGCAATACTGGAAGTTCTGCTGGACCACATTTACATTTTGAATTGCGTGATAGTAAAACCGAAGAAACAATAAACCCGCAAACATTAGGTATAAAAATAAAAGACACAATAAGACCTCGAATTAGTGCATTTTATGTATATCAAACCAGCAAAAATCCTTTTAGCGAGTTTACCCCAAAACAATACTACCCTACTTTTGCTGCCGATAATGGAAAATATAATTTAGGAAAAACTGGTGTTATTAATGTTAATGGTGAGTTTGGTATAGGCATTTCTGCTATTGACCAACAAAACGGCACCTCAAATAAAAATGGTTTATTTTCTACCACTATTAAATTAGATGGTAACACGGTATATGAAACTGTTATTAGCAAGTTTGCTTTTGAAAATTCAAGAGCTATAAATGCTTATATAGATTATTATAGCAAATTAAGTTCGGGCAGGGTTATTCAAAAAGGTTTTGCTGCCGATAATCCAAAAGTTAAGTTTTTTACTACTTTAAAAAACAATGGATTAATGGAACTTAACGATAATAAAATCCATCAGATAGACTATATTTTAAAAGATATTGAAGGAAATGAATCTGTTTTAATTGTTAAAGTAAAAAACAATCCCAATATTATTATTAAAAACAGGCCAAAAGATGGCGTTTTTATGAGTTATAAAACCGAAAATAAATTTTCTAACCAAAGCTTATCTTTAAAATTACCGGAGGGTGCTTTGTATAACGATTTTTATTTTGATTATGCTGAGAAAGCTAAACCGAGCTATGCGGCATCAAAAGTTTATCAATTGCACAATAAATATACGCCAATTCACAACCCATTTGATTTAGCAATTAAGGTTGATTCTAATTACTTAAATTATGCTGATAAAATAATTATTTTTCAGCTAGAAACTGGTGCACAGGGCGGAATCTATAAAGACGGTTATGTAAATGCAAAGCCTAAAACTTTTGGAAATTTTTGTTTAAGGGTGGATAGTGTTGCGCCAACAATTACCCCAATTGGTCTCAAAGAAGGCATAAACTTATCTAAACAGGCTAATGTATCTTTTAGAATTTCTGACAATTTATCGGGTATAAAAAGTTTTAATACTTATATTGATGAGCAATGGGTACTGGCAGAATTTGATTCAAGAAATGGTAAGCTTTGGCATACTTTTGACGAAAAAACTGGTTTTGGTAAACATAATTTAAAATTAGTTGTTACCGATAATAAAGAGAATACTAAAACATACAGTATAAATTTCTATAGATAAAAAAACATATGGCAGATTTAAAAGTTGGTGAACTTGCACCAGATTTTACGGCAAACAACCAAAATGGAGAAGCAGTTTCACTTTCGGGCTTTAAAGGTAAGAAAGTGATTTTATACTTTTATCCAAAAGATAATACGCCCGGCTGCAACGCTGAAGCTTGTAATTTTAGAGATAATTACCAATTTTTTAAAGGTAAAGGTTTTGAGGTTATTGGGGTGAGCACTGACGATGAAAAATCGCACAAAAAATTTGAAACAAAGTTTGAGCTTCCATTTAATTTAATTGCTGATACTGAAAAAAAGATAGTAGAAGCTTATGGAGTTTGGGTAGAGAAAAGTATGTATGGAAAAACATATATGGGTACATCTCGCAAAACATTTGTAATTGATGAGGAAGGGAAAATTTCTTTAATTGTTGAAAAAGTAGATACAAAAAATGCCTCTCAACAATTGTTAGATTTAATGTAGAACTTCCCTAAATTAAAGAATAAGAGGCTCTTAAATTATTTAATTTAAGAGCCTCTTTGCTTAATTCAAAAATCTTATTTCTTAACAGAAAACTGAAAGTATGAAACTGATTTAAAAGTTTCGCCCGGGCTTAATGTGGTAGAAGGAAAATTAGGGTGATTTGGAGAATCAGGGAAATGCTGAGTTTCTAAACAGAAAGCAGTTCTGAAATCGTCTTTAACCCCATTTTTAAAAGTATTTTTCCCGCTCATAAAGTTACCACTGTAAAATTGGATTCCTGGTTCCTCTGTATAAACATCCATAATAATACCAGTTTTATCACCTATCACTTTCGCAGCATGCTTCATCTCGCCTTTATCACTTAAAACATAGTTATGGTCATAACCTTTTCCATACTTTAACTGTTGATCATCTGCCTCAATTCTTTCGCCAATAGTAAGCATGTTATTAAAATCAAAAGGAGTCCCTGCAACTTTAACAATTTCACCTGTAGGAATTAAATTAGAATCAACAGGAGTAAATTCATTCGCAAAGATTTGCACTTGATGATTCAAGATAGTTCCACTCCCCTCTCCATTCAAATTAAAATAAGCATGGTTTGTTAAATTTAAAATTGTTTTCTTATCAGTAATAGCTTCATAAGAAATTTTTAAAGCATTTTTTGAAGTTAACTGATAAATCACCTTCACCGTTAAGTTACCCGGAAAGCCCATTTCTCCATCTTTAGCCAAATGAGAGAATTGTAAGGTGGTATCATTCAATTTTTCTGCATCCCAAACTATACTTTGGTAGCCATCAGGGCCTCCATGCAACATATTAGGACCATCATTAGTTGGCGCTTGGTAATCTACGCCATCAATTGAATATTTACCTTTACCAATTCTATTTGCATAACGACCAATGATTGCTCCATAATAAGGATCAGTTGAAGCAATAAAATCTTTAATTGAGTTAAAGCCAACAACTACATCAGTCATTTCTCCATTTGAAGATGGAACCATTAAGCTGGTGATTTTAGCACCGTAATTAGTAAATTTTGCCACTACATGATTGGCATTTTCTAATTCATAAGCTGATACTTTTTTCTCTGCTATAACTGTGTCAAACAAACTGCTATCTATTTTTAGGCTATCAGTACCATCTCCTGATTTAGTATTGTTTTGACAAGATGCTAAACCTAAAAAGCCGGCACATAAACAGGCTAAATAAACGTGTAAACTTTTCATCATTAAAATTAATTTAAAATTAGGTATAAATTATATTGGCTATTTTCCAGTATTAAAATTGAAATAAATATCTACAAATTTTAATATATGTCAATTATACACTTTTTATTTTTTAAATTGAAATTTAAGCAGATTTACAAATCATTGATTAGATCATCTTTATTAATTTTTGAGGTTCAAAAAAATGATTTAATGGTCCGTTCCCGCTTCCTACTTTCACATTAGCTCCTTGCAAAATAGATTGATGCACATAATTTCCAGATCTTTCTACAGCTGCTAGCAAACTAAAACCTTGCGCTAAATAAACCGCAATTGCTGATGATAAAGTACAACCTGTTCCATGTAAGTTTTGGCTATTGATTTTTTCTGAAATAAACTGGTGTTGATGACCTTCCTGGTTTTGATAAAAGTTAATAAGCTGCTCCCCATGTAAATGCCCACCTTTTATCAATACATTTTTCAATCCTAGTTTTAAAAGTTTAGAAGCCACATTTTTCATATCCTCTAAATTCTTAACTGCTTGCTGAGTTAATTGAGTAGCTTCATTAAGATTTGGAGTTAGTAGTATTATAATTGGAAAAAGATGCGCTTGAAATGCTTTTAATGTATCTTTTTGCATCAAACTATCGCCAGAACTGGCAGACATCACCGGGTCAAAAATGATGGGAATATTTGGGTAATTCTTTAAAGTTTCCGCAACTGCAATTACAATTTCAGCACTGTAAAGCATTCCAATTTTAATAGCGAGAGGTTGAATGTCATCCATTACTGCAATAATTTGCTGCTTCACGATTTCTGAAGGGATGGGATGAACAGCAGAAATACCTAAAGTATTTTGTGCAGTAACTGCGGAAATTACACTTGTTCCGTAGCAACCTAAAGCAGCAAAAGTTTTTAGATCTGCTTGGATGCCAGCACCTCCGCCACAATCAGAACCAGCAATGCTTAAAACCGGTAAATATTTAAAACTTTTCATTTTAAAAAAACCTAGCTAGCTAAAACACCATCTTTTAGATACAAAATTGAACCCTCATAAAGCGGCTTCACTAGTTTTGCAGCTAACTTACTACGTTGACTACTTTGACAACAGAAAACCAATATTTTTCCTAATGGAATTTCGGCTAAGCGTTCTTTCAATTCATACAGAGGAATATTAATTCCTCCAATATTAAAATCTTGATACTCGTATTCCTCCCGAACATCTATTAAACAAATATTTGAAGGTTCTTGATTCAATTGGTGTATCAAATCAGCAATATTTATAGGTGTTTCCTCGCTATCCGCTTCACTTATACTTTCGTTATTTGATTTTACAAAATTTTTATAACTTGGCTTAAAGCCGAAAACTTGCATATTGCCATCTAAAGCATTAAACGTTAATAATTTGCCCGATAAAACTTTGCCAATTCCAGTAATTACTTTTATCGCTTCGTTAGCCATTAGTGTTCCTATAATTCCAGGTAAAACCCCAATTACACCTATTTCAGCACAGTTAGGCACTTCATGTTTTTGTGGAGCTTCAGGAAAAATATCTCGGTATTGCGCACCGTATTTATAATTAAAAACCGAAACTTGCCCTTCAAACTTAAATATAGAACCAAAAACTAAGGTTTTGTTAAGTTCAACGCAGGTATCGTTTACCAAATAGCGAGTCGGAAAATTATCAGAACCATCAATTATTAAATCATAATTAGCAAAAATTGAAGATGAGTTATCTGCGTTTAGCCTTTCTGTAAAAGTTTCAATTTTTATAAAAGGATTCAGTTTTTTAAGCTTTTGAGCTGCGGCCTCTGCTTTTTTTAAACCAATATCTTCATGAAAATATAAAATTTGACGATGCAAATTGGTTTCATCCACCACATCATCATCTATAATTCCTATTTCTCCCACTCCTGCAGCTGCTAAATACTGTAAAACAGGACAGCCTAAACCTCCGGCACCAATCATTAAAACTTTGGCGCTTTTCAATTTCCCCTGCCCTTTCAACCCTAATTCGGGCAAAATCATTTGTCGGCTATACCTTTTTAATTCTTCTTTTTGCAACATTGTTTAAGCTAAAGCATTATCCCAATCCTTCCAAACTGGCTCATAACCTTGTTTTTTAATCATATCCGCAATTTCTGCAGGAGTGCGTTCATCAGAAATCTCAAATTGCTCTAACGATTCCAGCTCAACCACATAACCACCAGGATTTGTTTTTGAACCCGCACTTATGGAAGTAATACCCAATTTAATGATATTATTTCTAAACTTTTCGGTTTCCCGAGTAGAAATGGATAATTCTACTTCTTCATTAAATATCCGATAAGCAAAAATCAGCTGTGCTAATTCTTTATCAGACATTTCTATTTTCGGTTCTAAACCTCCGCTAAATGGGCGTAAACGAGGGAAAGACAAGCTATACTTACTTTGCCAATATTTTTTTTCGAGGTAGTTTAAGTGCAGGGCGGTAAAGAAACAATCTGTTCGCCAATCTTCTAAGCCTATTAAAACTCCCAAACCCATTTTATGAATACCGGCTTCGCCTAATCTATCTGGAGTATTAATGCGGTATTCGAAATTAGATTTTTTCCCTTTCGGGTGATGTTTTTTATAATCTTCTTGATGATAAGTTTCCTGATAAACCAACACCGTATTTAAACCATAAGGTTTTAATTCTTGATAATCTTCCAAATCTAACGGTTGCACTTCCATAGAAATATGGGCAAAATGCGGACGAATCAATTCCAAAACTTTCTTGAAATAATCTACATGAACGGTTTGGTTGGCTTCACCAGTTACCAAAAGCACATGATCGTAACCCATTTCCTTGATTGCAGTAACTTCCTGCATAACTTCTATCGGCGAAAGTGTTTTGCGTTTTACCTTGTTATCTAAACTGAAACCGCAATAAGTACAAATATTATTGCACTCGTTAGAGAGGTAAAGCGGGACATACATTTGTAGCACATTACCAAAACGCTTTAAAGTTAATTGCTGACTCAAAGCTGCCATCTGCTCTAAAAAAGGTGCTGCAGCAGGAGAAACCAAAGCTTTAAAATCTTCTAAAGTTCTTTTTTGGGTAGCTAAAGCATTTTTCACATCCTCGCTTGTTTTAGCGTAAATACTGGCTTTGGTTTTGTCCCAATCGTAAGTTTTAAAGAGTTCAAAAAAGTTATTCATCTAAAAAAGAGGTTAAAGGGCTACTTGCTACAGCATGATTTACAGGTTTTGCTAGTTTGGCTTCAAAAGCCATTCGCCCAGCTTCTACAGCCATTTTAAAAGCCAAAGCCATTTGTATGGGATTACTTGAAACTGCAATGGCAGTATTTACCAAAACTGCATCGGCACCTATTTCCATGGCTTTTGCAGCATCAGATGGCGCTCCAATTCCGGCGTCAATAATTACAGGAACATTACTTTGGCTGATGATGATTTCTAAAAAATCGATGGTTTTTAAACCTTTATTACTACCAATTGGCGAACCTAAAGGCATTACTGCTGCTGTTCCAACTTCTTCCAAACGTTTACACAAAACCGGATCGGCGTGGATGTATGGCAAAACAATGAAACCTAGTTTGGCCAACTCTTCGGTAGCTTTTAAGGTCTCAATAGCATCTGGCATTAAATATTTTGGATCGGGATGAATTTCCAATTTAATCCAATTGGTTTCTAAAGCTTCCCTTGCCAATTGTGCTGCAAAAACCGCTTCTTTGGCATTTCTTACTCCTGAAGTATTTGGTAATAAATTGATATGAGGATATTTCAAATGGATAAGGATATCATCATCATCTTGCTTTTTTACATCTACTCTTTTTAGGGCAACGGTAACCAGTTCTGTTGCTGAAGCTACTAAAGCTTCTTCCATTAAATGTGGTGAACTAAATTTTCCGGTGCCTGTGAAAAGGCGAGAAGTAAATATTTTATCTGCTATTTTTAACATTATAATTGATTTTCTAAAGTCGATTTTCTAATTTTTTATTAATCTGAGCTATTATATTTTCTTGATTTTCAGCATAATTAATAGCGCCAGAAACCGCAACTCCATAAATTCCTGTTTCTGAAATAACTGAAATATCTGCTAATTCTATTCCACCAATGGCTATTATTGGAATTTTTATATCTCTATAATTTATTTCTTTGATTAGCGATTGATAACCCGCTAAACCTAAAATTGGACTTAAGTTTTTCTTGGTTTTGGTAAATCTGTAAGGACCCAAGCCAATATAATCTGCACCTTCTTCTACTCTTAGTAAAATATGTGCTAAGGTATTTGCTGTTCCGCCGATAATCATTTGATCTCCAACAATTGCCCTCGCTGCTGGAATACTCATATCTTGTAAACCTAAATGTAAGCCATCGGCTTTTACTTCAATAGCAATTTCAGGGTAATCGTTAATGATGAGTTTGGCTTTATAAGCATTACAAAGTTGGCGAGCGGCTATAGCAGCATCTAAAACAAAATCTAAAGGTTCATCTTTTATGCGTAACTGAATCCATTTGCAACCTGCTTTTAGTGCATTTTCTATCGCCTTTAAATGCGAGATTTCCGAATTGCTTTGTGAGATATAGTGTAATTGACTGATCATGATTTACAATATTTTGAGCGTTGATTGAATGGTTTTAAATTGATTTATTACATTTTCGGGTTTTTGCCAAATGAATCCTAAAAGAGCAACTCCGTCAAAATTCATCCTTTTAATTTGATGAAGATTTTGGTGTGTTATTCCTCCTAAGGCAATTACATTTGGAGCATTTTGTGGCTTTATCAACTCAAAATCTGCTGGTACTTTACTTTCGTATCCTTTTTTGGAAATGCTATTAAAAACTGGTCCGTAAAAAACATGATTGAAAAATGAAACTTGTTCTAAATCTTCTATTTGATGAATTGAGGTTGAAATTGTAAAACCTTTTGATGTTTTAATTTTCAATTCATCCTTTACAGTTTGCATCCGCTGATGTTCTGGAAAATGCAGTCTCTTTATTCCGAATTTTGAAGCCAGTTGATGATGCTGATGTAGGGCGATATTTGGATAAAATGAAGGATGAATTTGTGTTAATAGTTTTTCTACGCTTTCCTCACTTTCATTTGGTTTGCGTAAATGAAAATAACGAAGCCCTTCATTAAATAAATTATTTACGATTTGGGCTTCGCTGTGTATAGATGTAGGGTTTGAAATCACTATTAGTTTCATTTTGCTTATTTTCCCATGGTCTGTATCCTCGCGGACCATTTATATTCAAGTTTCGGTCTGTGAGGACACAGACCGAGATCAATAGGATTTTGTGCATTAACGATTGAAGCGGCATCCTTTTTTGCTCTTGCCGTTTTGCAAATGGCAAAAAAGATACATCCGCCAGCTGGCGGAGTGTTAAAATGCCCAAATGATCCTACAAATAAATTTCACTTCCTTTTTCTGTAAACTCTTTAGATTTTGCTTCCATACCTTTTGCAATGGCTTCTTCTGTTTCCATTCCGTTTTCTTTAGCGTATTCACGAACATCTTGCGTAATTTTCATAGAGCAAAAATTTGGGCCGCACATAGAACAGAAATGGGCAATTTTAGCACCATCAGCAGGTAAAGTTTCATCGTGAAATTCTTTCGCCGTATCAGGATCAAGCGATAAATTGAACTGATCATCCCATCTAAATTCGAAACGGGCTTTACTCAAAGCATTATCTCGGTACTGTGCACCAGGATGTCCTTTTGCTAAATCGGCAGCGTGGGCAGCAATTTTATAAGTAATTACGCCGTCTTTCACATCCTTTTTATTAGGTAAACCTAAATGTTCTTTTGGTGTTACGTAACAAAGCATAGCTGTACCAAACCAACCAATCATAGCAGCTCCAATAGCAGAAGTGATATGATCATAACCGGGTGCAATATCTGTAGTTAGTGGGCCTAAAGTATAAAATGGTGCCTCAGAACAATGTTCCAATTGCTTTTCCATATTTTCTTTAATCAAATGCATAGGTACATGACCAGGACCTTCAATAATGGTTTGCACATCGTGTTTCCAAGCAATTTTAGTCAGTTCGCCTAAAGTTTCTAATTCGCCAAATTGTGCGGCATCATTAGCATCTGCAATACAACCCGGACGCAAACCATCACCTAAAGAAAATGCCACATCGTAAACTTTCATGATTTCGCAAATCTCTTCAAAATGGGTGTAAAGGAAATTTTCTTTATGATGCGCCAAACACCATTTTGCCATGATAGAGCCACCACGAGAAACAATTCCGGTAATACGCTTTGCGGTTAAAGGCACATAGCGTAATAAAACGCCAGCATGAATTGTGAAATAATCTACCCCTTGTTCGGCTTGTTCAATTAAAGTATCGCGGTACAATTCCCAAGTTAAATCCTCGGCTTTACCATTTACTTTTTCTAACGCCTGGTAAATTGGAACGGTTCCAATTGGCACTGGCGAGTTTCGGATAATCCATTCTCTGGTTTCATGAATATTTTTACCGGTTGACAAATCCATAATATTATCAGCACCCCAACGACAAGCCCAAACTGCTTTTTCTACTTCTTCTTCTATGCTTGAAGTCACGGCTGAGTTACCAATATTGGCGTTAATTTTCACTAAGAAATTACGTCCAATAATCATTGGCTCTGACTCTGGGTGATTAATGTTTGAAGGAATCACCGCCCTACCGGCAGCCACTTCAGAACGTACAAACTCTGGTGTGATGTAACCTTTAGGCGTATTTGCTCCAAAAGAATGCCCTTGGTGTTGGTGGTTCATCACTTCGTACTCACCGTTTAATTGTTCTTTCAATAAATCAATCCTTTGGTTTTCACGGATGGCGATATATTCCATTTCTGGAGTGATGATGCCTTTTTTCGCATAGTGCATTTGCGAAACGTTCATCCCTTTTTTAGCTTTAAAAGGCTTTGTGACATGGGCAAATCTTAAATAATCTAATGTTTCATCATTTAAACGTTGTTGTCCGTATTCTGAAGAAACAGTTTCTAGTTGCTCAACATCACCACGCTTTATAATCCAGTTTTCACGTAGTTTTGGTAAACCTTTTTTAATATCAATTTCTGCATTTGTATCGGTATAAGGACCACTGGTATCGTAAATGGTAACAGGTGGATTAGGTTCTGTTAGGCCAAAACCATTATGTATTTTGGTATCACTTAAAGTCACTTCTCGCATAGCTACTTCAATATCATGCAATTGCCCTTTTACGTAAATTTTTTTTGACGATGGGAATGGCGAAGTGGTAATTGCTTGCTGGGTTGGAATTTTTTCTGTTTTCATGATTGTTGTTTTTTTATCCTCCTTGGGTTGCTTTAATGATGATGATTTTATCGCCCGACTGTAGAAAATGGCTTTCCCATTGGGTTTTGGGAATAATGTTTTGATTGATTGCAATAGCTAAACCTTGGCTGGGCTTTTGCAAAACATCGCCAAATAGCTGCTTAATGTTGCAGTTGTGGGTGATTTGATAAACTTGTTGATTTACGGTAATCTCCATTGCTGTTTAAAATTTTCAGACTTTAGGAGCATCCCATTACAGGAGGAAAGAAAAAACAACGCATAGGTTGTTGTCACTTTTCCCTTCGGCGGTACTAACCGCATCAGGTTCAAAGGGTATATATCTCAGTCCATCAAAGGACACCCCTAAAGTTGGGCTAAACTTAGGGAATTATTTTTGGAAATTGAAATAAAAATGAAAGGCTGACCTTAAATAATTATAAAACAATCTTTTGAATTGCTTAAATTGATTAAAACTGGTACAAGAAAAATATTATTTAAAAATTGATTGGGTGATAGCTAAAAATTAGGAGCATACTCAGGAGAATATGCTCCAAAATAGGGATTATTTATTTTCGAATTTAAAAACATCACCAAGTTTTTCATCGGAATTAAAAGAAACATCTAAATCTTTGATGATGCCTGTTTCTAAACTATAAGCCCAACCATGAACGCTTAATTCTTGCCCTTGGTTCCATGCATTTTGTATGGTGCTGGTTTTACAAAGGTTGTAAACGTTTTCTATTACATTTAGTTCCACAAGTTTTTTACCTCTCTCCTCTTTATTTTCAATATTATCCAAAACAGAAGAGTGTGTTCTGTAAACATCCTTAATATGACGCAGCCAATTATCAATTAAACCAAGCTGCTGGTTGCCCATTGCTGCCAATACACCGCCGCACCCGTAATGGCCACAAACTATTACATGTTTAACTTTTAAAACAGCAACTGCATAGTCTAAAACACTTAACATGTTCATATCTGTATGGATAACCATATTTGCAATATTTCTATGTACAAAAATATCGCCTGGGTTAGTACCTGTAATTTGGTTTGCAGGCACACGGCTATCAGCACATCCAATCCATAAAATTGGAGGTGTTTGTCCTTGCGCTAACTTTTTAAAATAATCTTTATCTTCTTTAAGCGTTTCGGCTACCCAATCTTTATTCCACTTTAAAAGATTATCATAGCTTATTTCTTTACTATCATGACCAACAGATACATTTTTTGTTTCTCTTGATCCTACTTTGTTTTCTTCTTTATTAGACATTTTCTTCAATTGGTTTAATTATTAAATCTTTTAATTTTGGCAATTCGTAAGAACGTTTAATATTTACCAGTTCTACTTTAATATTCTTCGTATATGCGTTTTCTTGAAAGTCAAAAATGGCATCTAAAACATCTCTATCTATAAAGAGAGAATCTGTACCATCAATAATAACTGTTTTACCTGTAGGTAAATTAGTTAAAGTATATTGTATGGTACCTTTATTTAAAAAAGACACCTCTTGCGCTAATTTTATTCTAATAAAATTGTTTCCTTGTGAACGATCTATGGTGTAGAAATACGGATTTCTATAATTTGTACGTAACAAAAAGATAATCCCAACCGCTAAACCAATACTTACACCTATAAGTAAATCTGTAAATACTACAGCCAATACGGTTACCATAAAAGGGATAAATTGGTCTTTACCATCTTTCCACATTTTAGTAAATAAACTAAACTTCGCTAATTTATACCCTACCATTAATAAAATTGCAGCTAAACAAGATAGTGGAATTTGATTGATAAGTGATGGTAACAGCAATACTGATAACATTAAAAATACCCCATGAAATATTGCGGACATTTTTGTTCTACCTCCAGAATTCACATTGGCAGATGAACGAACAATTACAGCTGTCATAGGTAATCCACCTACTAAACCAGCAATACTGTTTCCAATACCTTGAGCTATTAATTCTCTATTTGTTGGCGAAACTCTTTTTATAGGGTCAATTTTATCAACCGCTTCTAAACTTAATAAGGTCTCTAAAGAAGCTACAATAGCAATTGTTATTGCAACCGTCCAAATTTTTGGATTAAGAAATTGGCTGAAATCTGGAAATAGAAATAGCCCTTTAAAATCGGTTAAGCTTTCAACAACTGGTATTTGTACTAAATGATCACCACTTAAAGAGTAAGCAGTACCTTGAAATGCTGTTGCTAACAATATCCCCAATGCAACTACGATTAGCGGAGCTGGAATAATAGCTAGTTTTTTGACTTTTGGCCATAAAATAAGTACCGCCATTGATACTACAGAAATTATAACAGCTCCGTAATTAAACTTTGAAAAAGCAGAAATTATAGCAGAAAAAGTATTTTCTGAATCAGGTTGCGCAAAATTTTGGTCTCCTTCAAAATCGGCATCATAACCAACTGCGTGAGGCAATTGTTTCAAGATTAAAATAATACCAATAGCTGCAAGCATTCCTATAATAACACTATTGGGAAAATAATTTCCAATTGTACCTGCTTTTAAAATCCCTAATATAACTTGAAAAATACCAGCAATAAAAACAGCTAATAAAAAGGCGTCAAATGCGCCCAAATCTGTTATTGCGGTTAAAACAATTACGGTTAAACCAGCAGCAGGCCCACTAACACTTAATTGAGACCCACTAAAACTTGCTACTACAATACCGCCAATAATACCACTTAGTATTCCAGAGAAAAGCGGTGCACCAGAGGCTAAAGCTATACCTAAACATAATGGTAAAGCCACTAAAAAAACCACCAATCCTGCGGGTAAATCTTTTTTTAGATTTTTCCCTAAAAAATATTTCTTTAAACCGTTACCAGTCAAAGAATCATCTTGATCTATCATCTTACTTTAAATTAAAAATTTGTATTGTACTTAATTTGAGAAAAAATTAAGCCTGATTTGGAGGTGGTGTGGGTACTCTTGGAAAGTACAATTTCGTGTATTTTTTAGAAAGAAAATGATAATCCAAAACTTCATCAACTATCACATAACCATTACAAAGATGGTAGGTATGTATAAAATCTCCGTTTTTCTTTAAAGTTTGTTTTAAATCTTTTCCAGGTTTCCCAGCGTCCTTAGTTTCATTTTCTAATTCTAACTGAAATATTGCTGCACTAACTATCGTCTTTTCTAAATCAAAAACAATTGGCACTATAGAAATAATCATTTTCAGCGTAAAGATGAAAATGAACAAGTTACAGTATAACAATATTTTGACTTTATTATTCATTTTTTAAATGATAACTATAAATAGTTTTAATGCAAAACTAATAAAAACTTGATTTATTGTGTTAAAAATTTGTAGAATTTATATCATAAAATAAGTGGTTAGCTCTAAAGTTTGGCTAAATTATTTGATTGGGAATATTTTTTATAATTTCACAAAAAGCCAGAAACAGTAAATTTTGAGTAAAAAATTAGAACTATTGAACGCCAAAAGAGAAGCAGCTTTTCTTGGTGGTGGAAAAAAAAGAATTGAAAGTCAGCACAATAAAGGTAAACTAACTGCTCGTGAGCGATTACATTTTTTAATGGATGAAGGCTCTTTTGAAGAGATAGGAATGTTTGTTGCACATCGCTCTAAAGATTTTGGAATGCAAAATGAACATTACCCTGGAGATGGTGTAGTTACTGGGTATGGCACTATCAATGGAAGACTTACTTACGTTTTCTCGCAAGATTTTACAGTTTTTGGAGGTTCGCTATCTGAAACTCATGCAGAAAAAATATGCAAAATAATGGATATGGCCATGAAAAATGGTGCCCCAATTATTGGTTTAAATGATAGTGGAGGTGCCAGAATACAAGAAGGCGTAGTTTCTTTAGGTGGCTATGCGGATATTTTTTATAAAAACACCATGGCTTCTGGGGTTATTCCGCAGTTATCGGCAATTATGGGTCCTTGTGCGGGTGGTGCAGTTTATTCGCCGGCTATTACCGATTTTATTTTAATGGTAGAAAACACCTCTTATATGTTTGTAACTGGGCCAAATGTGGTAAAAACTGTAACCCACGAAGAGGTTACTGCCGAAGAATTAGGTGGCGCAAATACGCATGCTACAAAATCTGGAGTAACTCATTTTGCTTGCACAAATGAGATTGAAGCAATTAATCATTTAAAAAAATTATTGAGCTATTTACCTCAAAATTGTGAAGAGCAAGCTCCATTTGATGATTATGAAAGCGGAAACGAATCTCGCCATAAGCTAAATGAAATAATGCCAGAAAATGCCAATCAACCTTATGATATTAGAGAAGTTATTTCAGAAGTTATTGATAATGATACTTTTTTAGAAGTTCATAAAGATTTTGCAGAAAATATTGTGGTAGGCTTTGCCCGTTTAGCAGGAAGAAGTATAGGAATTGTAGCAAATCAACCCGCTTTTTTAGCAGGAGTTTTAGATATAAATTCATCAACTAAAGCAGCAAGATTTGTACGTTTTTGTGATAGTTTTAATATTCCGCTGTTAGTATTTGAAGATGTCCCAGGTTTTTTACCAGGTACAGACCAAGAGTGGAATGCCATTATTACCAACGGTGCTAAATTATTGTATGCTTTTTGCGAAGCTACTGTTCCAAGAGTTACCGTAATTACTCGTAAAGCTTATGGTGGTGCTTATGATGTAATGAACTCAAAACATATTGGTGCAGATATGAATTACGCTTGGCCGAGTGCAGAAATTGCGGTAATGGGTGCAAAAGGAGCTGCAGAAATCATTTTTAAAAGAGAAATTGCAAAAGCAGAAAACCCTCAAGAAAAATGGTTAGAGAAAGAAAAAGAATATTCAGATATTTTTGCAAATCCGTATAGGGCAGCAGAAAGAGGTTTTATTGACGAGGTAATTGAACCTGCCCAAACCAGGAGTAAATTGATAAAAGCTTTTAAAATGTTAGAGAATAAGGTAGTAAATAACCCTAGGAAGAAGCATGGTAATATACCTTTATAAATTAAATGAGACCTCAATATATAGAACAAATAACCCAAGAATTAACTTGGAAATTAAGGCAAAAAGAACTTTATCCTAATTTACCTATTGATGCCATAAAACTCTCCGAAGACGATTTAGGTACACATTTGGGTTTATTTTATGAAAATAAATTAGTTACCGTTGTTTCATTGTTTGAAAAAGACAATCAACTACAACTTAGAAAATTAGCAACTGACAGCAAATACCAAAATAAAGGTTTAGGCACTGAAATAATGAATTACGTTTTAGCTTATGCCAAAGAAAAAAACTTAGAAAAAGTTTGGTGTAATGCCCGTAGTACAGCCACAAAATTTTATTTAAAATTAGGTTTCATAAGTACAGAGAGTTACTTTACCAGAGATGGAGTTGATTTTGTAATTATGGAGAAGAATATTTTATAATCATATTTTAACTTTGTACTAAAAACAAAAAGTGATTTTACTATCTTGATGCCATGAATGAAAATTTAGATCCTAACACAGAAAACCTAACTCCAACGGATAAGGAGATAGAAAAAGTGCTTAGGCCACAGGAGTTTGAAGATTTTACCGGACAAGAAAAAATATTAGAAAACTTAAGAATTTTTGTTCAGGCAGCAAAATTACGCGGCGAAGCATTAGATCATGTGCTTTTACATGGCCCTCCAGGTTTAGGAAAAACCACCCTTTCTCACATTATAGCCAATGAAATGGGTGTGGGTATAAAAATAACCAGCGGCCCAGTTTTAGATAAACCTGGAGATTTAGCAGGCTTATTAACCAATTTAGATGCCGGCGATATTTTATTTATTGATGAAATTCATAGGTTAAGTCCACTTGTTGAAGAGTATTTATACTCGGCAATGGAAGATTTTAAAATTGATATTATGTTAGAAACAGGTCCAAATGCAAGGTCTGTGCAAATATCTTTAAATCCTTTCACACTAGTTGGTGCAACCACTCGCTCTGGTTTACTAACATCGCCTTTAAGAGCAAGGTTTGGTATAAATTCTCGCTTACAATATTATGATGCAAAATTACTTACAACTATTGTTTTAAGATCTTCCCAAATATTAAAAACTCCTATTACTGATGAAGCTGCTTTTGAAATAGCCCGCCGAAGTAGGGGAACGCCACGTATTGCAAACGCACTTTTGCGCCGTACTAGAGATTTTGCTCAAATAAAAGGTAACGGAAGTATTGAACCGGAAATTGCAAAATATGCATTAAATGCGTTAAATGTTGATGAACACGGTTTAGACGAAATGGACAACCGTATTTTAAGTGCAATTATAGATAAATTTAAAGGTGGCCCAGTTGGCTTAAAAACCATTGCAACCGCCGTTGGAGAAGATGAAGGCACTATTGAAGAGGTTTACGAACCGTTTTTAATACAAGAAGGTTATTTAATGCGAACTTCAAGAGGACGTGAAGCTACTGAAAGCGCATACCTACATTTGGGTAAAATGAAATTAGGTAGTACCGGAACACTTTTTTAGATTATATAAATTATTATATTAGCCACATGCAAGCACACAATTTTGATGTAGATTTCACTACACCTTCTACTAAGCAAAAAATAAAAATCAACAAAGATTTTATTGAAGTTAATAACGATAAAATAGCCTGTGAAGACGTTAAAGCTGTTAAATATGGCGTGTCGTTATTAGGAGGCGTTAAAAATCCTTCTGGTAAAGAATATACTATTGATATACTAAGTAAATCTGAAAAAACAATTAGTATCAGATTTAAATCTACCAAAGTAGAAGAATTGTTAGAAGAAGACCACCACTACTACTATATCATGTCTGGTGTATGGCAGTACGTAAAAAAATATTTAGTGAGTAATTACATTGAAGCTTTAAACAATAAAGAAGGCTTTACAATTGCCAATACCAAAGTAATAAACGAAGGCTTTATGATGACCTATAAATCAGGATTTTTGTTTTGGAAAAAAGACAAAACAGAATTAGTACTTTGGAGTGATATTAAATACTACCTAAATAAAGGTATTCTAACTGTAGAAAGCTTAAGTAATAAAAACAAAAAAGCAACCTTTAGCTTACATAACGATTGGAATGCTGTAGTATTAAACACTTTAATGCACTACTTGTGGCAAGACCAAAGGAAAGATAAGTTGGCTAAAGGAAAAGCTATATAAAAACTCTGAAAAGCCGAATCAAATTAATTGATTCGGCTTTTTTATTAAAGTTTTATAATAGATGAAAACAAAAAAATATCAGAAACTTCACTACTAATTTTCAATCTGTTTAATTTTTTTGCTATAGAATGTAGTCTAATTTGTCAATAAACTGTAAAACCGAAACACTCTAAACCAATTGTAATTTGTGATACGAATTGCAAATTGGTTTAAAATCCTTGTTTAAACATTATTAAGCATTTTTTTATTCTTGTAAAAAATTAATATAAATTTTTTTTATGAGTTTTATAATTTTTAAAAATAATATTAATCAGTTATCCTCATTTACTTTTATCATATTAATTATTTAAAACAAGTTAAAAAAAACGATATGAGAAATTTAAGTTTATTGCTAATTGTAGCTACAGTAGCTACTAGTTGCGCAGTTGTAAGACCAGGAGAAGTGGGTGTAAAACAAAACCTAGGTAAATTATCAAACAATGTGGTTACAACAGGTTCTGTTGGGTACAATCCGTTTACAAGTAAAGTAATAAAAGTACCCGTACAAACAAGAAATTTGGAACTAGCATTAAGTTTACCCAGTAAAGAGGGCTTAAGCATTCTTTCACAGATTTCTATTCTTTACCGGTTAGATGCCGAAAAAGTCCCAACCATCTTAAAAACTATTGGGTTAAATTATGAATCAATTATTTCTAGCGTATTTCGTTCGGCATCGGCTGATATTTGTTCAAAATATTTCGCAAAAGATATGCACTCTGGCATGCGAGCAGAAATAGAGATGGAAATAAAAAAGAAAATGGACGAAAATTTAGTTAAACAAGGAATCATAACTGAGGCAGTTTTAATGAAAAGTATTCAATTACCTGCAGGCTTAGCAAACTCTATTGAACAAAAACTACAAGCAGAGCAAGATGCGCTTAGAATGGTTTTTATTTTACAACAAGCTAAATTAGATGCTGATAGACAATTAATTGAAGCTACCGGAACAAGAGATGCTCAAAAAATATTAGCAGAAGGATTAACTTCAGAAATCATTAAAATAAGAAGTATAGAAGCCTTTAATGAACTCGCAAAATCACCTAATGCAAAAATTATTATTACAGACGGCAAAGCACCATTTTTAATTCAATAAATATTCGTTTAGTTTTGGTTGCGGGAAGTCAAGTCTTAAAAAGCTTGGCTTTTCTTTTTGGAATTAATTTTTTAAAACAATTAACCATTAATTATACCTCCTCTGTTTGGCTGTAAAAATAGACCATTAATGTATGACGCGTCATCAGACGCTAAAAATGTATAACAACCCGCTACCGCATCTGGCTCACCAGGCCTTCCCATGGGTGTGTTTTACCAAAATTTTCAACTTTTTTCTTATCAAATGTTGCGGTAATTAATGGCGTCCAAATTGAACCTGGAGCTACAGCATTTACCCTGGTGCCTTTTTCGTTAAAAGACAAAGATAAAGACCTTGTAAAAGCAACAGTATCTCATTTAGTTGATTAATAATCAAGCAATTATGGGTTGCCATGGTATGCAGTTACTCATGTAGTGTTAAATGATAGAACTTCCTTTTTAAGATATGATAAAGCAGCTTTTGGTAAAAAAACTATGAATATAATTAGTCTCAAACGTTTTCTTAAGTTGCTTCTCAGAAATATTTAAAATATTTTTCTGAGGATACTGTATTGTAGCATTATAAATAATACATCTAATCTTTTATACTTTTTGATGGTTTCTTTAATAATATCTTTACAATGTTGTTCTTTGCTAATATCACTAGAAATTAACAAGCATTTTACACCTTGCTTTTCAATTTCATCTCTTGTTTTTTTGGCATCTCAAGTTTCATCTAAATAGGATATTACTAAATTTTCCCTTCCCTAGCAAAAGCTAAATCAGCAGCTTTATCAAAACCACTATCTCCACCAGTTATTTTATACCACTTTATTTTTAAATTTTGAAAAAGGGTTAATTTTGGTTTTATACCTTGGTTAACCTTCATTTTAAACTCTTGCCTAAGTTGTTGACTTTGCGTTTCTTCTAATTTAGTTTTAGTTTTCATACATACTTTAAACGGATAGAATTATTGGTTTATACATGTAAAGAATTACTAAGCCAAATATTATATGGGCAATAACCAATTGTAGTAAATACAATTTTACATCAACTGTTAAAACATCATTATATATTTTGATAACTACATACCAAACCAATGCACCTAATAAACCATTTGCCAAACCTAAAAATAGCCCGTTATACCAAATTGGTTTTAGTAATTGGTAATAATATAAATGGATTAAGGTAAATAAATATCCAACAATGAAATGTAAAATAACTCCTAAAATGATGTTTAACCAAGATGGTGAGTCTTTAAGATGGTAATTAAAAATTTTAGCTAAGTGAGAAGGTTCTACGAAATTTCTTTTTTTGGTAGATAGCACCATACTAAATACAGTTAGTGCCAAAGTTGATAAAACCGCTATGAAGACAGGTTGCCAAGAACTATTAATTAAATTGTTTGCGTTGAGAATATTTTGAAGCATAATGGTAAATGTTTTTTTTCAAAAACACAACAACCATTCCATTAAGAGAAATTTGAGGTTATTTATTTAAATTAAGCAAGCATTTAAAATTAGATATTCCTAGATAAACAAACTACCTTTAATTATGAAGAACATACTTATACTCCTATTTGTAATGATAAATACGTTTGTTTTTTCACAACAAAAAGCAGATAGTTTAATTATAAAAAATTGGCAACCGGGTAAACAAACCGCTAATATAAGAATATGTACACCTTCTAGAGCCAGCTTAATTAAACAACCCTTATTTGTAATAAACTACGGTAAAAAAACCTACCAACACTTAAATGATAGTACAAACAATAATTTCGCAAATATCATTTCCCCGCAAAGCATTGCTTCTATATATATTTTAAAAGATAAAAAAGCAATTGAGCAATTTGGGGATAAAGCCAAAAATGGAGTAATAATAATTACTATTAAGAACAAGAATATTAAAGAATTTAAGAAAAATTTACGCCAACAAGTTAAAGTTGAAGCTAACTAATTCCTTCTTCTTTTCAGTTCATTAATAATTAAACTCAACTCCCTACCCATTTGTCCTGCAACGGCTGTGTTTTCTTCTGCCCGTCTTACTAAATAAGGTAAAACAGATTTTACAGGCCCGTAAGGAACATATTTTGCAACATTAAAATTTTCTGAAGCTAAATTGAAACTCAAATTATCACTCATTCCCAATAACTGAGAGAAATAAATATGTGGATGGTTAAAGGCTATTTGCCTTTGCTCCATTTTCTCTACCAAAACTTGGCAACTGTATTGGTTATGTGTACCAGCAACAATAGCTACATCGTTAATATTGTCTAAGCAAAAAGATATTGCCGCATTGTAATCTCTATCTGTAGTTGTTTTGTTTGGCTGTATTGGCGATTTATAACCTTTTTCTATAGCTCTTTTTCTCTCCTTTTCCATATATGCACCTCGCACCAGTTTAGCACCTAAGATAAAATTTTGAGTTTGGGCTATCGTAACATCAGCAATTAAAGAGGCTAATTTATCATGACGGTAAAGTTGGTAGGTATTAAAAACAATGGCTTTCTCCTTATTAAACTCCATCATATTTAACATTGCCAATTCATCAATTATATTTTGTATCCAGCTTTCCTCAGCATCAATCATAATCGATTGTTTAAATTTAGCAGCCGTTTCACAAATTAAATTTACCCTCGCCACTGCTTTTTCCCATTCTTTAGTTTCAATGGCCGATAAAGTTTGTTTACTATTTATTTTTTCTATTAAAGAAAACCTAGCAATACCAGTTATTTTAAATACACAAAATGGAATTGCTGATGGCATTTCTACAGCCTTTTTTATGGTATTTATAATTTCTAGAGCTGTCAAATCAAATACTTTTTCGGTATCTTCTCCTTCTACAGAATAATCTAAAATTGTGCCTACCCCGCCGTTTACTAATTTATTAATAGTTATTGTACATTCATCAATGGTTTCACCTCCGCAAAACTGACTAAAAATTGTTTTTTTAATTAAACCAGAAATTGGCAACCTAAAAAATAAAGCTGCTTTGGTAAAAAACGGACCAACTTTAACCAATAAATTATTACTAATCATTTTAAACAACCAGTAAGATTTTTTAAGTTCCTTATTGCTTTGTTGTTTAAAAGCTATTTCGGTATTATCGAAAGATAATTTTGAAGTGGAAACCAAATTTTGCATTTCTAATCTTTTCTTAAACAACAAAATTATAAAATGATTAGCCATTAAGCGCACACAAAACGCCCGTTTTTTGTAAGTTTGTTGCTATGATTCAATTTACGTTAGAAGGAGATTACATTCCTTTAATTCAGCTTTTAAAAGCAACCAATTTGGTGTCTTCTGGCGGAGATGCACAAATGGTGGTTACAGATGGTATGGTTAAATATAATGGCGATGTTGATTATCGTAAAAGATTAAAAGTGAAAAGAGGAGATAAAGTTGAATTTAACGGCCAAACCATAGAAATTATATGAAACCTATACAAAACACAAATTATCAAGTATTTTTTGATAACAGTTTAAACATACTTACTGATATTCTTGCTGAAAAGAAATATTCTAAAATTTTTATTTTAACTGATGAACAAACCGGAGAGCACTGTTTGCCGGTTTTGCAAGAGAAATTGCCAAGCTTAACAGAATTTGACATTATAGAAGTGCCTAATGGCGAAGAAAATAAAACCATCGATTTTTGTATTGGTATTTGGCGCATGTTGCTAGATTTTGAAGCAGATAGAAACGCACTTTTAATAAATTTAGGTGGTGGTGTGGTTACCGATATGGGTAGTTTTGCTGCATCAACCTTTAAACGTGGGATAGATTTTTTACAAATTCCTACTACCCTACTTTCTCAGGTTGATGCATCTGTAGGTGGCAAAACAGGTATTGATATGGATAATGTAAAAAATATTATCGGTACCTTTTCTCAGCCTCAAGCAGTAATAATCTCCACAGATTTTCTAACTACTTTATCAGATAGGCAAATGACATCCGGTTTTGCCGAAGTAATTAAACACGGCATTATTGCTGATGCTAATTTTTACAAAGAAGTATCAGAATTAGCTGATGCAAGAGCGGTTACAGAGCAGCACATTCATCATTCTGTAGGGATTAAAAATAAAGTGGTAACCGAAGATCCCTTTGAAAAAGGAATCAGAAAAACTTTAAATTTTGGGCATACCATTGGTCACGCTATAGAATCATGGTCTTTAACTAACGAGAAAAACCCACTTTTACACGGGGAAGCCATTGCTTTGGGTATGATATGCGAAGCTTATTTATCAACTCAATTAATTGGTTTGGCCAAAGAGGATTTAGAATCAATTACTGCAACATTTGTTAAATATTTTGGAAAATATCAGATTAAAGAAGGTATTGAACACCAACTTTTAGAGATAATGAAGCAGGACAAAAAAAATATAGCAGGTAAAATCAATTTTTCTTTACCTAATAAAATTGGAAACTGTATGTTCGATATTTTTGCAGATGAAGCTCAGATTATAGAGAGTTTAAACTATTATAAAAACTTTGTTTAAAAGTTAAGCCTCGGTTAAAGTTTAATCAATTGGGTTTTAAAGCCTGATTTGAAAAAAAAGTATTTTTTTATTAATGTTAACAATATTGTATTATATTTGCGACACAGAATTAAAAATGAACAATAACACTACATATTACTTCGGTTACTTTTATTTTAGAAATAAGAGCCGGGTGTCTATGTCTTAATTTATATAAGAACTAACTAAACCCGGCCAAATAAGCCGGGTTTTTTTTTATCAAAAAAATGAGTATTAAAAAGAGAGTTGCCATACAAGGGATTAAAGCTTCGTTTCACGAAGAAGCTGCATTCAAGTTTTTTGGGGAAGATATTGAAACCATTGAGTGCAATTCTTTTAAGCAAACTTTTCAAAAATTAGCAGCAGGCGAAGCAGATTACGTGGCTATGGCAATAGAAAATAGCATTGCCGGTAGTTTATTACCTAACTACACTTTACTTAGAGAATATAATTTCCCTGTAGTTGGCGAAGTTTACCTACATATTCAATTACATTTAATGGCTTTGCCAGGTGTTAAATTTGAAGACATTAAAACTGTTACATCGCACCCAATTGCTATACGCCAATGTAGTGATTTTTTAGATGAATTTCCTGATTTGAATATTGTTGAAAGTAGCGATACCGCAGCCTGTGCTAAAAAAATAAAAGAACAAGGTTTAACAGATACAGTTGCTATCGCAAATACTTTAGCTGCAAAACTTTACGGTTTAAATATTTTAGAAAGAAGGATAGAATCAAACAAAAAAAACTATACTCGCTTTTTAATATTAACTGATAAACCAACTGAAGTTGAAAATGTTAATAAGGCTTCTTTATGCTTTCAGGTAACAAATGATGCTGGTTCTTTAGCTAAAGTGTTAAATATTTTAGCAGAATTAGATATTAATATGAGTAAAGTACAATCTATGCCAGTATTAGGCAGGAGAAACGAATACAACTTTTACGTAGATGTAGAATGGAACAACACAAAAAATTACGAAGACGCTATCCGGAGAATTGTAAAACATACCATCAACTTTAGTATTATGGGCGAATATGTGAAGAATGATAAGGTGTAGTGAGTAGTGAGTAGTGAGTAGTGAGTAGTGAGTAGTGAGTAGTGAGTAGCGAGTAATAAGATAAAAATAAATTAATTAATATAAAAACAGGTTTGCAGGTCATTTTCAAATCTTCAAATCAACAAATTTTCAAATCAAATTAGTATGAAACTTAACCTAAATATAGAACCATTAAGCAACTGGGCACCAGTTAGCAATGGACCACTTATTATCTCTGGACCGTGTAGTGCAGAAACTGAAGAGCAATTATTAGCAACTGCTCGTTTATTAAAAGCAACTGGAAAAGTACATGTTTTAAGAGCAGGTATTTGGAAGCCAAGAACCCGTCCGGGAGAATTTGAAGGAATTGGAAGTATTGGTTTAGAGTGGTTAAACAAAGCGAAAGCAGAAACTGGTTTCCCAATTGCTGTTGAAGTTGCTAACGCAAAACACGTTGAAGAAGCTTTAGCTGCTGGTGTTGATATCCTTTGGATTGGTGCTCGTTCTACAGTTAATCCTTTTACTGTTCAAGAAATTGCTGACGCTTTAAAAGGTGTTGATATCCCAGTAATGGTTAAAAACCCAATTAACCCAGATTTATCTTTATGGATTGGTGCTTTAGAACGTATTAACGGCGCAGGTATTACAAAAATAGCTGCTATTCACCGTGGTTTTTCTTCTTTCGAAAAAACAGCTTTCCGTAATGAACCAATGTGGGATTTAGCCATCAACTTAAAAACTTTAGTCCCTAATTTGCCAATCATTAACGATCCTTCTCATATTTGTGGCTCTCGTGAATTACTTCCTTTCATTTCTCAAAAAGCTTTAGATTTAGACATGCAAGGTTTAATGATTGAAGCGCACATTGACCCAAGTGTAGCTTGGACAGATGCCAAACAACAGGTAACTCCTGCTGCATTAAGCGAAATGATTGATGGTTTTATTTTACGTAAAGCAGAATCTAAAAACCCAGAGTTCACAGATAAATTGGCTAAATTACGAGATAAAATTGATTTATTAGATGATCAAATTTTCCAAAAGTTAGGCGAGCGTATGAAAATTGTTGAGCAAATTGGAGAATACAAAAGAGATAACGATGTTACTATTTTACAAGTTTCTCGTTGGGATGAGATTTTACAAAAAAGAACTGCATTTGGTTCAGTTTTAAAATTAGAGAAAGATTTTACAGAAAAAGTTTTAGAATTAATTCACAGCGAGTCTATCCGTAAACAAACTGCAATTATGAATACTGCTAAAGCTGATTTAGGATAATGAGTTCATCATTAATCATAAAAAAAGAAAACTTTAAAGTTGAAGAAACCATACAATTAACTGGTTCTAAAAGCGAAAGCAATAGAGCCTTAGTTTTGGCTGCGTTAAGCAAGGGAAAGGTTAATATCAATAACCTTTCTGCTGCGGCAGATACCGTTACGTTAGAAAACATTATTAATCAGCAAATTAAAAATAAAAATGCTGTAATAAATGTTGGCCCGGCGGGTACTGCAATGCGTTTTTTAACCGCTTATCTATCTTTATTGGGTGAAAAAGTAGAAATTACAGGTTCGGAGCGTATGAAACAACGCCCTATTGGAACTTTGGTAAACGCTTTATTAAGTTTAGGAGCTGATATTACTTACAAAGAAGTAGATGGTTATCCTCCGGTTTTAGTAAATGGTGCTTTTGAGCAAAAAACAAAGCATATTTTAATAAGAGGCGATATTAGTTCTCAGTTTCTAACGGCTTTGTTATTAATTGCAAGCTCTTTACCGCAAGGCTTAGAGTTAGAAATTATGGACGAATTAACCTCTAAGCCCTATGTGGATATGACTTTAGCTATGCTTGCGCAGTCTGGTATTAAACATAGCTGGAAAAAAGACACTATAAGTATAGCTCCTCAAAGTTTTAACCAAAGTACTTTAACTATTGAACCAGATTGGAGCGCTGCTTCTTACTGGTATAGTGTTGCTGCGCTTTCAGAGAAATCCAAAATATACCTTCCTCATCTAAAAAAAGACAGTTTGCAAGGTGATAGCGCTATTGCTGGAATTATGTCTCTATTTGGTGTGACCACGATTTTCACAGATGAGGGAATTGTGATAGAGAAAGTGGATTATGAGGTTAAACCTCAGCTACTGGACTTTAAAGAATGTCCGGATTTAGCGCAAACTGTTGTTGTATGTGCTGCAATTTTAGGTAAAGAATTTAGTTTTACAGGTTTAGAAACTTTAAAAATTAAAGAAACCGACCGTATTTTTGCTTTACAAACAGAGTTAGCTAAAATTGGCGTCAAGTTAATTGAAACTCAAGCAGATATTTATCAACTAGATTGCGAAGAATTAAATATACCACAAAGCATTAAAGTTGCTACTTACGAAGATCACCGTATGGCAATGGCATTTGCACCTTTAGCTACTATAATTGAAGAAGTGATAATAGAAGAAGCAATGGTTGTAGAAAAATCTTATCCTCATTTTTGGGAAGATTTCAAGAAGATAGGATTTGAAGTAAGTAGCTAGATTTTAGTATCAAGTATCAAGTCCATTTGCGCTTGCTTACAAAAGGCGCACTTATATAACTAATTAAAAATGAGCAGTAATATTGTATATCTAAGACTTCTAGCCATCACGCAAATGTCTTGATACTCGATAATCACTACTCAATACTAAAAAAGAAATGGCAGGAAATTCCTTCGGGCAAATATTTAAAATTACCACATTTGGCGAATCGCATGGTGCGGCTATAGGTGTTATTGTTGATGGTTGTCCATCCAATATTGAAATTGATTTAGATTTTATTCAAAACGAATTAGATAAACGCAAACCAGGGCAATCAAAAATAACTACTCAAAGAAAAGAATCTGATACTTGTCAGATTTTATCTGGTGTATTTGAAGGAAAAACTACCGGAACCCCAATTGCGATTATCATCCCAAACGAAGATCAAAAATCTAAAGATTACGATCATAATAAAGACACTTTTAGGCCTTCACATGCCGATTATACTTACCAAACTAAGTATGGCATCAGAGATCATCGTGGCGGTGGACGTTCATCTGCCCGTGAAACAGCTGCCCGTGTTGCTGCTGGGGCTTTGGCTAAATTATTTTTAAAGCAAAAAGGAATTGATGTTATTGCTCATGTTAGTAGTGTTGGTTTTATTGATTCCCCTGAGGTAACAACAAGTAATGTTGATGATTTTGTAAAACTTAGAGAAAGCAATATTGTACGCTGTGCCGATGCTGAAACTGCTGATGAAATGATTCATTTAATTGATAGCATTAGAAAAGAAGGCGATACCATTGGTGGCAAAGTGACTTGTTATATAAAAAACTGCCCTGTTGGTTTAGGCGAACCTGTTTTTGATAAGCTTCATGCAGATTTAGGAAAGGCAATGTTGAGCATTAATGCTGTACATGGTTTTGATTATGGTTCAGGCTTTGATGGTTCAACCATGAGAGGATCAGAACATAATGATGCTTTTGAGGCTCATGAAAATGGCAAAATAAGTACAAAAACTAATTATTCTGGTGGTGTGCAAGGCGGTATTTCTAACGGCATGGATATTAATTTTAGAGTAGCTTTTAAACCAGTTGCAACTATTATGAGTAATCAAGAAACTGTAAATTCTGCTGGTGAGGCTGCCGAAATTAAAGGAAAAGGTAGGCATGACCCATGTGTTGTACCAAGAGCAGTTGCTATTGTAGAAGCCATGGCTGCTTTGGTAATTGCAGATCATTACTTGAGGAATCAGATATATAAATAAATTGATGAAAACTGAAATTATCGATATAACCTCGTCAGAATTAAAATTCTGATGAGGTTTTGTTTTTTAACACTATCATAAAAAACATGTTTAAAAAAGTAGGCATATTTGAAAGTATCTCCATTTACGAAAGTTCGCTATTTAAAAAAGGACATGGTTTAACTATTCCAAATAAGGGCATCGTTACTTTTGTAGGTTGTTTTTCTAAAGCAGAAGATATGGCCATTATAAAACATGAGTTTGGCCATATTTTGCAGTTTAGAAAATTAGGAAGTTTAAAATTTTACTTAAAAGTTGGCCTACCCAGTTTATGGAGTGCAATTAGAGCATCTGTACTCAAAAATTACGTTCACCAAAACCATACTGTTGAAGTTGAAGCAAAGTATTTAGCCTACCACTATTTTAATGAACCTAAAGATTGGAACGTTAAAAGGTTTCCTATTGTTTAGGCTTTAATAGCTAAAGCCTGTAGTTTAATAGCTGGGATAGCAACGGCACCACGCATTTTTTCGCGGAGTATAATAAATAGCCGGACTTGCAAAAAAAGGATGAATTTGAGCTTCAAAATATTTTATGGCATTAACATTGTAAACTTACAGTTAAATTATAAATTATGAAACTAAACAAAATTTTATTTGCAATTGCGGGCTTAAGTTTAACTATTGCTACAGCTTGTAACAATAATAAAGCTGCTGAAGAAAATAGCGACACTGTTGTTGTTGTTGAAAAAAATACTACAACAACGGTTACAGAAAACACCACCACAGAACCAGCTACAACAACCACTACTACAACAGAACCATCAACATCGGTAACTGTTGGCGCTAACGGGGCGGCTGTTCAAACAAAATCTACTGGTGTTAGTGTTTCTAGAGACAGTATTTCTTTTAATAAAAAATAATTTTAAGAGCCTCAAGAAATTGGGGCTTTTTATCTACTCTTCAAATTGGCATTCTGCTAAAAAAATAAAATAAATTACTCAAAACAATTTTCTTAATCTGATATTTGAATTAATATGGGATATAGAAGTTTAAGAGATTGCGTTAACGATTTAGAGAAGCATGGTCACTTAGTTAGAATTAAAGAAGAAGTTGACCCTTATTTGGAAGCTGCCGCCATACATTTAAAGGTTTACGAAAAACAAGGTCCAGCACTTTATTTCGAGAACTTAAAAGGGAGTAAATTTCCAGCTGTCTCTAATTTATTTGGTACCATAGAGCGTAGTAAATTTATGTTTAGAGATAGTTTAGACAAGATCAAAACGCTTGTTGAGCTAAAAAACGACCCCATAAAAGCAATTAAAAATCCTTTAAAATACGCTTCTGTTACTTTTACAGCTTTATCTGCTTTACCTAAAAAAGTAAGCAAAAGAAGTGCGCCCATTGGTTTTGCAAAATGTAAAATTAGTGACATCCCAGCTATTGTAAATTGGCCTATGGACGGTGGCCCATTTGTTACCATGCCACAAGTTTACACCGAAGATAGCGACCAAGCCGGTATAATGAATGCTAATTTGGGAATGTATCGCATTCAGTTAAGCGGTAACGACTATATTTTAAATGAAGAAATTGGTTTGCATTATCAATTACATAGAGGAATTGGAGTGCATCAAACTAAAGCAAATGCAAAAGGCGAAGCTTTAAAAGTGAGTATTTTTGTTGGTGGGCCTCCCTCCCATCCTTTGGCAGCTGTGATGCCCCTGCCCGAAGGTTTATCTGAAATGACTTTTGCAGGTGCTTTAGGCAATCGCAGATTTAGGTATTTTTATGATGATGAAGGTTTTTGCATTTCTGCCGATGCCGATTTTGTAATTACCGGAACTGTAGAACCGATGCAAAACAAACCCGAAGGACCTTTTGGAGATCATTTGGGTTATTATAGCTTAACGCATCCTTTCCCTTTGTTAAAAGTGCATAACGTTTACCATAAAAAAGATCCGATTTGGAGTTTTACAGTTGTTGGTAGGCCGCCACAAGAAGATACTAGTTTTGGAGAACTGATTCATGATATTACAGGAGCAGCCATCCCTAAAGAAATACCGGGTTTACATGCTGTAAATGCAGTGGATGCTGCTGGAGTTCATCCGCTTTTATTTGCGATAGGAAGTGAGCGTTATACGCCTTATTTAAAAGGAAGAAAACCTCAAGAAATTATTACCATTGCAAATCATGTATTAGGAAAAAGTCAGCTTAGTTTGGCTAAATATCTATTTATTTGTGCCAAAGAAGATAACCCAAAATTAAATATTTATAACATTAATGAGTTTATGACTCATATTTTAGAACGATTAGATTTAACCAGAGACTTACATTTTTATACCAAAACCACTATTGATACTTTAGATTATAGCGGTACTGATATAAATTCTGGTTCTAAAGTTGCCATTACTGTTGCCGGCGATGTGATTAGAGATTTATGGAAAGATGTACCTGCTGGTTTTTCTCTTCCCAATTCTTTTAAAAACCACAAAATGGTAATGCCTGGTGTTTTAGCAATTACTGGAAGTAATTTTAAAACCGAAGAACAAACTTTAAATGAAATGGAGGTTTTAAATCAGCATTTAAAGGATGCTGATTTGGAGGGCTTACCTTTAATTATTTTATGTGATGATGCTGATTTTACAGCTGCAACTATGAACAATTTTGTTTGGGTAACGTTTACCCGTAGCAATCCTTCTCATGATATTTATGGCATAAACAGTTTTACGCATCACAAACATTGGGGCTGCAAAGGCGCTATGATTATTGATGCCAGAATTAAACCTCACCACGCACCTCCCTTGATAATGGATGCAAAAGTGGAAGAAAAAATAGCTGAATTGGGTAAAAAAGGTGGTTCTTTATTTGGGATTATTTAATAAAAACAATAGCAAGTTTAGTTTATCCAAATAAAATCTACCCCAAATTTTATAAAAAGAAAAGCTAAAACATAAACCACTGTAAAAAACAAAAATCTAAAAAACTGTTTAAGCTGATAAAATGTATCAACTAAATCTGACTTATGATTTGATATGGAATACTGTTTTAAAGATTTATAAAATTGTTGGGCATTTTTTGAAATAGCAAAAATAAAAACTAAAGAAACTAACGTAAAAGGACTTTTTAAATAATTATAGAACTCGCTCTTGTCGCCAACAAAATTTTCTAGTATTCCTTTAAAAAGTATGGAGATTATGAAAAAAAGTAGAAGGAGAAAATTAAAAAGATACCCTAATAAATAAATTGGCTTTAGCCACCTTAATAAACTCCTGATTATTGGTTTTAAAGTAAGTTCTAAACTAAAATCGTCTGTTTGGTTTTCTGATAAAATACTTTTGTTCTCCATAAAACTATTTTAATAATCGGAAATACTACGATTAAAGTACCGCTGAAAACAACGCTCCAAATACAGAAATAATTAATATCATAGCATAAAATCCAATAAACATAATTGCAATTATGCCTATAAAACGAAATAGCGTTTTTAACCTTTCGAAAGAATAATTGATAGATTCCTGATCGTTAAATTCGACTGCTTGTTTTGCATAAACAGCAAAATCATATAAATATCTTGACGGAAAGTAATAGATTATGGCTACTACAGCATAAGCAAAACCTACAACAGCCGTCGCACTATTAGCGGGTTGACCTAAAGCGGCCAATTTAGTACTCAATGTTTCGCCCATAAACATAAAGGCTAATCCAATTATTAATATTAACCCAGATAGTACGAAGCCTACAATACCTACAAATTTTCCCCATTTGGCAATTTCGGCAATGATATTTTTAATATGATCATCAAATTTTAAAGGTTTGCTTTGCTCTTCAACTGGTGTTGGTATATTTTGATCTTCTTGCATATATTTCTAATCTTAAAAACTATGCTAATCTAAAAAAATTATACGCATATTCTGTTATCTTTGCGCCCTGAAAGTTCATTAGTCATTAGTGAATTCTCAAATTGATAAATTTTAAAATCTTCAAATCAAAATAAATATGGCTTTACAGTGTGGAATAGTTGGATTACCAAATGTTGGAAAATCTACCCTGTTTAATTGTTTATCTAATGCAAAAGCACAAGCGGCAAATTTTCCGTTTTGTACCATAGAACCTAATATTGGTGTTATTTCTGTTCCGGATGATAGATTGACCAAATTAACTGAATTGGTGAAACCAAAAAATGTGGTACCTAACACCATTGAGATTGTTGATATTGCTGGTTTAGTAAAAGGTGCATCTAAAGGCGAAGGCTTAGGGAATCAATTTTTAGGTAACATTAGAGCTACCAATGCAATTATCCATGTTTTAAGATGTTTTGAGGATGATAACGTAATACACGTTGATGGTTCTGTTGACCCAATTAGGGATAAAGAAATTATTGATACCGAGTTGCAACTTAAAGATTTAGATACGGTAAGTAAAAGAATCCAAAAGGTTGAAAAAATGGCTAAAACCGGTGGTGATAAAGATGCGAAAAGAACTTTTGAAGTATTATCTGTTATTAAAACACACTTAGAAACTGGTAAATCTGCTCGTACTGCTGCAATTACTGAAGATGATTTTCTTTTTATTGAAGATTTAAGCTTGTTAACCATTAAACCTGTATTATACGTTTGTAATGTTGATGAAGCATCTGTAAATACCGGAAACAAATATGTTGATTTAGTTAAAGATGCCGTTAAAGATGAAAACGCAGAGGTTTTAATTATATCTGCCAAAATAGAATCGGAAATTGCAGAATTAGAAGATCTTGAAGAGCGTTCTATGTTTTTAGAAGACTTAGGATTAAAAGAATCTGGTGTTGCTCAATTAATTAGAGCAGCTTACCGCTTATTAGATTTATATACTTATTTTACTGCTGGTGTACAAGAAGTAAGAGCTTGGACAATTACCAAAGGCTTTACCGCCCCACAAGCTGCTGGTGTAATTCACTCAGATTTTGAGAAAGGTTTTATTAGAGCAGAGGTTATAAAATACAACGATTTTGTAACATTAGGTTCTGAAAATGCTTGTAAAGATGCTGGTAAATTAGGCGTTGAAGGTAAAACTTATGTGGTTGAAGATGGAGACATTATGCACTTTAGGTTTAATGTTTAAATTTTTGAATTTTGAATGAGTGAGTTTTGAATGATTGAATTTTGAACTTTTATTGTTTCACTCAACAAATTTAAAATATATTGCATCCGTAGTTTAATGGATAGAATGTAAGATTCCGGTTCTTACGGTACAGGTTCGATTCCTGTCGGGTGCACAAATAAATAATTCTGATAATTATCATTATTTTTTGAGCAAAAATTTTGCAAATTGCTTAAAATATTGTCAAATTGATAAAAGGAAGATTCATATCTGCTAAATTTATATTCAAAGTAATTTTTACTTTAAGTATATCATTCCTTCTTTTAAATTCATGCAAAAATAAAACTGAAAAATATTTAGAAAAGGATAAATATTTTAATGATATAATCCACCAAACAATAATTTATAATGCTAAATATGGGAGCAAAAAAAACTATGCTCAATTAGATTCAATAAAAATAAATGACCCAAATATAAATCCTCTTTTTGATTTTTATTATTACAGATTTTTTGCGAGTGAATATTTAGCATTAGGTAAGTTAGATTCTTCTAAATATTATGCTAGAAAATTAATACCCGTATTAAATAACTTAGGGTCAACAGAAAGTTTACCTACACAATATTCACTGGCATATTTTACACTTTCTGATATCTCTTATGCCAAAAAAGAATACCTTGAAGCTTATAAATATCTTTATTTAGCCAAAAATATTTCTAGGGCTAATAATATATCTTTTCGTGAATATAATTACAGAATTGGGATGATTTTATATAATCAGGAAAATTATATTTTAGCCGCCAGAAGTTTTAAAAGGTCTATTTCGTTTGACGTTAAGGATGATGTTTTCGAAAAGCTTTACAGGCATCAAGAAATTTTATCAAATATTGGGTTAAGTTATTATAAAGCTAATCAATTAGACTCGGCAGAATATTGGCATCAAAATGCTTTGAAATTTATAGATAATTTTAAATCATCAGAATATGATAAATCTTTAACAAGAGGCTGCAAAGGCGTTATTATTGGCAACCTAGGTCAGGTTTTTGCTAAAAAAGGGGATTATCCAAAAGCCATAGCTTTGCTTAAAAAGAGTATATCAATAAATGATAAATCTCAAGATTTAGCACACGATGCTTTTTTACAAAAAATACATTTAGCTAGAATTTATTTAACGCTTAGTAATTTTAAAGAGTTAGATTTGATATTAGCAGACACAGAAAATTACCTTAGAAAAAATCCTGCTTTAAAACCAGAATCAGATCTATTAAAAATAAAAGCAGACTATTCAATTAAAAAAGAAGACTTTAAGACGGCTCTAAGTCTTATCAAAAAAGCTGAAAATTTAAAATTTAAACACAACCAACAAGAGGGGAATTTTAATCAAATCAACCTTGTTGAGCAGTTACAAATTCTTGAGAAGGAAACTAAACTTGAACTTTTAAAGAAACAAAATGAAGTTAAAAGCATATACCTTATTGGAACAATAATTTTAACGCTGCTTAGTTTCGTTATTTTAATACTCATTTATAACTATTGGTCAAAATCAAAAAAAACGGTTAAAACCTTAAACACTTTAAATAAAAAAATTAAAGAACAAAGTATGGTAAGTTTACACCACCTTTTAAACCCAAACGAGTTGTTGAAGATGAACCAGATGTTTGTGCAAATGTAGCTCCACCAAATACCAAGGCTGCTGCTACTAATAATATTTTTTTCATAATCTTAATTTTAAAATTTATTTATTTTGCTAGCCATTAACCAATGAGCAGACCAAAGCACAAATTTTTATAGATTTATGTAATAATGCCTTGTTTTGCAGAGAATTATAAATGTTATTTACAATAGGTTTTTTGCGTACTATTTATCGGAATTTGTACTTAAATATATACAAAGTGGGTTTATTTAAGATTTAGAACACCAAATTTATGTCTTTTAAAGATTGTAAGATTCGTGATTTTTTAATCTTCAACTTTTTGATTTGCTTTTTCAACTGCTTCATCTAAAACATCAGGAGCTGGAGTATCTTTTAATTGTTTTTGTTTTAGTTGAGGATGATAAATTAAGTGTGTGAAAATAGGATAATGGTCAGAACCATTAAATTTTAATCTTTCCATCTTAATAAATCCAAAATCAGCAGAACAAAAAATATAATCTAATGGGAAACGTAAAAACCAATGATGGGCAGAAAAAGTACTATAAAACCCTCTTCCTTTTCTTACATCAAGTAATCCACTTGTTTTGGTAAATAAAGATGTTGTACTGCTCCATGCAACGTCATTCAAATCGCCCATAACAATACAAGGTTGGTTACTATCTTTAACCATTAAGGCTACTTTGGCTAATTCTTTATCTTTAGCTGTTGATGTTAATTCTTCACCGGGCACTGGAGGTTCTGGGTGTAGGCCCCAAAGTTTTACTTCTGTATTGTCTTTTAAAACAACTTTACAATAAATAGAAGGGACGTCGTTTTTTACTAAAAAGTTTATCTCTTTATCTCTAATTTCTAATTTGCTGTAAAACAGCATTCCATAAGTATTATCTTGAGGCACTTCAATATGGTAAGGAAACTCTTCTTTTAAAGATTTTACTTTATCCATCCAAATATGGTCAGTCTCTAAAAGTAAAACAACATCTGGTTTGTAGGTTGCTATTTGATTTAGGAGAATATCATAAGTGGTGTTATCCTGTAACACGTTAGCATTAATAATTTTCAATTCTCTTTGGCTATTGGTACTTTTAACATCCTTAACTTCCTTTTTTGTTAAAACAGTGTAAGGCACAATTTTTATGGTGAGGTATAAAAAACAAATGATGTTTAAGATTATGGCAACAATATCAATTTTGTTAAAAAAGGAAAAATAGATACCCCACAAAACAATTAATAATAGGCATAATAAGAAATTTTGAAATCGAGAATATTCTAAAGACCTAAATATCCAAAAATCACTTTTAACTAAAGGTAAAACAACAAAAAGAGTGCAGAAGTAGGATAAAATACTTAGGGTTATAAACATATTAAAACAATTGATACAAACAAATGTAGCTTTAAATTATTAAAAGCAAATAGATTTGGATTTTTTGAATAATCAAAAATTTAATTGTTGTTATGTGAATAAAGTTTTTTAACCATCAAGAGTTAACTCTAAACATAATCACAGTAAATGGATAGGTAATTTGATGAAAAAACTAGAACCAGATTCATCGCTTTCAAACCAAATTTCACCGCCATGCTCATCAATAATTCTTTTACAAATATCAAGTCCCATTCCAAAAGATTTTTCCCCTAATGTGCCTTCTTGTTTACTTTTAGTTAAGTCTGTTATTGATTTTTTTGTTGATTTTATACCAATACCTTGATCTTCTATTATAATAATAGCGAAACCATTTTCTGTTTTTAGGTCAATTTCAATAGTTGTGTTACTATTACTAAACTTACTTGCATTAGTTACTAAATTGGTAAAAACTCTTAAAATTTGTTCTCTATTAACATCAACTTTAACATCTGTTTTAAGCAAGTTTAAATTTAGTTTTTGTTGCTTCTCTTCTGTTTTGAACTTAAGCAATTCAAATGCTTGGGTAGTTATTTTATTTAAACTTAAAGATTTTTTTAAAGAGGTATAATTTTGCTGGATATGATTTTCTAATATTTCACTGATAAGAGTAAGCGCATCAGTAGCAGCAGTTTCTGTCATGCTTATCATTTTACGATTTTCTGTGCTAATATCGTATTCTAGCAGTAATAGCTTTGATATTGAGATAATTGAACCTATAGGATTTCTCAGATCATGAGCCACAATTTTAATCAATTTATCTTTTTCTGAGTTTTTTAATCTAAGCTCAAAGTACAAGTATGTTAATGATGACCAAGGCACATCTAACGAAACTGAGACCACTACAAACTTTAATTTAACTGGTTATGCAGATATTCCAATGTCCGCTATGTTCTCTATTCAACCAGGTATTTCTTTACAAGGTAAAGGAGCTAAATATTTTGATAATGGAACAACGCAATTTGAAGACAATGTTTTAGCAATTGAAATACCAGTTAATTTATTAGCAAACATTCCAGTTGGGCCAGGTAAGTTTTATTTAGGTGGTGGACCGTATGCTGGCTTTAATGTTGCAGGACAAAGAAAAGTTACCTCTGGAAATAATACTTCTGAATCTGATTTGACTTTTGGTAATGATGCAGGAGATAATATTAAATCAACAGATTTTGGTGTTAACTTTTTAGCCGGTTATCAATTGAGTTCAGGATTAAACTTTGGAGCAGGTTATGGTTTAGGATTAACTAATTTACGTCCTAACAGCAATAGCGGAACAAACGTTGAACAAAACAACAGAGTTTTATCTTTCACTGTAGGTTTTGCCTTTTAATTTTAAAAATTAAAAATACAATGGAGCTGTCTTAAGAAATTAAGGCAGCTTTTTTTTACCTAAATTTTTATAAAAAATACTTTTCTTTAAAATAAGACTCAACAAAAATTTAAGAAAGTTGACAGAAATTCAAATAACAAACAGGAAGAATTGGCTCTCATCAATAAACGGCTGTTTAGAAATTGAAAGTAGCACAGGAAAGGGCACTTTAATTAAATATATATTTCTGTATAAACGAAAAAAGGCTGGAATAAATCCCAGCCTTTTTAAAATCTCTAAAAAGAAATAAAACTATTTTTTCAGCAGTTTTGCCATTGCAGCTCCAATTTCGGCAGGAGATTCTACAACAGTAATTCCGCATTCTCTCATGATTTTCATTTTAGCAGCAGCAGTATCATCTGCGCCACCAACAATAGCACCAGCATGACCCATTTTACGTCCCGCAGGCGCAGTTTGTCCAGCAATAAAACCAACTACTGGCTTAGTGCCATTTTCTTTAATCCACATAGCAGCTTCTGCTTCCATGCTACCACCAATCTCACCAATCATTACAATACCGTGAGTTTCTGGGTCATTCATTAACAATTCCACAGCTTCTTTAGTTGGTGTGCCAATAATTGGATCGCCACCAATACCAATTGCAGTAGTAATACCTAAACCAGCTTTCACAACTTGGTCAACAGCTTCGTAAGTTAAAGTTCCTGATTTAGAAACAATACCAACATTACCCTTTTTGAAAATAAAACCTGGCATAATACCAATTTTAGCTTCATCTGCAGTAATAATACCTGGGCAGTTAGGACCAATTAAACGGCAATCTCTACCAGAAATATATTCTTTAACCTGTATCATGTCTTTTGTTGGAATACCTTCGGTAATACAAACAATAACTTTAATACCAGCTTCTGCTGCTTCCATAATAGCATCTGCTGCAAAAGCGGGAGGTACAAAAATAATGGAAACATCTGCTCCGGTTTTAGTAACTGCATCTAATACAGTGTTAAAAACTGGTTTGTCTAAATGGGTTTGACCACCTTTTCCTGGCGTTACACCACCTACAACATTGGTTCCGTACTCGATCATTTGGGTAGCATGGTAAGTACCCTCATTTCCGGTGAAACCTTGAACAATAACTTTTGAATCTTTATTTACAAGTACACTCATGGTTAAATTTTATGTATGGCAAAGCTAACAGAATCAACAAGAATGTCAAAAAATTACTCAAAAAAATAGCTATTTTATTTAGTTAACGCCACATTTTTACGCATTTATTACGCTTTTATCAAAAATTATAAAAAGAAGCTATTTTTTGAAAGATGAAAAGGTGCTGTGGTGCAAATCATTTAAGGCAGTCCCGTCTTCCGCTAAATCTTTTTTTGCTATTTGCAATTTAGGCGAGGGCAAAAAAAGGATATCGCTTCAACCGGGTTTATAAACTCAAGCTTGTGCTACCAACAAGTGTAGGCATCACACCAGCGGTAAAAAACTTCTTACTCAAAACAAATCACTAAAAACTAACTAACTAACTAACTAACTAACTAACTAACTAACTAACTAACTAACTAAAAACTAAAAACTAATCTTTTTTAATCCCAGTAGAACCAAATTGCAAATCATATAATCGTTTGTAATACCCGTTTAATTGAAGCAACTCTTGGTGAGTTCCAATTTCCATAATCTCTCCCTTTTCTAAAACAATAATTTTATCAGCGTTTTGAATGGTTGATAAACGGTGAGCTATTACAATTGAAGTTCTTCCCAGCATTAACTTCTCAATAGCTATTTGTATTAAATGTTCTGTTTCGGTATCAACAGATGATGTGGCTTCGTCTAAAACTAATATTTTTGGTTGGTGTACTAAAGCTCTAATAAAAGAAACCAACTGCGCTTGCCCAACAGAAAGTGTAGCGCCGCGTTCTTGTACATTATATTGGTAACCGCCCGGTAAACGCATGATAAAATCATGTGCACCAACGTCTTTTGCAGCTTCAATTATCTGTTCTAAAGTAATTTCTGGGTTTTTTAAACTGATATTATTTTGTATCGTATCAGAAAAAAGAAAAACATCTTGTAAAACGGTTGCAATTTGCGCTCTTAAATAACTGAGTTCAAAATTATTAATGTTAACTCCATCAATACTAACAGCGCCCTTACTAATTTCATAAAAGCGATTCAAAATATTTATGGTAGATGATTTACCTGCTCCAGTTGCGCCAACCAACGCTAAAGTTTCTCCTTCTTTTAAGCTAAAAGAAATATTTTTCAAAATCCACTCACTTTCGCTTGGCATTTCATCAGTTTGTTTATAAGAAAACCATACATTTTTAAACTCAATTTCACCTTTCATTGCTGGCAAAACTGTAGTTCCGTTATTTACAGTTTTCTCATCAGTATCTAAAACTTTAAAAATTCTATCAGCGCCAACCATTCCCATTTGTAAGGTATTAAACTTGTCGGCAAGTTCTCTAATTGGCCTAAAAAGCATATTTATGTACATAATAAAAGAAACCACAACACCCGGAGAAACTTGATTACTTAACATACTTTTAGAACCATACCAAACCAAAAGCCCAATAGATAGTGCCGAAATTAATTCAACAACCGGAAAGAATATTGAATAATACCAATTTGAACGAATATGGGCGTCTCTGTGTTCTGCATTTATGTTATAAAACTTATTGTATTCCTGTTCTTCTCTTGCAAAGTATTGAATAATGCTTACGCCACTAATATGCTCTTGTAAAAAATTATTTAATAAAGCTATTTGCGTTCTCACATCTTGAAATGCAGATTTGATAGCTTCTTTAAATACATACGTTGCTATCATTAAAAACGGCATTGGTATTAAAACCACTAACGTTAGTCGCCAATCTGCATAAAGCATTACCGCAATAATGGTAATTACTTGTAAACTATCGCCAATTATAGAAATTAAACCCTGACTAAAAATATCTGCAATAGATTCCAAATCAGACACAGTACGGGTAATTAACTGACCTATTGGTGTTTTATCGAAATATTTTAAACGTAGTTTTATGATATGATTAAAAATATCAACACGTAAATCTTTAATTACAGATTGCCCTAAAGAATTTGTTAAAAGTGTTTGATAATACTGCACTAAAGTTTGCAAAAGCAAAATTGCAATCATTAACAAAGTCATATTTAATAAGCCGCTGCTATCGCTAAAAAACACATATTTATCTAATGTAAGTTGTACCAAATATGGTCTTGCAGGTGCAAGTGCAGCTAAAGAAAGCGTTAAAAATACCGACCAAAAAAAAACAGACTTATAAGGCTTAGCGTAAACAAAAACCCTTTTTAGTAAACCCCAATCGTAAGTTTTACCGGCAATATTATTAGACATTATTATTTATGTAAGGGTATTTAACTTGGGTTAAAAATAAGCCACAGGCTGGCACAGATGCTCCTGCTGCTGATCTGTTTTGGCTTTGAATAATTTGATGTAAATCTTGTGCTTCAATTTTTCCTTTTCCAACATCAACCAAAGTACCTACAATTGCCCTTACCATATTTCTTAAAAAACGATTTGCTGTAATATGGTAAATTAAACCATTGGGCACAATTTCCCATTCCGATTTTTGGATATGGCAAATATTTGTAAAATTATCAGCGTTTGATTTACAAAAAGCGCCAAAATCTTGGTATTCTTTAATAATATTGGCTGCTTCTTCCATTGCTATTAAATTAAGTTTATCCTTAATTCTCCAGCTAGTATCTGTTTTAAAAGGGTCTTTTTTAAAATGTAAATGATACTGATAAGCTCTTAATGTAGCATCAAACCTTGCATGAGCATCGTTATTTACTTTAATTAATTGCGAAACTGAAATATCAGATGGCAGTAAAGAATTGATGGAACGAATAAACTTCTCTTTATCTGTTTCGCTAAAATCCTGCTCAACATCAAAATGAGCATAAAACTGACTGGCATGTACGCCAGAATCTGTACGTCCGCAGCCCAAAGTTTCAATCTCTTTCCTGAAAAATATATTTAACGATTTATTTAACACCTCTTGCACTGCAATTGCATTAGGTTGCAATTGCCACCCGTGGTAAGCTGTACCTTTATATGCTAATTCAATAAAATACCGACGAGATTTTTGCACTGCACAAATTTATTCATTAATAATTTAACAAAGAATTATTAAGAATGTTGTTTTAACTTTGTAACTAATTTTTAAAGAAAACGTAATTTAAAAACAAAAAAAATGATACAAAGAGTTCAAACTATTTATCTTTTCCTTTCTTCATTAGCAATATATGCTTTATTTCTTTTCCCAATTGTAAATATATTATCTGCCTTTGGCGCAAAAAAAATAATGGTGACGGGTGTTTATGAAATTATAAATAACCAAGTTGCACAAACAGAACCTTTTACTTTATTAACTATTGTAACAGCTGTTTTAGGTTTAATACCTATTGTACTCATATTTTTATTTAAAAACAGAAAACAACAAACCATGTTGGTTTATGGCAATGTTTTTTTAGTAATTGGATTTAGTTTTTGGTTAGCGCAAACTATTAAAGCTGCTGCTGGTAAAGAATTAGAAATTAGCGATTACAGTATTGGTGCTGGGTTAACGTCTGTAGCTATTTTATTTTTGATATTAGCCGCAAAAGGAATTATGCGAGATGAGAAATTGGTAAAAAGTGCGGATAGATTAAGGTAATATTATGTGAATATTAAATCTTAATATGTATGGGTAACAAAATTGTAATTATTCCATAAATAACAATTAATTTTTGATTAATTATCATTAAATCAGTAGGTTTAAGTTTTAAAAACAAAAACATATCACATGAAAAAAATTTTACTTTCTTTATTATTATTTATTCCTTTTGTTGGGTTTAGTCAAATTGTAACATTTTCATTCACAGGAGCTCTCGGAGATGAAACCACTTTTGCACCAAATGCTCAGCCTTCTAATGCTGTAGTATCAAGCATGTCTAGAGGTTCTTCTATCTCGCCTAGTAAAACAGCTAATAAGTTTAATTCATCTAGTTGGCCAACAGCAGGTCTGTCAGCAACTGCTTATTACGAATTCACAATCACTCCAAATGCAAACGTTACATTAAATCTTTCTTCTTTATCTTTATCAGAGAGAAGGTCACTAACTGGAGTTGCGAACTGGGAATTAAGATCAAGTAATGATTCTTATTCGACAACCATTGGTACAGTATTCACAGTTCCAGATAATGATCTTGAAAGAACTGGTCAAACAATTAGCTTACCAGCAACTGCTGCATTTTCTGCCAGAACTACCCCACTAACCTTTAGAATTTATGGTTATAATGCAGAAGGTGGAGCAGGAACATGGAGAATTGATGATGTAGTTTTGAATGGTATTACAACTCTCCCAATCTCTCTAACATCTTTCACAGCAAAAGCAGTTGATGAAACTATCTTAATAAACTGGGCTACAGCATCAGAAAAAAACAATAAATCTTTTGAGGTTTTAAAATCTTATGATGGTAAGTCATTTACTTCTATTGCTACTTTAAACGGTGCTGGCAACTCAGATTCAGAAAAAACTTATTCTTTTGTTGATGAAAACCCTTACGCTGGTGCTAATTATTACAAATTAAAACAAACAGATTTTGATGGTAAAACTGCTGTTTCAGAAATTGTTTCGGCAACAGCTAAAATTGAAGAAGTTAAACTTTCTGCTTTTGCATCAAGTTCTTCAGTTTCTATTAATATTAACTCTCCAAATCAAACTATTGGTACATTATCCTTATTTGATATGACAGGTAGAAAATTAGATTCACAATCTATTTCTTTAACCAAAGGATTCAACGCTGCTAATTTCTCTCAATCTGTAAATAACGGAATTTATTTTATCAATTTAATTGCAGATGGAAAGGTTACAAGTTTGAAATTTGTGAAGTAAACTTAAACAAGAACTTAAAAGCCTGTTCAGAATTAATTTTGAACAGGCTTTTTTTTGCCAAAATTCAACGTGAAATAACAAGAAAAAACTTTTGTTATTTTTAATTTATTTACACGTGTTCTAATACATAGCCATCTGTTTTTTTATCAAAAAAAAATGAATAAAAATATTTAAAATTTTAGCAACGATTTATTATCAGTTTTCGCATAAAAAAGTAATTTATACAAGATTATGTTAGGATGCTTTTCGACATGTTCTGCTGGACATGTAAAAACTTAAACGGAATCAGATTTTTGTTATCCACTTTACTAATCTGAACCACACTCCCCTACCAGTATATCATAATTATTAACACAAAGCAAATTTTCAACTTAAGAGTATTGCGTTATGACGATTTGCAACAGGGATGGTAGGTGAAATTTTGCAAAAATTTGTGCGTAGCACCGTAGCGATAGCGAAGTACCGTACAGCCCGGCTGTTGCCCAAAGAATAAAAAACCTCTCCCTAGCCTCGCCAAAGAAGGATAATAGTAAAGTGTATTAAATTATGAATAAGAAGATACAACTAACCCTATTAACTTCTCTCTACCCTCTCCAAAGACGGACAACTGAAAAGCGTATTAAAAAAGGAATCATTTAATTATAAAATAACAATTTACTTTGCAGCAACCCATCCCCTAACATTATTCTGCTCTAAGTAAACAAAACTGTTTTTAAAACCTAAAACAGCATAATATTCTGTAGGATCAAATTTACCTATGGCTACACCGTCTGCTGCTGGTTTCTCTAATAAATAAGCTGAGCTTGGGTTGGCTGGCCGCTTAATTTTTTTGTTATAAATATTAAGCACTTCGTTTCTACTTACATTGCCTTCTATATCCTGATAAGTTACACTGCTTGTAGAAATTGCCAAAATTTTTACTGGTAATACTTGGTCGTTTTCTGTAAGCATTATCTCTTTACCTAAATATTTACTGTCAGCTTTTAGCTTTCCGGGGACGCTATCCTTTTTAAAAATATAATTTAAAGGATCAATTGCTCCGCTAGAGGTGTAAATACCAAAATGTAAGTGGGGTGATGTAGTCCTAGCATTGCCGGTATTTCCCATCAAACCTAAAACTTCCCCTTTTTTCACCTTTTGTCCTTCACTAACAGTTTGGCTATCTAAATGAGCATAATATATAGATGGACCAGCAAACCCTAAACGTTGCCAAACCACTTTACCGCCTAAATTTGTAATTTGCACTCTGCTAACAACACCGTCTTCTACGGCTATAATTGGAGTTCCTCTTTTATTAAAAATATCTACTCCTTCATGTTTTCTTTCTCCTCCATCTCTATCCATCCCCCAAAAACTTTTAATATCGTTGTTTTTGCCGTTCTTAACCGGAAACCCCAATTTCGGCTGCTCCAAAATCTCTACTATAACATGTTCGTTAATTAATAGTTGTGGTTGTAAGCGTAACAATAAAACTTGGTCTTTATCACTTTCATAAACTAAAATAGTGTCTTTTAAGTGCTTACTTGTAATGTTTTTTCTATTTTCTATCCCTTCAAAAAAATCTAAAAAAACGCCGTTTTTATTAGAGGTAGAAATGCTAATCTTGATTTTCTTGCTTTTCTGATAGGAGATTTGGTAGGCAATAGCAGCAGGAGCTTCTTCTCTGAAAAAGATCTCTTCTTTAAAAGGAAAGCTCAAGCCATTATTGGGGTTGCTTAAAACACTGTCGCCAACCTTCGTCCACTTTTGGCCCATGTTGGTGGTATTTAAACCCGTACTTTTTAATGACTCAACGTAGGATTGATAAGGAGAAATTTTAAATATTGTTTTACACGAGGTAATAAATAAGAGTGATAAAACGATGATATAGCAGATATTTTTAGTCATTTCTGTTTGTTTACTTACTCAATAAGAGTTTTTGTTTAAAATTATTAACGGATATTAGTGTTAACTCAATCACCTTGTCATTGGCGACAATTTTATCAGATGCTTTAAATTAGTTTAAAACTTTACGAATAAAACTTCTTTTTAAGCTTATTTTATTCCATTTCAATAGATAGATTTCACAAAATCCTCCATTAAATCAAAATATACACAAATTGTGCCTAGTAAAAACTGAACTAGCATTTGGTTGCCGACTGTAAATTAAATTTGATTTAGTGGGATGATGTTGGTAACCCGAAATTGACAATAATAAAGTTTTCTAGATAAAAATTTGGTTAAATTCTCACAAGCCGGATATAGGTTTTTATAATATATGGGGCTATCCCACTCGTATTTTACAGCTCCCATTGCGCAGTCAAATCTCAAAACTATTTAATCATTTTGTAAGGCAAATATTACACCTTGTTAACGTTAAATTTTTGTTCAGTAGATATCTTGCTCACAAAAATTTATTTGAGTTATATGAAAAAATTATTACTAGTTTCTATTCTCTGTATCCTGTTTAAATTAGGCTTCTCGCAAAGTTTTACAGCGACTTACAATTTTGGAAGTGTAACATCCTCTTCTGGTCTTACCGACCCAACAACAGTTCCTACCGGCACTAATGTCACTTTCGGTTCATTTACCTCTACTGGGGCATCGGCAAATCCTAATGCAGGTTCAAGGTTTTCTTTTACAGGCTGGCCAACAGGTGCAACAAACGGCTCTAATATTTTCACTGGCGCATTATCGGCTAGCTCTTATTATCAAGTAACCGTTACACCTGCTGCTGGGTATAGTTTAACTGTGGCTGATTTAGCATTTACTTTACAACGATCCGCATCGGGAATTAGGCAGTATGCGGTTAGGTCAAGCATAGATAACTATGCATCCAATTTACCAGCCAGCATAGCTCCCATAAATTCGGATCTTTCTGTAGTAGCCACAAATATTTTTGAGGTTAGTGATGGAACAAGCAGTGCAGAAGAAGGAAGTAAAATTACCTTATCATCCAGCCATGCCGCTGTAAACGGTGCAATAACTTTTAGGTTTTACGGTTTCAATGCTGAAGGAACAGGCGGTACTTTTAGTATAGATAACGTACAGCTGAAGGGAAGTGTAGATTTGATACCTACAAATGGTCCGGTTATTAATGTAACTCCTGCTATTGTTAATCTTAAACCCCAAATTACCAATTCTACATCCGCAACAGAAAGCTTTATTGTTACCGCAAACAACCTTACTAATGATATAAGCGTAAATATTGACCAAAATTTTGAAATCTCTCTAGATAATTCAACGTTTGGCACTGCAAGCTTAAACATTGCCATGGCAGATTTGGGTGGCGGTGCTAATAAAACTGTTTTCGTTCGCCATTTATCAAACGCAGTTCTCGGCAAAAAATCTGGAACAATTACACTTACCAGCACCGGAGCTACAGACAAAACATTAACTCTAAATGCTTACGTAATTAATCCTTTTCAACAAGATTTTAATGAAGCAGATTTTTTAACAAGTTCGGGCTGGACTCAGGTGAACGTATCTGGACCGGCAAATAGCTGGATTTACAGCTCCCAAAATCCTAACTCGGCACCTGGATCGGCAACGATGAATGGTTTTTCTGACACCAATACGCCAAGTAACGACTGGTTAATTTCGCCTGCCTTAAACTTAAACAGCTTTGCCAATTTTCCTGTTTTGCAGTTTTACAGTCGCGAATTTTTTACAGGTCCGGATATTAAACTGATGGTTTCTACCACTTACAACGGTAGCGGAGTGATTAACGAATCTGAGTGGACAGAAATAAATGGAGATTTCCCTACTGCCACTGGAATTTGGAAATTATCATCCAACATTGATCTTAGCGATTATAAATCTGCGTCAACCTACGTTGCTTTTGTTTACAAAACCACTTCTGGCGGTTCAAATAACACTTCCGAATGGAAAATAGATGATTTTAAAATAGAAAATCTGACACAATATGCTAACATTCCCGCAATGTCTTTTGAATTTGAGGAAACAATGGCTTTAGCTTTTTCGGCAAGTAAAAGTTTCATGTTTAAGAGTGCTGGTTATGGCGATGTGAGTGTAACTGCTCCAGCTGATTTTCAGGTTTCTGGAGATAACATTTTATTCCTTTCGTCGATAACCATTAATCAAACAGATGCACTTGCCGGAAAAACTGTTCATTTAAGGTTTGCACCAACAACTCGCAAGTTGAAAACTTCGGGGGTTTTAACATTTACGGCAACCGGATTAATCAATAATACTGTTGGCTTATCTGGCAGTTCGGTTTTAAGATCAGAAACCATAGATATAGCAAGTTATAATCTTGAATTTTTTGGAACTGATGTAAGGGACGCAAGTAATATCGAATTTGGTCCTACAAATGATGCGCTTCAAATAACCAACGTAAGTACAGTTATTCAAAAATTAAATATGGATATTTTGGCAGTGCAAGAAGTATCTGATGATGATGCATTTAACACGTTAAAAACAAATACAGGTTATAGTGGATTGTTAAGCGACCGATGGTCATACTCTTTTAACACTCCGTCTTCTAATTTTCCAGCACAAAAAGTTGGATTTTTATACAATCCTGCAACCACTACTTTAATTAGTAGTGAAGCTTTGTTTGTAACCGAGTTTGATAATGCCAGAGCAAATCAACCTAACAACATTACAAACTATCCGGGCGGAGATGCAAGTTCTTTTTGGTCATCGGGTAGGTTACCATTTATGGCAACTTTTGATGTTACTATTGAGGGCGTTACCAACCGTTACAAAGTGATAGTGCTACACGCAAAATCAGGTTCTGCTACCGCAGATTATAATAGACGAGTGTATGACGTAAATTATCTAAACAACTATTTGAATACAACTTATCCTAATGATAAACTTATAATTTTAGGAGATTTTAATGATAAAGTAGTAGGTTCAATTAGTACCAATCCTACATCAAGTTATAATTCTTTTGTGGCTGATGAAACAAATTACCTAACATTAACAAAAGAAATTAGTCAGGTTGTGGGTGCAGGCACTTTTGTTGGTGGCAGTAATCCAAGTTTTATCGATCATATTATCACTTCGAACGAATTAAAAAGCACTTATGTTTCTAATAGCACCATGGTAGAAGATGCTCGAAATTACATTTCTTCTTATTCTACCAATACATCAGATCATTTGCCTGTTTACGCCCGCTTTACACCTATTTATGATGCAACCTTGCCAATTATTCTCAACTTATTTGATGCCAAAGGCTTAGGAAATAAAGTTGAGTTAAAATGGAGCACACTTTCTGAGACGAAAAACAGCCATTTTGAGATTCAGCGATCTTCGGACGGAAAAAACTTTGTAGTGTTAGGAAAATTGAAAGGTGCAGGGACTTCTAAAGACCTACAAAATTATCAGTTTACAGATTATTTGCCTTTTAAAGGCATTAACTATTACCGCCTAAAACAAGTTGATTTTGATGGAAATGCGAGTTATTCTTCGCCTAAAGCACTAAATATAATCAGTGGTAAAAATCCAACATTGTTTACAGTTTATCCAAATCCAGTTGAAGATCAACTCAACATTATATGGAATAGCACTACCACCTTTAACCTAAACTTTAAAATAATGGGAACAGATGGTAGGGTTTGGTTAACAAGCTCAGGAAGTTTAGAAACAATTAGTACGGAAATAAACCAAAAGCTATACTCGTTAAATGCTGGAATTTACATTTTAGAGATAACTGCAGATGGGAAAACTCAGCAACAAAAATTGATTAAACAATAATACCTTGGCGAGTGAAATATTTTTAAAATATAATTAGTGCTTGTAAGAAGATATTTTCACACTTCTTGACAGCACTAATTTGTTAAACACTCAACTAATTCACTATCAATAATAATAGCCAAAAAAAATACTTTTAATTCAAAATATATATTCATACCTTTGCAGTCCCCAAAGCGGGAAAAAAGGAGATAAACTAATTAATGGCAAAAAAACAAGTAGCAGAGAAGGAGTTAGAAGCTAAACAAGCTGAACTTCAAGACACTGAAAAAAAAGTAAAAGAGGTATATGAGTCAGAAGCTGATTCATTATCTATTGATGACATTAAATCATCATCAAAAATCGCTGATCCTAATGATTTTGATTGGGATGCTGACGAAAAAATGTTTGGTAACTACAGCAAAGCTGACCGTGAAAAAATGGAAGAAATGTACTCAGGTACTTTCAATTCTGTTACCAAAGGAGAAATCATCTCTGGTGTTGTTGTAACTATCAACAGTAAAGATGTGGTATTAAATATCGGATTCAAATCTGACGGTTTAGTAGCAGTAAACGAATTCCGCGATATGCCTGATTTGAAAAAAGGTGATACCGTTGATGTTTTCGTAGAACAAAGAGAAGATGAAAATGGACAATTAGTTTTATCTCGTAAAAGAGCAAAAACTCAACGTTCATGGGAAATGATTAATGAAGCTTTAGAAAATGATACAATCATTAATGGTTTTGTAAAAAGCCGTACTAAAGGTGGATTAATTGTAGATATTATTGGTGTTGAAGCTTTCCTTCCAGGATCTCAAATAGACATTAAGCCAATTAGAGATTACGATGTTTACGTTGGTAAAACAATGGAATTCAAAGTTGTTAAAATCAACCACGAATTTAAAAATGTTGTAGTATCTCACAAAGTTTTAATTGAAGACGATTTAGAATCACAAAAAGTTGAAATCGTTTCTAAATTAGAAAAAGGACAAGTATTAGAAGGAACTGTTAAAAACATTACGGATTTTGGTGTATTCATTGATTTAGGTGGTGTTGATGGTTTATTACACATTACTGATATTTCTTGGGGACGTATTGAGCATCCAAGAGAAGTATTGTCTTTAGATGAAAAAGTAAATGTTGTTGTTCTTGACTTTGATGATGAGAAAAAACGTATTGCTTTAGGTTTAAAACAACTTTCTGCTCATCCTTGGGAATCTTTAGATACTGAATTAGCTATCGGAACTAAAGTAAAAGGTAAAATTGTTACTGTTGCTGATTATGGTGCTTTCTTAGAAATTATCCCAGGAGTAGAAGGATTAATCCACGTTTCTGAAATGTCTTGGTCTCAAAACTTGCGTAACCCACAAGAGTTTATGAAAACTGGCGACGAAGTTGAAGCTATAGTTTTAACTTTAGACAGAGACGAACGCAAAATGTCATTAGGTATTAAGCAATTAACTCCAGATCCATGGGAGAAAGCTGCTGAAAGATACCCAATCGGAAGCAAGCACAAAGCTGCAGTTAAAAACATGACTAACTTTGGTGTTTTTGTTGAGATTGAAGAAGGAATTGATGGTTTAATCCACATTTCTGATCTTTCTTGGTCTAAAAAAGTAAACCACCCTAACGAGTTCACTAAAGTTGGTGAAGAATTAGATACAGTTGTTTTAGAATTAGACGTTGAAAACCGCAAATTAAGTTTAGGTCATAAACAATTAGAAGAAAACCCTTGGGAAACTTTTGAAACTATCTTCACATTGGATTCTATCCACGAAGGTACAGTTACTAAAGTAACAGATAAAGGTGCTATAATTGCTTTACCTTACGGTGTTGAAGGATTTGTTCCATCTAAACACTTAGCTAAACAAGACGGTACAACTTTAAAAGCAGAAGAAGCTGCTGAATTTAAAATTATCGAATTCAACAAAGATTCAAAACGTATCGTTGTATCTCATGCTCGTATATGGGAAGAAGCTAAAGCTGAGGAAGTTGCAGAAGAAAGAGCTACTAAGAAAAAAGAAGCTACCGCTGCAAACGCATCAGTTAAAAAAGTTAAAGATTCTGTAGAGAAATCTACTTTAGGAGATTTAGATGTATTATCTCAACTTAAAGATAAGTTAGAAGGTGATGCTTTAAAAGCTGCTAAGAAAAAAGTAGAAGGTAAATAATTAGCTTTTAAATATTTAAAGGGCAGTAAAATTAATTTTACTGCCCTTTTTTTTGTACCAAAAATTACAGCCATTTTTGAATTAAAACTTTAAACCTTAAAACAAATGAAAAAAATTTTAAACACTTTATTTTTGCTAAGCTTTATGCTACCAGCATTTACGCAAGAAAATAAGCAATTAATAACGGTTACTAAAATTGCAGAAAGCACCCAAAGCTGGAACGGAGAAAAGCTACCATCCTACCCAACCGGGCAACCAAAAATAACCGTCTTAAAATACATCATTCCGCCGCATACCGTACTTGCATTACATAAACATTTGGTTATTAATGCTGGTGTTGTACTAAAAGGTACATTAACTGTAGTTGACGATAAAGAAAATAAATTAGAGCTAAAAACTGGTGATAGTTTAATAGAGTTAGTAAACACTTTCCACTATGGAGAAAACAAAGGAGATGACCCCGTAGAAATTATGGTTTTTTACGCTGGTGTTGAAGGAATGGAGAATACTGTTAAGAAATAATGATGTTGAATTTATAGCCCTTTGTTTGATTATTAATTTCATCCTTAAAAAGGCAACCGCACAGCCTTTCCTGCCCTCATGCCGGGCAGTGGCAGATACTTTTTTTCCGCAAAAAAGTATCCAAAAAACTCTCGCCTATGCCTGATGCTATAAATGGAAGTGCCCATATTTCTTCAACTATTCCGCACCAGCCAAAGGCGAATTTTAAGGTGATTAATGTTTCTGCTATAATTAAAAATGGGAAATTTCAAACCTTAAAAATCGGAACTAAGCTAAAACCCTTTCTAAAAAAACACATCCATTTCTATAAATGAAACTCCAAAAAAAAAGACCGATTAAAATAATCAGTCTTTCTTTAAAATAGTTTACATAAAGAACTATTTAGTAAAAGAAAGTTCTTTATGGAAATTCTTAGCGTATTTACGCTTGTCAAATTTATAAAGTTTGGCAGCTCTATATGAAACCCCTTTTTGCTTTTCATCTAGTTCTCTTAAGATATCATAAGACAACATCTTCTTTCTAAAATTCCTTTTATCTAGTTTTTTGTTTAAAATAACTTCATACACATTTTGTAATTGTGTTAAGGTAAATTTTTCTGGCAACAGCTCAAAAGCAATAGGCTGGTAGCTTATTTTATTTCTTATTTTTTCAAAACCTTTCCTAAAAATTCTGCTGTGGTCAAATGCTAGTTCTGGAATATCTTTTACGTTTACCCATACTGCTTGTTTTGCAAAATTTGTAATTGGATGCAAATCTTTTTGCCCATTCAACCTAATTAGAGCGTAATATGCAACAGTAATTACCCTCCCTTGAGGGTGTCTTCCTAAAGCCCCGAAGGTGTAAAATTGCTCCATATAAATGTCTTTTAAACCTGTAGATTCGTAAAGAATTCGTTTAGCTGCAGTCTCAATCGCTTCTGTGTTTTCTACAAAATATCCTGGTAAAGCAAACCAACCTTTAAATGGTTCTTCATTTCTTTCAATCAATAAAATTTTCAGTTCTCCTTCGTCAAATCCAAAAATGATACAATCTACGGTGAAAATAGATTCGAAATTTAGCGGTAAATTTTCCAAGATATAAAGCTATAATTTAATTGTAATTTAACACAAAGTTGAAAAAAATAATCGACAAAAATTTGCTTAGTGTAAAAAATACACCTTATATTAGTAACTCCAAACTTTCGAACAATACAAATACATGTCAAAAATAAATAAAATAGCAGTTTTTACTTCAGGAGGAGATGCACCAGGAATGAACCCCTGTATTAGAGCAGTTGTAAGAACCGGCATTTATTATGGATTAAAAGTAGCAGGGATAAGGCAAGGATATCAAGGAATGATTGAGAACAACATCGTTGATATGGATAACCATTCTGTTAGCAATATCCTACAATTAGGCGGAACAATATTAAAAACAGCTCGTTGCCTAGAATTTAAAACCCCCGAGGGGATGCAAAAGGCTTATGATAACCTTAAAAAGAATAAAATTGATGCTTTAGTTGGCATTGGTGGCGATGGTACTTTTACTGGTCTTGAGCGTTTTTCTTCAAAATTTGATATTCCGGTAATTGGTGTGCCAGGCACCATTGATAACGATTTATACGGTTCTGATTATACTTTAGGGTTTGATACAGCAACAAATACAGTAATTGAAGCTATTGATAAAATTAGAGATACAGCAGAATCCCATGCTCGGTTATTTTTTGTAGAAGTAATGGGGCGTGATGCTGGCTGTATTGCTTTAAGAGCAGGTATAGCTGGTGGCGCAGAGGCCATCATGTTACCAGAAAAAGACACTAGCATTAAAGATTTAATTGCTACTTTGGCCGCAGGAGCTGCAAAAAACAAAACATCGGGAATTGTAATTGTTGCCGAAGGAGATAAAAATGGTGGTGCCTTTAATGTTGCTAAAAGAGTGAAAGAGGTTTTTAATTTTTACGATACCAAAGTAACCATATTGGGCCATTTGCAAAGAGGTGGTTCGCCTAGCAGTTTTGATAGGATTTTAGGAAGCCGAATGGGTTTTGCCGCTGTTAAGGCATTAATAGCAGGAGAGCATCGTAAAACAGTTGGTTTAAGAGGGAATGAAATTGTTTTAACCGATATTGTTGAAGCATTAAATGGGCATGAATTTAAGTTAGAAGACGATTTAATGGAAATGTCAACTATATTAGCATAATTTTTAATGATAGCAGTAGTTTACAGTGGTTCAAGATATTCTAATTGGCGTTTAACCGAAAAGAAAGAGGTTATTGAGGTGCGTACCAATGGTATCAATCCTTTCTTTAACGATGAAAAATGGATTATCCAACTGTTAAACAAAAACACTAAGCTCATTAACAATGCAGAAGCCATCAAAAAAATATATTTTTTTGGTGCTGGTGCGTCTTCTAAAGAAAGAAATCTAATCATTCATAATGCTTTATCAAAGTTTTTTAGGTACAGTAAAGTATATGTTTCCCATGATATGGATGCAGCCGCAAAAGCGTCTTCTGATGATAAACCCGGCGTTGTTTGTATTATAGGAAGTGGTTCTAACGCTAGCTTTTTTGATGGAAAAAAAATAATAGAAAATAGTTATGGTTTAGGGTACGCCATTAGTGATGAAGGATCTGCTACTTGGATGGGTAAAGCCATTTTAAAAGCATACCTAAGCGACACCATGCCAGCCGATATAAAGGCAGCTTTTGAAAAAAAATATGACTATGATAGGCGCACCATCATGGATAAGCTCTATAAGTTGCCACATCCAAACATATTCTTAACCTCTTTTACAAGTTTTTATAATGAAAACAGAACTTCGCCTTATATTAAAGGATTAATTAAAGAAGGCTTTGGATTATTTATGGATACTTATCTTATCCCGCTTCATCAAAGCTATGGTGGTAAACACCCTATCTACTTTGTAGGTACAATTGCTGCGTTTTTTCAAGATTATTTGAGAGAAGTTGCAGAAGAAAAAAATATTAACATTAGTTCGGTTATAAAAGAACCTATTTATAATTTATTAAATTATTACGCAAATAAAAATTAACAAAATGAAAATTGGAATCAACGGCTTTGGCCGTATCGGAAGATTAGCTTTTAGAGCTGCCGTAACAAGAAAAGATATTGAAGTTGTTGGAATAAATGATTTGGTTGAACCAGATTATATGGCTTACATGTTAAAATACGATTCTACACATGGTATTTTTGATGGTACTGTAGAAGTGAAAGACGGTAACTTAGTAGTAAACGGAAAAACTATCCGCGTAACTGCAGAAAGAGACCCAGCTAACTTAAAATGGGATGAGATTGGTGCAGAATATATTATAGAATCAACAGGTTTATTTTTAACCCAAGAAACAGCTCAAAAACACATTGATGCTGGTGCTAAAAAAGTAGTAATGAGTGCGCCTGCAAAGGATGATACCCCTACTTTTGTAATGGGTGTAAACCACAAAACATTAACTGCAGATCAAAATATCGTTTCTAACGCATCTTGTACTACTAACTGTTTAGCTCCAATAACTAAAGTTTTAATGGATAACTTTGGTATTATTGAAGGCTTAATGACTACTGTACACGCAACAACTGCTACTCAAAAAACAGTTGATGGTCCGTCTGCAAAAGACTGGAGAGGTGGACGTGGTGCTGCACAAAACATTATTCCTTCTTCTACTGGTGCTGCAAAAGCGGTAGGATTAGTGATTCCCGCAATTAAAGGAAAATTAACTGGTATGGCTTTCCGTGTACCAACTCCAGATGTTTCTGTTGTTGATTTAACCGTACGTTTAGAAAAACCAGCTACTTATGAGCAAATCAAAAAAGCAATGAAAGATGCTTCTGAAGGTGAGTTAAAAGGTATTTTAGGTTATACTGAAGATGCTGTTGTTTCTACAGATTTCTTAGGAGACGCTCGTACTTCTATCTTTGATGCTGATGCTGGTATTGCATTGAACGATAACTTTGTAAAGGTTGTTGCTTGGTACGATAACGAGTGGGGATATTCTAACAAAATCATCGATTTATTACAACACATGGCTACAGTTAAGTAGTTTTAAAAATAGTTATAAAAGAAGAGGTTGTCTTATTCATTTAAGGCAACCTTTTTTTATAAATTAGATTTTTTGGGCATATTATCCGCTGGCAGGTGGATTACACTATATCTTTATAATTGCCGTCCTTCGACTCCGCTACCATTGACGTTATTTATAATCACCTATTAATTAGGTTGCTAAAAGCAGAGCCGTTTTGTCCTGCTGAGCGGAGTCGAAGCATAAGTCCCTTCGCTCCCCTTCGACTCCGCTCAGGGTGACTCCCCCCTTGTGTTGTTGCCAAATCATGAGTTTTATCGTCATTCTATATTGATTTATATGAAATATATTAGGCCTCAGGAGGACAAATAAAATGGATGTCGTTACAACCGTTTATCCAAAGCGTTATATCGACCTTACCCCTAAACACAAATTATCAAAAACAATCTCCCTCATTTCTGAAATAAACAATATATTAGCCCTCAGTAACATCATAAAATAATAAGCTTTGGTAATTGTAATACAGTGTACAGATGAGGTTGGTTTAGTATCTATCATTTCATCTGTTTTAGCAAAAGGAGGATATAATATTGTATCTATGCGAGAGCATGTTGATGTAATAGCAAATCAATTTTTTGCAAGATTAGTGGTAAACAGCATCCTGAATCCTGAAGAAATTGAAGAAGAATTATTGCGTGTTTTACCACAAAATGCCGTAGTACATGTAAACCCACAGCCCGAAAAAAACATCGTAGTTTTAGTAACCAAAGAATACCACTGTTTAAGCGATATTTTAACACGTAACCATTTTAAAACTTTGGGCGCAAATGTAAGTTGCATTATAGGCAATCATCCCGATTTGGAAAACATATCGCAAAGGTTTCAAATTCCTTTTCATTTTATAAACCATCATGAAAAAACCAAAGAGGTTTTTGAAGAAGAATTGAAAGCCATTGTAAAACCCTACAAACCTGACTATTTAATTTTAGCAAAATTTATGCGCATTCTTTCGCCAAGTTTTGTTAGCAGTTTCCCACTGCAAATTATTAATATACACCACTCCTTTTTACCCGCTTTTATAGGTGCTAACCCCTATAAACAAGCATTTGAACGTGGCGTAAAAATTATTGGTGCAACGGCTCATTTTGTAACTAACGATTTAGATGAAGGCCCAATTATTACTCAAAAAATAACACCTGTTAACCACAGTTTTGGCTTAAAAGATTTAGTGAGAGCTGGCAGAGAGAATGAAACAGCTGCCTTGGCAAAAGCAATGCAATTGGTTTTTGAAGATAGGGTGTTTGTTTATAACAATAAAACAGTGGTTTTTGATTAATTATGGTCAATTTTTTTTCTTCAATACCAGCATACCTTCTTTCATTTATAACAATACCGTGAAATTTGGAACTATAAGCACTACTGTTTTAACAGCAACAAGCAATAGAATTACGGTAGCAGTTCCTTCAAATATTACTCCCTCTGCTATGAAAATTAGCGTTACTGTTAACGGACAAACCATTACCGCAACAGATAATTTTACGATTACCAATTAGGGATTGGTTAATTTTGTTTAGAAAGCAGCACTCTTGATGAAGGGGTGCTATTTTATTTGTGTTATTTTTGGATTCAGTCCAAGCAGGGTTTCTCTTTTCTGAGAACCCTGCGTTTTGCGTTAACGATTGAAATGGCATCCTTTTTATTATCATCCTGAGCGAAGTTGAAGGAAGGCAATAAAAAGATATAATGGAAAGCGTGTATAAACGCCCAAATTAAATTAACAATGATTTACATCTCTTATTTAATAATCTCTAACACAAATGCATCTTCTAAACCAACAGATGGCTTACTTCCTCGCCATGATACAAATAAGAACATTACATGTGCATTTTTTTTTGCAAATATATTTTTCTAAGATATAAGAGCTTGTTTAAAATTTATCTAATAATTTGCTTATACTTATTTTTGGCTACAACTTCGTTAAATTTTTCGATACATTTTTTTTTTAAAAGGAACTCTAGAGTGCTAAAGCAGTTTTCAAGACAGCTTCCGGCTATCTCTACAAAATTTGTCTCCTTTCCCTCAAAAATAATCTATAAACATTTTTACAATACAAATTTAAACAGACGCTAGTTTTCAACAAAAAACTATCAATGACAAATAACCGTTTCAGAAGATATTTTAGGACTTAGATAAGGGATATCTAAATTTAAGCCTCTAACTATAAACCACAAACCCAAACACAGCGTAAGGTAGGGTAAAAATAAATTGATTTTTTGCCTAAATACAGGTTTACTAAAGTTTACACCCAACATTGCCAGCAACATTAAAGGAGTAGTACCTAAACCAAAAACAAACATAAACAAAGCCGATTGATAAGCACTATTGGTATTTATTGCGGTTGCCAGGCCTAAATAAACAAAACCACATGGCAAAAAACCATTTAACAAGCCTAAATAAAAATGACCAGCTTTACGGTTAATGGCATTTGCAATTACTTTATTAATAAACCTATTAAATAGGTTTGGTTGGTAATTTTCTTTTTTACTATACTTAATAATTTGGGGCAAAACCGCTAAAACAATTAAAACCCCGCTTAAAATACTTATGGCTTGTTGTGCACCAGCAAGCCATAATTGTTTGCCTAATAAACCAATTAATAAGCCTAAAAAAGCGTAAGAAATTGCTCGCCCAACGTTATAAGATATTTTTTTTAATACAACTAGCCATGTACTTTCTGCTTGTTGCGGAAAAGCAAAAGCTAGAGGCCCACACATGCCAACACAGTGAAAGCTGCCTAATAATCCAATCACAAATGCGAGTTGGATATGGCTCATGGCATAAATAAATTGGTATAAAACAAGTAATTCTTTTGGTTGGCGCTCCAATTCATAACCATTTTCCATTCGCCTTTTTCAAAATTAGTTTTAGGTATTTGTACCACACTATCTTTAAAAGTGAAAACTTGATCTTTTAATTGGCTTGATGGGCGTTTAAATGCTACAACACCACTATCAACTGCATTAAAACGGATGCTTACATAATCATCATTTTGCGATACAGTGGGCTCAACTTTATCATTAATTACATTTTGTTTTAAATCATATTCTTTATCATAAGCTAAACCTTTTTCGTAATAATCTTTATCAAAATTATCCTCGGCACTGCTAAACATTTTTACCACCAAAACGGAAATAAAAATCATAAATGCTGCTAAAAAAATTACTAAACCTTTTCCCCAATTCATATTATATTAATTTACAGGACCTAAAAAATTTGTTTCTATATGGTCTATTATTTCACCATCTATTTTCACCAAAAGCTTAATATTAGTTTTGGTTTTAACAATGCTTTTTTGCGGTAACATTACAAAAAATGTAACTTTTACAGTCTCTTCTTTTTCAATTTTATCTACGGCTTGTATCCATTTAATTTTGGCATCTTTATCTTCCGATTCAAAATCAACTTTTATAGCTTTTGATGTTTTGTTAACCAGTTCTGCCGTGTATAAATTACTCACATAACCATTTGGTTGTTCTTGATATAAAGTGCCAGAAGCTCTTAAAATGGTAACATCAATATCTTTTCTGCTTAAAATAAAATAGGTTGAAATTGCCATCATTAATACGATGACAATGCTGTAAGCTTTCATCCTAAGCGTAAATTTAGGCTGTTCATTATTCTTTATCATTTCTTCAGAATAATAACCAATTAAATTTCTTGGACGATTAATTTTATCCATCACCTGGTTGCATGCATCAATACAAGCGGTACAATTAACACACTCTAGTTGTGTTCCCTCTCTAATATCTATCCCAGTAGGACAAACAGCCACGCATAAATTACAATCTACACAGTCGCCTAAAGGCTCAGGGTTAACTTCGCTTTTTTTAATTCTACCTCTTGGTTCGCCACGTAAATAATGATACGCAACAATTAATGAGTTTTTATCTAATAAAACGCCTTGCAACCTTCCGTAAGGGCAAGCAACTATACATACCAACTCTCTAAAATGAGCAAATACCCAATAAAAAGCAGCCGTAAAAACCCAGATGCTTACAAAACCAGTTAAATGCTGCTGAATGGGTTCAGTCATGATTTTCCAAAGCTCATCTGTACCAATAATGTAAGCTAAAAATGTATTGGCAATAAAGAAGGAAATTAAAATATAAAGAAAATGCTTGGTGGTTTTTTTTATGATTTTATCTTGATTCCAAGGGCTATTATCTAACTTTTTACGGGCAGCAGGTTCACCTTCTATCCAAATTTCTAATTTGCGGAAAACCATCTCTAAAAATATAGTTTGAGGGCAAATCCATCCACAAAAAATACGACCAAAAGCACTTGTAAATAAAACAATAGCAACTAAGCCAGTTAACATCAATAAAACGATGATAAAAAAATCTTGTGGCCAAAAAACCTGCCCAAACAAAATGAATTTTCTTTCGATGATATTGAATAAAATAAATTGGTTTCCGTTAATTTTTAAATAAGGCGCACCAAATAAAAATACCAAAAGAACATAACTTACAACACTTCTGTACTTGTACCAATCTCCAACCCTAATTAATGGATAAAGCCACCTACGTTTCCCTTTTTCATCTACAGTTTGGTGGTGATATTTAATTTCTTGATCTGACATAATTTTGGTCTCACCCCAACCCTCTCCAAAGAAGAGGGAGCTACCTGATAACGGGAATGTTTAATTACTCTTCTATCTGTTTTATAAAATGATTTTATGCTACTTAAAATCACCTCACTCCTCTTAACCAATTTAGGGAAGTCCTTCTCCTCCGGAGAAGGATTTAGGATGAGGCCCTATTCCTTCTCCCCTTGCGGTGCTTTAGGGTTTGCCGGGTTTGTACCTTTTAAAGATTCTATATAATTAGATACATCCGAAATTTGCTTTGGTGAAAGCTGTTTTTCCCAACTAATCATCCCTTTTTCTGGTACGCCATATTTTATAGTTTTAAATACGTTATTAATTGATCCGCCATGTAACCAATATTCATCTGTTAAGTTTGGCCCAACGGTCCCTTCGCCGTTTGCACCGTGGCAAGCCACACAATTTTGTGCAAATAATGCTTTCCCGCTTTCTAAAACAGCAATATCTGTGTTAATTTTAACTGTTGTTTCATCAACTCTATCAGCAGATTGTGCTAAAAACGCTTCTTTTTCTTCAGCAGCAATTTTCATTTCTACAACATATTCCTCATCTTGTAATTTCCCTAATTTAAATACATGGAAATTAAGTAAATAAACAATTCCAAATACTACAGAACCATAAAACAACCAGTTAAACCAAGCTGGTATTGGGTTATCTAATTCTTGTATATCATCATAATCATGCATAATAAGTAACTCTTTCTCTTCTGCCAAAGGCCTTAAAGAAAGTACTTTTTGCCAAAATGTAATTTTTGGTACACCTGGTTTTATTACCAATTCGTAATTAGGATTGTTTACGGCTGCGGCTTCTTCTTTTGGTAACAGCAATTTTGCCATCGCTCCAAAAGCTCTAAGCAATACCAAACATACAATCAGAATTAAAAATAATGTAGCTATGATTGCACCTAAAGCAATGCCGTTCATAATTTCTGTAGTAGTTGCGGCAAAGGTTACGCTAACGCTGGTTAAAACAATTACTAAAACCAACGCTATTTTATTTTTTAAAAACCTCATAAGTTTGATGTGTTAAAATCCTGTTTTTCGTTTTCGTCATTTAATGGAATATCAGCCATATATTCTGTATAACTTTTTTTCATTCTTATTAAAGCAATGGTTGCCCCGATAAAAAAAAGTACGAATATCAATAAGGAGATCAGCATAAAAACTTCATCACCTTGTAGTGTTTTTACAAATTGCTTAAACATATCTTTAATTTTTATTTTTAATATCAGTACCTAATCTTTGCAAATAGGCTATAATGGCTATAATTTCTGTATCGCTACTTGCCTTAATTTTATTTTGTGCTAAATCATCAGCAATAAATTTTGCTTGTTTTGCCACATCTTCGTTGGCTATATCGGCATAATTAGCGGGGTAAGGAACACCTAAAGTTTGCATTGCTTTAATTTTTGCAGCTGTTGTACTGATGTCTAATTTTTGATCAATCAACCAATCGTAACTTGGCATAATACTACCCGGCGACATGGTGCGAGGATCTGTCATGTGGTTATAATGCCAAGCATTGCTGTATTTACCTCCTTGGCGGTGCAAATCTGGTCCGGTACGTTTACTTCCCCATAAAAATGGATAATCATATACAAACTCGCCGGCTTTACTGTAATCTCCGTAACGTTCTGTTTCTGAACGGAACGGACGAACTGTTTGCGAATGGCAGTTTACACAACCTTCACGTATGTATAAATCTCGGCCATGTAACTCTAACGGAGTGTAAGGTTTTACGCTTGCAATTGTTGGTACGTTAGAGCTTATAAAGAAAGTGGGTAACATTTCTACTAATCCGCCAATCAAAATAACAACTAAACTTAACACCAACATTACCATTGGTTTACGCTCAATTTTACGGTGCCAAAATTCTTTTTTACCTTCTTCGGCTTCTAATTTTGGTAATGGTAAAGCTTCAGCATATTCGTTTTCTACCAGTTTACCTGCTTTGGCTGTTTTAACTAAGTTATAAGCCATCACAATAACACCTATTAAATACATTGCACCACCAATAGAGCGCATAATGTACATTGGTAAAATTCTAATTAGCGTTTCTAAAAAATTAGAATATTTTAACAAACCCTCTGGCGTAAATTCTTTCCACATTAAACCTTGCGTAAACCCTGCCCAATACAGCGGAATTGCGTAAAATAGAATACCTAAAGTGCCTATCCAAAAGTGGAAAGAAGCTAATTTATTAGAATATAATTTGGTTTTATACATACGTGGTATTAACCAATACATCACACCAAAAGTTAAAAATCCATTCCAACCTAATGCCCCAACATGAACGTGAGCTACTATCCAATCTGTAAAGTGAGCAATTGCATTTACGCCTTTTAGCGAGAGCATCGGACCTTCAAAAGTAGCCATACCGTAAGCGGTTAAAGCAACCACCATAAATTTTAAAGTAACATCATCACGTACTTTGTCCCAAGCGCCACGTAAGGTTAATAAACCGTTTATCATACCACCCCAACTTGGTGCAATAAGCATGATAGAAAACGCAACCCCAACAGATTGTGCCCAACCCGGTAAAGAGGTATATAGTAAATGGTGAGGCCCCGCCCAGATATAAATAAAAATTAATGCCCAAAAGTGAAGAATACTTAAACGATAAGAATAAACCGGACGATTAGCCATTTTAGGTAAGAAGTAATACATCATCCCTAAATAAGGCGTAGTTAAGAAAAACGCTACAGCATTGTGCCCATACCACCATTGCACTAACGCATCTTGAACACCAGCGTATATATAATAACTTTTAAATGCAGAAATTGGTAACTGAGCAGAGTTTACAATATGTAAAACGGCTACGGTAACAAATGTGGCTATGTAAAACCAAATAGCAACATATAAATGTCTTTCTCTTCTTTTAATGATAGTACCAAACATATTAACACCAAATACTACCCAAATAACAGTAATTGCAATATCAATTGGCCATTCTAATTCGGCATATTCATGCGATGTTGTTAAACCTAAAGGCAAAGTGATTACTGCTGCAACAATGATTAATTGCCAACCCCAAAAATGTATTTTGCTCATTACATCACTATACATACGAGCTTTTAACAAACGTTGTAAAGAGTAGTAAACGCCCATAAATATGGCATTACCCACAAAAGCAAAAATTACGGCGTTGGTGTGTAAAGGCCTAATTCTACCAAAAGTTGTGTATTGGTTACCCAAGTTCATTTCCGGACTAAAAAGTTGAGTGGCTATTAGCAAGCCTACCGTCATACCAATTATTCCCCAAACTAATGTGGCAATAGCAAAATCTCTAACGATTTTGTTATCATAATAAAATTTATCTGTTTGCATCATATCTATTTGAATAGCATTTTTATTGTTACAAAAGTAAAGTTGACTGCATGACAATAGAATGACTTGAAGAGTACGAAAAAGTGATTTCTATCACTTTCTATATTTCAATCAATTTTAATTCTCTAAAACACATTAAAAACTTACTCTTTTTAGTTTTAGAACGCATCATTAAATAAATTAGCTTTTGCTAAACATTAACATATTGGATGATGTTAGTCATATATTTAGAAGTTTTAGTACGTTAAATTTGTTGCATTATTTATAACATTAAAAAGATAGTTTATATGGAATCCCTCAATTATATATCGGCAAGAGAAGCAGTTAAAATGGTAAAATCTGGCGACCGTGTTTTTATACATGGAAGCGCTGCAACACCAACACATATTATCCAAGCTTTGCAAAACCGCTATAAAGAATTAAAAAAAGTTGAATTAGTAAGCATCACCACCTTGGGGGATAGTAATTTTAACGATCCTAAATACAAAGAAAGTTTTTTCTTTAATTCCTTATTTGTTTCTGCAAACTCGAGAGCGATTGTTAATAGCCAAAATGGAGATTATGTTCCGGTTTTTTTAAGCGAAATACCATTACTTTTTAACGATGATTTTTTGCCTATTGATGTCGCCATTTTACAAGTATCAGAACCTGATATACATGGATATTGTACTTTAGGTACTTCTGTTGATATTGCCAAAGCAGCCTTAGATAATGCAAAAAAAGTAATAGCCCAAGTTAACCCAAATATGCCCCGTACGCATGGCGATGGATTTATACATTGCAGTAAATTTGAAGCCATGGTTTGGCAAAATTGTGCCTTACCAGAAGTTGATTATTCTACAAAAGGAAATGATATTATTACTGAAATTGGAAAAAACGTAACCTCTTTAATTGATGATGGTGCAACGCTACAATTGGGTATAGGTAGTATTCCCGATCAGGTTTTAAAGAATTTAGCAAATCATAAAAATTTAGGCTTACATACCGAAATGCTTTCTGACGGAGTGATTCCTTTAATTGAAAGTGGTGTAATTAACAATGTTAATAAGAAGCTAAATAGAGGTAAATCTGTTACATCTTTTATGGTAGGTACTAAAAAGCTATATGATTTTGTGGATGACAATCCATCTATAAGGGTGATGAACATTAATTATGTAAACGATACCTCAATTATCAGACAAAATCCGCAAGTTATTGCTATAAATAGTGCCATAGAAATTGATTTAACTGGGCAAGTTTGTGCAGATTCTATTGGAACGTTCCAATACTCTGGTATAGGTGGGCAAATGGATTTTATTAGAGGGGCGTCTTTATCGCCAGGTGGAAAACCAATTATAGCATTGCCCTCAGTAACAAGTAAAGGTATTTCTCGCATTACTCCGTTTTTAAAAGAAGGTGCTGGTGTGGTAACAACAAGAGGACATGTGCATTGGGTGGTTACCGAGTATGGCAAAGTAAATTTATTTGGTAAAAGTTTAAAACAAAGAGGTAAAGCTTTAATTGAGATTGCACATCCAGATCATAGAGAAAATTTGGAGAAAGCGTTTTATGAAAGATTTAAATAGTTTTGATTTTCAATCAGGTTTTTTTTAGGAAATCTGATTTATTGTGTCCAATCAGGTTCTCTCAAAGAGGAACCTGATTTTATTGGAATAAATGACTTTTAGTAAAACTGTATGAGTCTTCAAAATCTTTCCGCTCATTGCCGCGTGAGGCTATTTCTTTTTTCATATTTAACAGATTTTATAATTAGGCATTCAAGAGTGCTTCGCAATTTCAGAGGAAAAGAAACAACCCGAGCATTAGCGAACACATAAAAGCCTTTGAAACAAATTGAATAAACTCTCCGCTGCGCCTTTAACGACAGCTAGAATTAGTGAATTTAGAAGGATAGAATTGTGGATGAGAGAATGAGCTTTATTTGGTGGTGAGTTAATGAATTCGAGAGGTAAAGAATTTTAAATGAGTGAATGATGGAATTTTTGAACAATGAAAAAAACTGTTTTCCCAGCTCTGCAACCTCTGGGGGCTCTGTGGTTAAATTATTTCTCCCGCAGATTTCGCCGATTTACGCAGATTCATCACCATCCGACTCTGTGAACTCTTTGTGGTTAACCTTCATAAACTCTAAGGTTAAACCACGTACCATTAAAATAAAAAAAACATCCTCAGTTTTTAAACAAAAACCTAACTTCGCAACCTCTTACAATATTTGAACAGGTTTAAGATGAATTCGATTGAAATAGGTATTACAGGATGGGGAAGTATATCGGCTTTAGGTTTTGATAAAAAACTAATTTGGGAAAATTACTTAAATAGCAATCATTTATTTACCAAACAAAATATAAATGGAAAAGAGGAATGGATGGCTAAACTTAGCCAACAAAGTAATTTAGCCGTTAATAAAATTATTGAAGAAAAAAACGCTTACAGAAATTTAGACCCCAGTGTTTTATATGCAATATTTACAGCAAGAGAAGCCGTAAAACATTGTAACCATCCAATTGATACAGATTTAGGAATTAACATTGGTTCATCAAGAGGAGCCACTACCCTATTCGAAAATTACCATTCGCAGTTTTTAAGTAGCATACAAAATGAAACTTACGCTCAAGCTTCACCTTCTACAACTTTAGGAAACATTGCCAGTTGGGTAGCAACAGATTTAAACACTAACGGACCAGCAATTTCGCATTCTATTACTTGTAGTACGGCCTTACATGCCATCATTAACGCTTTTGTTTGGCTAAAATCTGGTTATGCAAATCACTTTTTAGCTGGCGGGTCTGAAGCGCCCTTAACGCCTTTTACAGTAGCGCAAATGAAGGCCTTAAAAATATATTCTAGCATAGAAGAAAGCTATCCTTGTAAAGCAATGGATTTAAGGAAGACGCAAAGTAGCATGATTTTAGGTGAAGGTGCTGCCAACTTTTTATTGAGTGCAAATGCAGAAAAACCCTTGGCTAAAATAACCGGAATTGGCTACGGAGTAGAAAGCATTAAAAACGGAGCATCCCTATCTGCCAATGCTGAGTGTATGCAAAAAGCCATGCAAAAAGCACTCACAAACCACGATATAAACAGTGTTGATGTAATTATACTACACTCGCCAGGAACATTATTAGGAGATATTGCCGAGATGAGAGCCATTGAAGCTGTATTTAAAACTGGTATCCCATTATTAACCTGCAACAAATGGAAAACCGGACATACTTTTGGCGCATCTGGTGCATTAAGTATTGAAATGGCTTTATTGATGTTACAACACAATCAATTTATTGCTCCGCCTTATATAGCACCACAAAAACAAACCAAAAACATCAAAAAAATAATGATTAACGCCGTAGGTTTTGGGGGAAATGCTGCAAGTGTTATTTTGGAAATAGACTAAAAAGCTGAAGGCTAAAGGCGAAAAGCTTAAAGCTTCTCATTTTAGGCTTTAGCACAAACTTTAATTACCGATAAATTCCGCCTTGGTGATTGCTGCAGTGATGGAGCAGTTAAAGCAAAACCTTTGTAGCAATCGGCGCAGCGGTGGCTTTTTTTGGTTACTTTTTTCAGCTACTGGAAAAAAGCAACTAACCCCCGCGGCAATGAGCGGGAAGATTTTAATAAAACCTAAATTCTTAAAAATAGAGTTATCATTAACCTGATTAGGTTATTATTTCACAAAGAAATCTTCTCATTTCAGGCTTTAGCACAAACTTTATTTACCGATAAATTCCGCCTTGGTGATTGCTGTAGTGATGGAGCAGTTAAAGCAAAACCTTTGTAGCAATCGGCGCAGCGGTGGCTTTTTTTGGTTACTTTTTTCAGCTACTGGAAAAAAGCAACTAACCCCCGCGGCAATGAGCGGGAAGATTTTAATAAAACCTAAACCTTTTGTAAATGCCATTATTTAATTCAATAAAGAGGATTTTATCAACAATCTCAATAATCAATCCTTCCTCTCCACCTCACTCCCATCTTCAACACAATCATCATCAAACAACATCCTTACAGAAGGGGTATATAAATCTTTATTTTGACCGCTATGATGCGCCCAAAAAAAAGCGCCTAAAAACAGGAGTGCTAAAACTACGCTACAGGCTATTAAAAAAAATATAATACTCATGATTTTAAATGGTGTTTTTTGGCTTGATAATGAGTGCCAATACTTGTAAATATAATGATAGTAACCGTACTTAAAGGCATTAAAATAGCAGCAATTAATGGCGATAACTTACCCTGTATTGCAAAGCTAATTCCAAGAATATTGTAACAAACGGAGATACAAAAAGAAAGATGAATTATTTTTACCGCACCTTTTGCAAAATTTAAAAAATTAGGCAATAAATGAAAAGTGTTGCCATCCAAAATAGCATCACTACCTGGTGTAAAGTTATTGATATTATCAGTTACTGCAATTCCGGCATCGCTTTGTTGCAATGCACCAGCATCGTTTAAACCATCACCAATCATTAAAACTTTTGCGTTTTGGCTTTGCTGTTTAGCTATAAAATCAAGCTTGTTTTGCGGACTTTGCTTAAACAATAAATGGCTCTCATTTTTAAAATAATTTTTAAGTAAAATACCATCTTGGTTACCATCGCCAGAAATGAGGTAAGTGCTGTATTGCTTGCCTAAATTTTCCATTAAACTGCCCAGTTGCGGACGTAGCTTTTGGTTAACTTTATAATATCCCAGGTATTGGTTATTAATTTGGATATGAACCTGAGGAAAATTACCCACTTTCACATCCTTACCTGTAACATAATTTGCCTTCCCTATTTTAACCTCTATACCATTACAAAAACCAGTAATTCCCTCACCAGCTATTTCTTTAAAATCGGTAACGGCTAAAGGATTGCTAACTTTAATAAATTCACAAATTTGCCTGCTTAACGGATGCGATGAGTTTTTACAAACACTAAAAACCATCAGTTGTTGTTGTAAATCCATTTGTCCAATAAATTCAACCGAATTATCTTGTGCCAAAGTTACTGTACCTGTTTTATCAAAAACTATGGTATCAATAGCCGCTAAATGTTCTACCACGTCGGTGTTTTTTAGGTAAAACTTATTTTTATCAAAAATACTTAAAGCAGCACTCATGGTAAAAGGAGTGCTTAAAGCCAATGCGCATGGGCAAGCTACAATCAATATCGCTGTAAAGGCATTTAAACCAGTTTGCCAACTAAAAGGTAACCAAAACAAAAATGTAAGTGTGGCTAATGTGAGTAAAACCACACTAAAATAATGGCTTACTTTATTTACAAAAGTTTTGGTTTTATTAGGGTTTGCTTTTTGAAAACTTTCGTTATTCCACAAACCAGTTAAGTAACTTTGTGAAACCGGTTTTATTACCTCTAACTCTAACGCTCCTGCCGTTTGCCTACCACCAGCATAAATAATTTCTCCCAAAACCTTTGCTACAGGTTTAGCTTCGCCAGTAACAAAACTAAAATCTATTAAAGCATTGCCATTTAATAGCATGGCATCAGCCGGAATTATTTCTTGGTTTTTAACCACAATTCTATCCCCTTCTTTAATATGTTCTAAAGCAATCGGACTAATTTTACCATCCTCGGCAATTACATCAACCGCTACCGGAAAAAACGAACGGTAATCACGCTCAAAAGAAAGGTGGTGATAAGTTTTTTGTTGTACAAATTTGCCAATCAGTAAAAAGAAAACCAAACCAGTTAAACTATCGGCAAAACCTTCTCCTAAATCAAAAACATAATCGGAAAGGGTTCTTAAAAACAAAACTGCAATACCTAAAGCCAAAGGGAAATCTATATTTAAAACACCTTGTTTTAAAGAATAAAAAGCCCTTTTAAAATAATCTATACCAGCGTATGCAGCCGCCGGAATACAAAACAATAAACCCAATAAACTAAAAAACCTACCGTAATGCGCATCGCCAACAGAAATACCAAAATACGCCGGAAAACTAAATAACATCACATTTCCAAAGCAAAAACCTGCCACGGCAATTTTAGGCATTAAATTATCTTTCTTTTGGGTACTATCATTTACCACATCTTGCAAGCTAATTAAGGGCTCGTATCCAATGCTTGCCAATAATTGCGCAACCTCTTGTAACGTGGTATGTTGTTGATTAAATTGAATATAAACCTGCTTTTTTAAAAAATCTACCCGGCTTTCAAAAACTCCATGATTAAGCGTATGCAAGTTCTCTAACAACCATATACAAGAACTGCAATGGATGCTTGGGATATAAAAAGTGATAATTGTTTTGTCTTTATCTTGATAGTTGATGAGTTTAGCGGCAATTTCTGCAACGTTTAAAAAAGCGAAATTATTGTTGTCTTTATTTTGAGTTGCCCCAGGGTGAGGATTTAATTTATAGTAATTTTTTAAGCTACCAACAGATAAAATACTGTAAACGTTTAAACAACCAGCACAGCAAAAACTCCTTTCGTCTTTTTGCAGCGGTTTAGAAATACAAATATCACCACAGTGAAAACATTGTTCTTGTACTAGAGTTGCCATAATGCAAATATCCTACTTTGTAAATATTTAATTATGATATTCCTAATTCCAAAAAGTGACTGAAATCACAAAATATAGCTTAAACAAATTAATCAATTATGTATCATTTTTTTGAGCTGCTAAAAACCAATTCTTCATTTACAACATTATTCTTAAACGTTATTTTTTTACTGTTAAACTTTAATTTGGCAAAATAAGTTTGTCATGATTAACGCAGGTTTAAATTTTATAATTTATAAAAAATTTTAGCATGTAAGGCAAATGATTAGTTTTACGTTTTAAACTTAAAATACGATAACAATTGAGTTTTAAAAACAAATGGTAAAAAGCAACAACAAGCTCTTTCAGCTTTTTTTTCCTCCTTTAACTATAAATTATCAGAATGCTAAAACCTATATTCCAGCTTTAGATGGTTTAAGAGGAATTGCCATTTTGCTGGTTATTCTTTTCCATACTTTTCATTTTATGTTTGGTTGGTGCGGTGTCGATTTATTTTTTATTCTTTCGGGCTTTTTAATTACCGGCAGTTTATTAGAAACCAGAGATGAACCTCATTATTTCAGAAATTTTTGGATCAAAAGAACCCTCCGTATCTTCCCGCTTTATTATTTAGTCCTTATTATTATTTTATTACCTAAGCAACTTTTCAATATAGAAACTATTAGCTATACATCATGGTCTTACTGGTTTTATGTACAAAATTGGGTGTACACTTTTAACGGAATTTTTCCGCATGGTAAAGCCACTTTAAACCATTTTTGGTCATTAGCAATTGAAGAACAATTTTATTTTTTATTTCCCTTTATCGTTAAATATTTGCCACGTAAAAGCCTTATAGGAATATTATTACTTTTCATAATTATTGCCATAGGTTTTAGGTATTATTTTTTTTCATTAAATAATATTGGTTATTATGTAGCTACAGTATCAAGGTTAGATGCTTTAAGTATAGGTGCAATGCTAGCTTATTTAGTACGCTATAACATTTCATTATTACAAAAGTTTACGCACCTTATTTTTTATAGCTCTTTAGCTTATATTGTGTTTGCAATTGTTATAAATCAAGATTTACACTTTAGCAACCCACATATCGCAACATTTGGATTAACAGCATTTGCCTTGTTTTTTGGCTGTATTTTAGTTTACGCTTTAGCCACTCCAAAAATCAGTTTCTTAAGTACAGTATTAAACAACAGTTCCCTAAAATTTATTGGCAAAATAGCTTATGGTCTTTACGTTTTTCATTGGATATTGTATGTTTTTATGAAACCGCCATTAGAAGAATTAATTTTTGAAACCATCCACCTCAGTGTTGCATCCAAAGTAATCACTTCCTCAATTGTGTTTATAGCATCTTTTACGCTGGCCTATTTATCGTATTATTATTTTGAAAAAAAGGTAATGGGTTTAAAAAGGGTTTGGGTGAACTAAATTAAATATTAGGTTTATATCCTTTATTTGGGCGTTTTAACACGCTATTCACTATAGTCCGCCAGCTGGCGGCGCTGTCGTTGCTATCGTTAACGCGAGAAATTATTGGTGGAAGGATTGGAATTTTCCAGAAAAAACAGAGATTCTCATAAAAAAACAAATATTGCTAACAATGTTTGGGCGAAAAAAGTATAAAAAAAAAAGAAGGCGAGTTGCCCCGCCTTAAATGTTTTCACAACGGAATAATCCTTATTGTGATTTGCTTTCGTATTCAAATGTAAATATTATTTTTTAATTACAAATACGGGAAACCGTAATCTTAAAATATATTTTCTATTTACCTTTATTTTCAAGAGATTCAGAAAAATAATTGATCAATTATTAAACTATTTTAAACGGAATTAAAAACACTCTCAAATATTATATTTATGAAAACAATTTTAGGACTTGATTTAGGGACGAATAGTATTGGTTGGGCTTTGGTTAACATAAATGACAAGAAAATTCTTGGAATGGGCTCACGTATTATTCCAATGGGTACTGACAAACAAGATTATGAAAAAGGAGTTGGAATTACGAAAAATGCTTCACGGAGAGAAAAGCGAAATATTCGAAAATTAAATAAACGTTATAAACTTCGTAGAAATAAACTACTCTTTGTATTGAATGAATTAGGAATGTTACCTGAGCAATTTCAATTTAAAAATGGTTTACCGGAAGCAAATAAAATTCAAACATTAGAATTGTTACCTATAAAAAAAGGAACAATGCAATTAGATTCTTTACAACATTACCAACTTAAAGCAAATGCTATAAGTAATTTAATTGGTTTAAAGGAATTTGGTAAAATATTGTATAATTTTAATCAACTACGTGGCTATGCTGGTGGAAATAATGAAGATGAATCAAAAAAGAAAGGTAAGGAAGAGGACGATGGAGAAGAAAACTGTAAAAAGAAAAGTTATGAAGTGATTAAAGAAAAAGTATTGATTAAAAGTGTTGAAAAATCAGAAGATACTTTTAAAGGAGGCAAGAATAAAAGCGAAACTTTTTTTAAATACAATATAACAATTGTTTTAAATGGGATAGAAATTGAGTGCTGGACTAAACTACAAAATTTAGAAGAAAAGAAGGATAAAGAAGAAGAATTAGAAATTAGAATTAAAAGGCCAAAAAAAGGTGATTCAACCTATGAGCTTGCTTTGCCGCAAAGGACAAATTGGAGAAAGCAAATGGAATCTTTCGAGGAAAGAATAAAAGATTCGGGTAATAGTGTAAGTCAAGAAGTTCTTAAAATATTAAAAGAAAATAAATGGACTAAAGTTAGAAATAGAGTTGTTCTTCGTCATAGGTATGAAGCCGAATTTGATTCTATTTGGGAAAGACAAGCTATAGAAAACGAATTTTTAAATAATTGTCCAAAAGAAAAGTTAGAAAAAATAGCAAATTATTTATTCCCTGGCAATAGTGAAACACAAACTAAACTAAGAAAAGAATCCATTGATGGTGGTTTGAAATACATAATTAAAGAACAAATTATTTATTATCAACGACCTTTGAAGTCACAAACTGACTTAATTAATAAATGTCAGTTTGAAAAAGATGAATCTGTTTTAGCTAATTCCCATCCTTTATTTCAAGAGTTCAGATGCTGGGATCAGATTAATAGGATGTATATTACTTCTAAGCAAGAAGTCTATAATGAGAAGAAAAAGAAAAATGTATTCCAGTATACCAACAGATTTTTGACACAAGAAGAAAAGCAAGAAATATACAGTAGGCTTCAAGTGCAAAAACAATTAGGTTACGGAGAGGTAAGAAAAATAATCCAATTAGAAGATGAGAAAGGAGAGTTTTTGAATGGTTTAAATTCAAAAGCAAAGTTAAAGGGCTGTGATACTCTAATCTCAATTAAAAAAGTATTAGGAGAAAACTTTGTAATTAATAACGATATAATCATAAGTCTTTGGAACACCATTTTTGAGAATGCTAATAATGGTAATGAATATGACCCAAAAAGCGTAAAAGTATCGTCAATAAAGGAGGTCTTAAAACCACTTATGAATGACTTACTTGCCACAGAATTAGCATTAAAGTTTGCTCAAAATGTTAAGTTTCCTAGAAAATATGCAAGTCTCTCTGAAAAGGCTATTCTAAATATTCTACCTTTAATGCAATTATATCCAACTGAAATTTCCGAATCCTTAAAAGCAAAATTTCATCTTATTGAAACGGGTGAGGTATCCGAAGAATTTCCTTTTGAAAATTTAGAAGATTATGTCGTAAACTTTATACAAAGTAATTATAATGCACTCCAAACTGGTGGGTTAATGTACTCTCTTGCTGCATCTCTTGTTTATGGAAAACATACAAAGGCCGCAATAAATAAAGAAATCACCAATTATCACGATATTAACTATGTAAATAGAAATTTAAGAAATTCAATTGTTGAGCAAATTTCTAATGAAACAATGCAAGTGGTAAAAGCTATTTGGAAAGAATACAATTTTAATCCAGAAGAGTTAGAAATACGGATTGAATTGGCAAGAGATTTAAAAAATAGTGCGGTAGAGAGAGAGAAAATTTATAAAGGGCAAATCAATAATCAAAAAATTAATGAAACAATCAAAAAACGTTTGATTGAATTGAAGCAAGATCCAACACAAGGCAACATTGAATTATACAAAATCTGGAGCCGCCAAAATAAAGAAGAATACCCAAAACAATCTAAAGAACCTACCCTAGAAGAAATACAAAAATTAAGACTATGGGAAGAGCAAAAATGTATCTCTCCATATACCCTAAAGCCGATTCCATTATCCAAATTATTCTCACTAGATCGTCTTTATGATATTGACCACATCGTACCAAAATCAAGATATTTTGATGATTCTGTTTCTAATAAAGTAGTTTGTGAAACCAACATCAATGAAGAAAAAAGTAATAGAACCGCGTGGGAATATATTTCACAACAAAATTCAGCATTTGATATTTGTACAATAGAAAATTACTTAAGCCACATTGAAAGTATATTTTATGGCAAAAAGAAAAAGAATCTTTTGCTGGAAAAAATACCAACAAATCCAGTAGAACGACAAATAAAAGATACACAGTATATTTCCGTAGCTGTTAAAAATGAATTGGCAAAAATCGTTGGTAGCGATAATGTCAAAACAAGTACAGGAGAAGTAACCAGTTTTTTAAGAAGTAGGTGGGGATTGAAAAAGCTTTTTATGGAATTAACAGAAAGCCGTTTCAAGCAAATGGAATTATGGGATTTGAATAAAGAAACAGGAATGCCAAACACCGAATGGATAAATAAGTATTATGATAAAGAAAAACAAAAACATATTTATGAAATTAAAAACTGGAGTAAACGTTTTGACCATCGCCACCATTCAATTGATGCTTTAGTAGTAGCATTAACTAACCAAAGTCATATTCAAAGACTTAATAATCTCAATAAGTATCTTCAGGATGAATTAACTAAGCGAAAAGACGAGTTTAATATTCAAATAAAAGAAGACGAAAGTATCATTGAGGCATTTTTTAACATGGAAAAAACAAGAAGAGAAGAAATACAAAAAAAAATAGAAAGTTCAAGATATTTTGAAAAACCTTTTGATGATATAGTAATACAGGCTAAAGAGCAGCTGGAGAAGATGATAATTTCTCATAAACCAAAAGATAAGTTAGGAATTAAAGTTGATGAAGAAACAGGCAAAAAACAATTAAAAATAAGAGCATCTCTACATCAAGAAACTTATTATGGAAAATCATTAGATCCTAAGACGAACAAAGTAAGAGATACTAAAACAATTGGACTTTCCTCTCTAGGAGCTAAAGATATTCCCCAAATATTAGATGAGGTATTAAAAAATGAAATTGACAATCATAGAAAAAAATATGAATCAATTAAGGAAGCTTTTACTGGAGAGGGAATGATAGCCTTTAACGAAAATAGATTTCAAACTAAAAAACCAACTGAACTAAAACCACCAGTTTTTAAAGTTAAAGTTTGGTATACCACTAAAGAAACGGCAACAAGTACTTTACAAAGGCTTTATGAAAACAATATTAAGAAGGGAGTGATTACCGGAGATAATTATTTGTTTTTAATAATGGAGAAGAATAGAAAAAGAGTATTTGATATTGCAACATTATTTGATTCTGCTGATATAGCTAAAGAATCATTGAAAGAAAATGATACAAATTACAGAAACAAAATTGCAGAATATTATAGGCTAAAGCATAAGGAAAAGCCAGATAAGGTTTTATTTACCCTACAACAAAATGATTTGGTATATCTACCTGAAATTGAAGATCCTATTTTGAATTTCACTACAGATGAGTTTAAGGAATGGATTTATTTAAATGAAAATAAAACTAAGTTTAGTAAAAGGATTTATAAAGTAGTAAAGTTTACAGGAAAAGATTGTTTTTTTATCCCTCATAATTATTCTATGCCGATTAGTATTCCAAAAGATTTAACAGAGGAGCAGAGAAAGAATTTGAAAGAACTATATAAAGATAAAAGTATCCCGAAACAAGAATTGAATTATAAAGAATTTGGGTCTTTTGATTCAAGTACTAAAACGGAAGTAAATGAAAATTTTGTAAAAGAAATAATTCTAAAGAAAGAATTTGCTGGTCAGAAGAATCTTAAAATACAAGATAGTTGTATTAAAATTCAAACAGATTGGTTAGGCAATATTAAATTAATCAGTAGAGAATAGAATAATTATAAATTATGAGTAAAACCTTTCTAAAATGAACTACTACAACTTTATCAAAAATATGATTGCAGTAATTGTGGTTAGTGCTTTACCGTTACATAATTACCAATTACTAAAAAATAATTTTTTGTAGTGACAAGAGAAGTAATAAATAGCATTTAAAACATTATCAAAGTTCGAATTAACCATTTAGGTAAAATCACAAAAATAGGAGAATAGTAAAATGGAAGCGCTTGAAACTGGTCAATATTACCACATTTACAACCACGCCAATGGTGATGATAACCTATTTCGGGAAGCTAAAAATTATCCTTTTTTCTTACAGAAATATCAGCAGCATATCAACCCCATAGCCAAAACCATCGCTTGGTGTTTGATGCCTAACCATTTCCATCTGCTGGTTAAAATAAAAGATGAAGTAGCTTTAAAACAAGATTTTCCAAAGTTTAAAACTGTGGAAAATCTAACTAACGAAGAAAGACAACTAAAATTTTCTAATTTATTATCTAAACAGTTTTCTAATTTTTTTAGTTCCTATTCGCAATCGTTTAACAAAGTTTATCAACGTAGAGGATCTTTATTTTTAAAGAATTTTAAAAGAAAATTAATCGATAACGAAGCTTATCTCCATCAATTAATTATTTATATCCATACAAATCCCATCAAACATGGTTTTACAAGTCACCTTTTAGATTGGGAATGGACATCTTACTCCACTTTTAATCAAAATTACCCCCTTTTAATAACCGAACTATTTGGCGAGGAAAATAACTACCATCAAATCCATTTAGAAAAACTCAAATATTTTAAGGAGTATGCTAAAATAGAGGAGCATATTTTAAACGCCTAAAACATGATTAAAAGGACGCTCTATTTCAGTAACCCTGCCTATCTGAGTTTAAAAAATCAACAATTACAGATAGACCTACCTCATTTAAAAAGCTTAGGAGAAAAAGAAAGTAAGAAAAACATCCCTATAGAAGATATTGGAATTGTGATTTTAGATCATCAACAAATTACCATCACTCATGGCTGTATGGCGGCTTTATTAGCCAATAATGTAGCTTTAATTACTTGTAATCATACCCATCATCCGGTAGGCTTATTGCTTCCACTTGATGGACATCATACCCAAAGCGAAAGATATAAATACCAAATAGAAGCATCGCAACCTTTAAAAAAACAGCTTTGGCAACAAACCATTCAAGCTAAAATATTAAACCAAGCAGCCGTATTATTTAATAGAGGGATTGCATGCGATAACATGTTACATTGGGCAAAATCGGTAAAAAGTGGCGACCCTGATAATTATGAAGGTAGAGCGGCAGCTTATTATTGGAAAAACGTATTCCCCAAAAAGTTAGATTTTTTTAGAGGACGAGATGGCGACCCTCCTAACAATCTCCTCAATTATGGCTATGCCATTTTAAGAGCTATTGTGGCTCGCGGAATTGTTTCTTCTGGCTTAATCCCTACCTTAGGCATCCATCATAAAAATAAATACAATGCCTACTGCTTGGCAGATGATGTGATGGAACCTTACCGGCCTTTTGTAGATCAAATTGTTTTGAAAATTATCGACAATGGTGAGAACTTCTTAGAGCTATCTTCTGCTATAAAAAGCCAATTATTAAACATTGCAAGTGTTGATGTTAGTTTTGAACGAGGAACAAGCCCTTTAATGGTAGGTGTGCAATATACTACAGCATCATTAGCTAAATGTTATGAGGGAACTCTAAGAAAAATCAATTATCCGGTACTTAAAGATTTTGAAGCCAAAAAAGTAAAACTTTACAAAACCGAAAATGATATAAATATTGCTGCTGAAGAAGAAATAAAATTGAGCAAGCCCAAAACAATTGATGATGAGCCATTGCCTTTTTAAATATGCGCCTTAATGAATATAGAATTTTGTGGGTATTAGTATTTTTCGACCTCCCTACGGAAACCAAAAAAGAACGAAGCATCGCTAGTAAGTTTCGTAAAGAAATATTACGTGATGGCTTTGCGATGTTTCAGTTCTCTATTTATTTAAGGCATTGCAGTAGCCGAGAAAATGCCGATGTACACATTAAGCGAGTAAAAAAACTACTCCCAGAAAAAGGGCATATTGGAATTATGACCGTTACCGACAAACAATTTGGAATGATGGAATTGTTTTACGGAAAAAAAGAAAAAGAACTGCCCAATACACCGCAACAGCTAGAGTTATTTTAGAGTTTTGTAAAACTAGGTTTTAATTTTCATTAGAATAAAAATCGAGGAGTTAAATACACCTCGATTTTTTTAATTCTAATTTTAGATACAACAAACTGACTAACAGATAAATAAACAGACCTATGTTGTTGTAAATATCAGTTTTGCAAAGAACGAAAGCAAATCACAACAATTGGCAAATCTTGAGGTACTGGTGCAATGTTGTTGTAAATATCAGTTTTGCAAAGAACGAAAGCAAATCACAACAATTCGTGGTCGGATATGTTTAGTTCATAGTTGTTGTAAATATCAGTTTTGCAAAGAACGAAAGCAAATCACAACATAAAAAATGTAACTAGCTAGTCAACAAAAGTTGTTGTAAATATCAGTTTTGCAAAGAACGAAAGCAAATCACAACAGGCTTAGTGAATGATTACGACAATGCAAAGTTGTTGTAAATATCAGTTTTGCAAAGAACGAAAGCAAATCACAACTTCATCATTAGGCAACTTTGAACGATTACGGTTGTTGTAAATATCAGTTTTGCAAAGAACGAAAGCAAATCACAACACCGCCACTACCACTACTACCACCACCGCGTTGTTGTAAATATCAGTTTTGCAAAGAACGAAAGCAAATCACAACTCGCCAAGCGTTTTAACGTTATAGGCAATGGTTGTTGTAAATATCAGTTTTGCAAAGAACGAAAGCAAATCACAACAACTGGCACTATTTACCCACACGAAAAGCTGTTGTTGTAAATATCAGTTTTGCAAAGAACGAAAGCAAATCACAACTCCAATAACTATATCATTTTCTAATCTGAAGTTGTTGTAAATATCAGTTTTGCAAAGAACGAAAGCAAATCACAACTATTTACTGGTAATGGTATTTCAAATAGGTGTTGTTGTAAATATCAGTTTTGCAAAGAACGAAAGCAAATCACAACGCTCATTTGTCCTCTACCTGCCAACGTTCCGTTGTTGTAAATATCAGTTTTGCAAAGAACGAAAGCAAATCACAACAAATTTCTGTTTCGACAAAGATATAATATTGTTGTTGTAAATATCAGTTTTGCAAAGAACGAAAGCAAATCACAACTCTACAATAGGCATTAGCCAATCCCATGAGGTTGTTGTAAATATCAGTTTTGCAAAGAACGAAAGCAAATCACAACAAACAGCGACACATTCGGCACTTCATAACGGTTGTTGTAAATATCAGTTTTGCAAAGAACGAAAGCAAATCACAACTGAACTTTATCTATTATTAAAACGTTTTCTGTTGTTGTAAATATCAGTTTTGCAAAGAACGAAAGCAAATCACAACTTCTCCGCTTCTTCTGGTTTAATCAGCAATGTTGTTGTAAATATCAGTTTTGCAAAGAACGAAAGCAAATCACAACTTTGTAGGAGCTAGCCACAAATAGCTACTAGTTGTTGTAAATATCAGTTTTGCAAAGAACGAAAGCAAATCACAACCAAATTGGAGAAGCTGGCGACAATGCTTTTGTTGTTGTAAATATCAGTTTTGCAAAGAACGAAAGCAAATCACAACAACAAGCGCTCTACCTCCAGTAGAAAAAGGTTGTTGTAAATATCAGTTTTGCAAAGAACGAAAGCAAATCACAACCCTTTCTCTTTTCATATAAGCTACTAAACTGTTGTTGTAAATATCAGTTTTGCAAAGAACGAAAGCAAATCACAACGTAATTACGCTTTGCTCTTTTACATTAATCGTTGTTGTAAATATCAGTTTTGCAAAGAACGAAAGCAAATCACAACATTGCTCTGAACGTTCGTTAATTCTATTTAGTTGTTGTAAATATCAGTTTTGCAAAGAACGAAAGCAAATCACAACAACTGGCACTATTTACCCACACGAAAAGCTGTTGTTGTAAATATCAGTTTTGCAAAGAACGAAAGCAAATCACAACAAAGAAACATTATCGTTAAAAATATCATTCGTTGTTGTAAATATCAGTTTTGCAAAGAACGAAAGCAAATCACAACTGGGCTTGCATTTATTGATTGCCTTAAAGTGTTGTTGTAAATATCAGTTTTGCAAAGAACGAAAGCAAATCACAACGGAGCGTTCAAAAAGACCTTGCAAGAGAATGTTGTTGTAAATATCAGTTTTGCAAAGAACGAAAGCAAATCACAACTTATTTTATCTCCGTAAAGCTTATCAATCTGTTGTTGTAAATATCAGTTTTGCAAAGAACGAAAGCAAATCACAACGATACAACAAAACTATATAGAAATAAAAACGTTGTTGTAAATATCAGTTTTGCAAAGAACGAAAGCAAATCACAACACTAATTGTTTCCTAATGGATTTAAAAAAGGTTGTTGTAAATATCAGTTTTGCAAAGAACGAAAGCAAATCACAACCAGAAAGTTTCATAAAATTATTTTCAATTAGTTGTTGTAAATATCAGTTTTGCAAAGAACGAAAGCAAATCACAACGAATAGCTCTACTCTCAAATATGAGTTTAAGTTGTTGTAAATATCAGTTTTGCAAAGAACGAAAGCAAATCACAACATTTTATCTTAATTTAAAGTTTTGTATTTGTTGTTGTAAATATCAGTTTTGCAAAGAACGAAAGCAAATCACAACGAGAAACAGGTTGTGCAACCACAGAAACCAAGTTGTTGTAAATATCAGTTTTGCAAAGAACGAAAGCAAATCACAACTGTTTCGGTATTGTTCCATAAAACCCAATAGTTGTTGTAAATATCAGTTTTGCAAAGAACGAAAGCAAATCACAACATATTTACATGGCTGATTTTATTCATAAATGTTGTTGTAAATATCAGTTTTGCAAAGAACGAAAGCAAATCACAACGTAATTACGCTTTGCTCTTTTACATTAATCGTTGTTGTAAATATCAGTTTTGCAAAGAACGAAAGCAAATCACAACAACTTCTGCTCACATTTGTTCTGGAAACTTGTTGTTGTAAATATCAGTTTTGCAAAGAACGAAAGCAAATCACAACTAGGTTTGGGGCTTAACAAAATCTTATTTAGTTGTTGTAAATATCAGTTTTGCAAAGAACGAAAGCAAATCACAACGGATATTACTGGCTCTATCAACGTTAACCCGTTGTTGTAAATATCAGTTTTGCAAAGAACGAAAGCAAATCACAACAGAAATGCGCATTACCTCACACATTAGAGAGTTGTTGTAAATATCAGTTTTGCAAAGAACGAAAGCAAATCACAACAAGTTTGCAGCAGCTGCATCAGGTAAATAAGTTGTTGTAAATATCAGTTTTGCAAAGAACGAAAGCAAATCACAACTTATATTTACCTTTGGTTTATGTTTATATGTTGTTGTAAATATCAGTTTTGCAAAGAACGAAAGCAAATCACAACTGGTTTCGGTCTGCTTACTAAAACTCTATTGTTGTTGTAAATATCAGTTTTGCAAAGAACGAAAGCAAATCACAACCAATTTATAGCAATATCAAAAAACAAACATGTTGTTGTAAATATCAGTTTTGCAAAGAACGAAAGCAAATCACAACCCGTTATTGTAATTTGCTTTTCGAGTATTCGTTGTTGTAAATATCAGTTTTGCAAAGAACGAAAGCAAATCACAACGGCTCCAAACAAGTACCTTCATCACCTACTGTTGTTGTAAATATCAGTTTTGCAAAGAACGAAAGCAAATCACAACATCAACTGATATTTTCCAATTCGTATTTGTGTTGTTGTAAATATCAGTTTTGCAAAGAACGAAAGCAAATCACAACAATCTCCAGCATCTTTATGCACTGCAGTTTGTTGTTGTAAATATCAGTTTTGCAAAGAACGAAAGCAAATCACAACTAATGACTGGCCAGAGTATGACGGGAAAGAGTTGTTGTAAATATCAGTTTTGCAAAGAACGAAAGCAAATCACAACTAGAATGATTGAGAGTAAATAATACGAGGCGTTGTTGTAAATATCAGTTTTGCAAAGAACGAAAGCAAATCACAACAATGTACCGTATAAATAAACAATATCATTTGTTGTTGTAAATATCAGTTTTGCAAAGAACGAAAGCAAATCACAACAATTTGCCATCTACAGTATTAAGCAATCTTGTTGTTGTAAATATCAGTTTTGCAAAGAACGAAAGCAAATCACAACAAAGGCTTAACCAACGAGGAAGCTTTAACTGTTGTTGTAAATATCAGTTTTGCAAAGAACGAAAGCAAATCACAACAAAAATCCAATCATATAATTCAATTGGTTGTTGTTGTAAATATCAGTTTTGCAAAGAACGAAAGCAAATCACAACACAAACGAATACGTGGCTTGCGCTTTCCGTGTTGTTGTAAATATCAGTTTTGCAAAGAACGAAAGCAAATCACAACTTACTAACGTGAGTATAAATTGTGGTAGTTGTTGTTGTAAATATCAGTTTTGCAAAGAACGAAAGCAAATCACAACGGTGTTTTTTCGTGTAAAGTTACTTTACACGTTGTTGTAAATATCAGTTTTGCAAAGAACGAAAGCAAATCACAACTGGAAAGTGCTTCCTGTTGTTTCGGCTTTTGTTGTTGTAAATATCAGTTTTGCAAAGAACGAAAGCAAATCACAACTGAAGTAAAAGGATTACAAAGCGACAAAGTGTTGTTGTAAATATCAGTTTTGCAAAGAACGAAAGCAAATCACAACGGTTTACCGAAGACCCAGTTACCTCACGAGGTTGTTGTAAATATCAGTTTTGCAAAGAACGAAAGCAAATCACAACCAAGTTTTATTCTCGAAGAAATAAGGCTTCGTTGTTGTAAATATCAGTTTTGCAAAGAACGAAAGCAAATCACAACTATCCGCTAACATCATTTTTTAGCGCTTTGGTTGTTGTAAATATCAGTTTTGCAAAGAACGAAAGCAAATCACAACAGCAAGGCTACCTGACCGCTTCGTAATGAAGTTGTTGTAAATATCAGTTTTGCAAAGAACGAAAGCAAATCACAACAGACAAAGCCATTGGTAGTGGTAAAGAGTTGTTGTTGTAAATATCAGTTTTGCAAAGAACGAAAGCAAATCACAACAAAGCGGAAGTTTTACAAGCCTTCAAAATGTTGTTGTAAATATCAGTTTTGCAAAGAACGAAAGCAAATCACAACATGCGGAATGGCAAACTTTACAAGGCTTCCGTTGTTGTAAATATCAGTTTTGCAAAGAACGAAAGCAAATCACAACATATTACAGATGCGACTTTACATGGTGTAAGTTGTTGTAAATATCAGTTTTGCAAAGAACGAAAGCAAATCACAACGAATTGATGTATAAATGGTTTTGCCCTGAGGTTGTTGTAAATATCAGTTTTGCAAAGAACGAAAGCAAATCACAACAGGGAGATAGCGATGTATTATTAAATGATAGTTGTTGTAAATATCAGTTTTGCAAAGAACGAAAGCAAATCACAACTCCGGTGTATTATCTGCTCAATCCTCAACTGTTGTTGTAAATATCAGTTTTGCAAAGAACGAAAGCAAATCACAACTCTGGAGTAATATTTAAACCAAATACAGCTGTTGTTGTAAATATCAGTTTTGCAAAGAACGAAAGCAAATCACAACTATTTAGGAAAATTCTTTTTAAATACGCTCGTTGTTGTAAATATCAGTTTTGCAAAGAACGAAAGCAAATCACAACACACTTGAAGCTCTTATTGATTTGCATCAAGTTGTTGTAAATATCAGTTTTGCAAAGAACGAAAGCAAATCACAACAACACAAGAACAATATGCCTATACTAATCCGTTGTTGTAAATATCAGTTTTGCAAAGAACGAAAGCAAATCACAACTATTGTCCGCTAGTGATTTTCCTTGGATCGGTTGTTGTAAATATCAGTTTTGCAAAGAACGAAAGCAAATCACAACATGTTTTTGTGTTTTAAATTAGCAACTAAAGTTGTTGTAAATATCAGTTTTGCAAAGAACGAAAGCAAATCACAACCTTATGATGCGAATGTATTTTGAGTTAAGAGTTGTTGTAAATATCAGTTTTGCAAAGAACGAAAGCAAATCACAACGGTAACCATGATATAACTTAACATTATATCGTTGTTGTAAATATCAGTTTTGCAAAGAACGAAAGCAAATCACAACAAACTAGATGTGTCAGGCGGAACTATGTTTGTTGTTGTAAATATCAGTTTTGCAAAGAACGAAAGCAAATCACAACTTTAATCGAACATAACCTGTGACTGTTACCGTTGTTGTAAATATCAGTTTTGCAAAGAACGAAAGCAAATCACAACACTAAAGAATGGGTAATGACTAGATTTAAGTTGTTGTAAATATCAGTTTTGCAAAGAACGAAAGCAAATCACAACTAATTTAAAAAGGCTCACTAAGCCACCGATGTTGTTGTAAATATCAGTTTTGCAAAGAACGAAAGCAAATCACAACGGAATGGCGATGTTTTAAACGACCACTTATGTTGTTGTAAATATCAGTTTTGCAAAGAACGAAAGCAAATCACAACTATTTGACCCTGTTCGACCCGTAGCGTATGGTTGTTGTAAATATCAGTTTTGCAAAGAACGAAAGCAAATCACAACTCTTTTAATATGCTTAAGGTTTATAAAAATGTTGTTGTAAATATCAGTTTTGCAAAGAACGAAAGCAAATCACAACGATGTACTATTGTATTTTGACACTACTACTGTTGTTGTAAATATCAGTTTTGCAAAGAACGAAAGCAAATCACAACAAGAAAGATGCAGAAATGCTGGAAGGCTTTGTTGTTGTAAATATCAGTTTTGCAAAGAACGAAAGCAAATCACAACTTAAGACAGTCATCGGATTGCGGTTGGGTTGTTGTTGTAAATATCAGTTTTGCAAAGAACGAAAGCAAATCACAACACTATTCAGGCGGAACAACAACCATAAAAGGTTGTTGTAAATATCAGTTTTGCAAAGAACGAAAGCAAATCACAACGAATGTTAGGTAATGGCTGGACAGTTGATAGTTGTTGTAAATATCAGTTTTGCAAAGAACGAAAGCAAATCACAACTATAAGGAAAAATATCATAGGTTTGGTTGTGTTGTTGTAAATATCAGTTTTGCAAAGAACGAAAGCAAATCACAACTGCAAGGCTAAGACTGCTCCAGCTCACGTAGTTGTTGTAAATATCAGTTTTGCAAAGAACGAAAGCAAATCACAACTTACAATACCTGTATTCTTCTGAACTTAAGTTGTTGTAAATATCAGTTTTGCAAAGAACGAAAGCAAATCACAACCTGTCGCTAGACCTATTGACAAATAAATTAGTTGTTGTAAATATCAGTTTTGCAAAGAACGAAAGCAAATCACAACTTGTTCTAATGTCAACACTCTTTCTCTCGAGTTGTTGTAAATATCAGTTTTGCAAAGAACGAAAGCAAATCACAACAGTTGGCTTAGGTTTTGTTTTTGATTCTAAGTTGTTGTAAATATCAGTTTTGCAAAGAACGAAAGCAAATCACAACAATGATGAATAACGCAGAAAACCCCCAATTGTTGTTGTAAATATCAGTTTTGCAAAGAACGAAAGCAAATCACAACTTGGCATTGCTTTTGAGCTATTGTGCTGATGTTGTTGTAAATATCAGTTTTGCAAAGAACGAAAGCAAATCACAACACTTTATGACGAAATTCATCCAATTTTGTAGTTGTTGTAAATATCAGTTTTGCAAAGAACGAAAGCAAATCACAACGATGTTGATTGCTCGCAAGAAGTAAACGATGTTGTTGTAAATATCAGTTTTGCAAAGAACGAAAGCAAATCACAACTAAAAACTTTATAATACCTGCAAATTGCCTGTTGTTGTAAATATCAGTTTTGCAAAGAACGAAAGCAAATCACAACATAAGCTGCTGAACCTAAACCTAACCAACTGTTGTTGTAAATATCAGTTTTGCAAAGAACGAAAGCAAATCACAACACCACCATCGCAACCGTTAGACCTACTAACGTTGTTGTAAATATCAGTTTTGCAAAGAACGAAAGCAAATCACAACTGCAAAATATTGCAACATTTATTTTAATTTGTTGTTGTAAATATCAGTTTTGCAAAGAACGAAAGCAAATCACAACGAATGTTAGGTAATGGCTGGACAGTTGATAGTTGTTGTAAATATCAGTTTTGCAAAGAACGAAAGCAAATCACAACGGGTTGGCGAGGGTATTGTTTTTACTTGCGTTGTTGTAAATATCAGTTTTGCAAAGAACGAAAGCAAATCACAACTATCCGCTAACATCATTTTTTAGCGCTTTGGTTGTTGTAAATATCAGTTTTGCAAAGAACGAAAGCAAATCACAACAAGAGCAGGTGACAGAGTGAGAAACTTCTTGTTGTTGTAAATATCAGTTTTGCAAAGAACGAAAGCAAATCACAACAAGTGTTATGAATTTATCCTTTACGAATTCGTTGTTGTAAATATCAGTTTTGCAAAGAACGAAAGCAAATCACAACACTTAACATTATATCTATCATTTCTTTAGCGTTGTTGTAAATATCAGTTTTGCAAAGAACGAAAGCAAATCACAACACACAACACCAGCAAGAATTTACGGGTTTGGTTGTTGTAAATATCAGTTTTGCAAAGAACGAAAGCAAATCACAACAAGTTATCTCTGAATATGGGAGACCTTGTTGTTGTTGTAAATATCAGTTTTGCAAAGAACGAAAGCAAATCACAACTGGGTAATTATGTGCCTACTGCTGGGGTTGGTTGTTGTAAATATCAGTTTTGCAAAGAACGAAAGCAAATCACAACAATTGAATTAAACCCTTAACCGATGGCAGCGTTGTTGTAAATATCAGTTTTGCAAAGAACGAAAGCAAATCACAACAGACTATGAGCATTTTCACATCAGTAAAAAGTTGTTGTAAATATCAGTTTTGCAAAGAACGAAAGCAAATCACAACTAATGGGCTTCAATATCGTTTCTGATCGGGTTGTTGTAAATATCAGTTTTGCAAAGAACGAAAGCAAATCACAACAAACGACATTGAAAGAATTGACTGTATTTTGTTGTTGTAAATATCAGTTTTGCAAAGAACGAAAGCAAATCACAACAACGGGGTTATTACTAACAAAGAGGGTAAAGTTGTTGTAAATATCAGTTTTGCAAAGAACGAAAGCAAATCACAACTTACAATACCTGTATTCTTCTGAACTTAATGTTGTTGTAAATATCAGTTTTGCAAAGAACGAAAGCAAATCACAACTCCTAAGAAGTATGTACACATTACGTTAGAGTTGTTGTAAATATCAGTTTTGCAAAGAACGAAAGCAAATCACAACAATTGCCGTTGTGCTGTTGCTTTTGTTCCGTTGTTGTAAATATCAGTTTTGCAAAGAACGAAAGCAAATCACAACTGAACTACCTCCAGAACCACCACCAATTGGTTGTTGTAAATATCAGTTTTGCAAAGAACGAAAGCAAATCACAACAATTTAATTAATACTAATAAAAAAGGTATCGTTGTTGTAAATATCAGTTTTGCAAAGAACGAAAGCAAATCACAACATTGGTAATTCATCAAATATTCAAGTTAAAGTTGTTGTAAATATCAGTTTTGCAAAGAACGAAAGCAAATCACAACAAACTTTACCGTGTTGGTAGTTTTTATCAGTTGTTGTAAATATCAGTTTTGCAAAGAACGAAAGCAAATCACAACCATTCCTTTGTTGCTCATTTTTCGTGCTTTGTTGTTGTAAATATCAGTTTTGCAAAGAACGAAAGCAAATCACAACCCATTAGCCTTGTGCCTGATGATAGCGATGGTTGTTGTAAATATCAGTTTTGCAAAGAACGAAAGCAAATCACAACTCTGAACAAAAAACGGAAACAGAGATTTCAGTTGTTGTAAATATCAGTTTTGCAAAGAACGAAAGCAAATCACAACTTGAAAATAAATACGCTCAACAGATCTGTAGTTGTTGTAAATATCAGTTTTGCAAAGAACGAAAGCAAATCACAACGAATCTTCGCTTGGTACTGTTGTGTGTAGGGTTGTTGTAAATATCAGTTTTGCAAAGAACGAAAGCAAATCACAACACAAGATTAGCAGAACCTATCGGTTTTAAAGTTGTTGTAAATATCAGTTTTGCAAAGAACGAAAGCAAATCACAACCAATTTAACTAAGTACCAAATTTATTAATAGTTGTTGTAAATATCAGTTTTGCAAAGAACGAAAGCAAATCACAACTGATATGCCACGTTCAAAAAATTTCATCTTGTTGTTGTAAATATCAGTTTTGCAAAGAACGAAAGCAAATCACAACGCTAAGCAGGGCGAAATTATATTTGAGAAGTTGTTGTAAATATCAGTTTTGCAAAGAACGAAAGCAAATCACAACTGCGATTAAATGTAACCGCAACTGGATTAGGTTGTTGTAAATATCAGTTTTGCAAAGAACGAAAGCAAATCACAACTGCGATTAAATGTAACCGCAACTGGATTAGGTTGTTGTAAATATCAGTTTTGCAAAGAACGAAAGCAAATCACAACTGCAAACAAAAAAAGAAACCCTTACAATAGTTGTTGTAAATATCAGTTTTGCAAAGAACGAAAGCAAATCACAACAGCGAAGAGGATAGGGAAATACTATGGGGAGTTGTTGTAAATATCAGTTTTGCAAAGAACGAAAGCAAATCACAACTTTATAATAATAGCGGTTGTATGTACTTGTGTTGTTGTAAATATCAGTTTTGCAAAGAACGAAAGCAAATCACAACTGCTGGTGATGGGTATTTTAATACCAGCGTGTTGTTGTAAATATCAGTTTTGCAAAGAACGAAAGCAAATCACAACATAAAATACAGGACGTTTTTACTAATGATTGTTGTTGTAAATATCAGTTTTGCAAAGAACGAAAGCAAATCACAACTATTACAGATGCGACCTCACACGATGTAATGTTGTTGTAAATATCAGTTTTGCAAAGAACGAAAGCAAATCACAACACATCCCCGCTTACTATATAATGCTGCTCTGTTGTTGTAAATATCAGTTTTGCAAAGAACGAAAGCAAATCACAACTCGGTGTGTTTCATTTTTTAGGTGAGTTTGGTTGTTGTAAATATCAGTTTTGCAAAGAACGAAAGCAAATCACAACTATTTGACCCTGTTCGACCCGTAGCGTATGGTTGTTGTAAATATCAGTTTTGCAAAGAACGAAAGCAAATCACAACAGACGGGGCGTCCGGCAAAATAGAAGATAATGTTGTTGTAAATATCAGTTTTGCAAAGAACGAAAGCAAATCACAACTAATTTGAAACGATTATGCTTTTTGTTGATGTTGTTGTAAATATCAGTTTTGCAAAGAACGAAAGCAAATCACAACTTAGCAAAAGAGCAAACAGTTAGAAATATGTTGTTGTAAATATCAGTTTTGCAAAGAACGAAAGCAAATCACAACTTTATAATAATAGCGGTTGTATGTACTTGTGTTGTTGTAAATATCAGTTTTGCAAAGAACGAAAGCAAATCACAACTTATGATAGATTGAACTTGGATAACTAAGAGTTGTTGTAAATATCAGTTTTGCAAAGAACGAAAGCAAATCACAACTGTTTATTTGCAATGCCATTCTCAGTAAGTGTTGTTGTAAATATCAGTTTTGCAAAGAACGAAAGCAAATCACAACAAGGTGAGAAATATTTCTTGTATATTAAAAGTTGTTGTAAATATCAGTTTTGCAAAGAACGAAAGCAAATCACAACCGTATTATGTCAGATAAATTAAGAGAACATGTTGTTGTAAATATCAGTTTTGCAAAGAACGAAAGCAAATCACAACTGAATTTTCTAAGTATAAAAAAATGCAATGGTTGTTGTAAATATCAGTTTTGCAAAGAACGAAAGCAAATCACAACACAGAAGAAATACTATATGGTGGTGCTGCTGTTGTTGTAAATATCAGTTTTGCAAAGAACGAAAGCAAATCACAACTGATGCTCCTACGTTTACCGCATCTAAGCGTTGTTGTAAATATCAGTTTTGCAAAGAACGAAAGCAAATCACAACCCTAAATCAACCCAATGTTCACCAGCATTTGTTGTTGTAAATATCAGTTTTGCAAAGAACGAAAGCAAATCACAACTTGCATCCTATTCTTCTATAAATTCAACATGTTGTTGTAAATATCAGTTTTGCAAAGAACGAAAGCAAATCACAACGAAAACTTACACAAAGAAATAAATTCTTCTGTTGTTGTAAATATCAGTTTTGCAAAGAACGAAAGCAAATCACAACGTAAAAATTCCCAATCTTTACTTTTTATTGTTGTTGTAAATATCAGTTTTGCAAAGAACGAAAGCAAATCACAACTTTACCATGGCGTAAGTGAGCATACCAAAGGTTGTTGTAAATATCAGTTTTGCAAAGAACGAAAGCAAATCACAACTTGGGAACCTGTTGCCCATTACATCGAAAACTTGTTGTAAATATCAGTTTTGCAAAGAACGAAATGGAGCTTGCGGAATTCTTGAATGCCTTTAAAAATCATTAAACAATAATGAAAAAAGCAAATCACAACCAAAGTATTGTAATTAACAGAATAAACCAACTTGTTGTAAATATCAGTTTTGCAAAGAACGAAAGCAAATCACAACTGGAGGAGTACAACAGCAGCGGGAACATTAGTTGTTGTAAATATCAGTTTTGCAAAGAACGAAATGGAGCTTGCGGAATTCTTGAATGCCTTTAAAAATCATTAAACAATAATGAAAAAAGCAAATCACAACTTTTGCCGGGTCTATGTATGTTGTGAAATCGTTGTTGTAAATATCAGTTTTGCAAAGAACGAAAGCAAATCACAACAATATTGGCAAAAGGAAGGATGGCACATTGTTGTTGTAAATATCAGTTTTGCAAATAACGAAATGGAGCTTGTGAAATTCTTGAAAGCCCCTAAAAAACAATAGAAATCTTGAAAACAGCAAATCACCATATCAAGCTTCGACTCCGCTCCTGCCTGACAAATTGTTGTAAATATCTGTTTTTTAAAAAATATAATGGAGCTTGCGGAATTCTTGCATGCCTTTAAAAATCATTAAACAATAATGAAAAAAGCAAATCACAACATCAAGCTTCGACTCCGCTCCTGCCTGACAAATTGTTGTAAATATCAGTTTTTTAAAAAATATAATGGAGCTTGCGGAATTCTTGAATGCCTTTAAAAATCATTAAACAATAATGAAAAAAGCAAATCACAACTTCCTACGGAGCCATTAATAAGTTCATTCACTCCTTCAACTAAAGGACTACTATAGGACGACTAAGAGATAAACGTAGGATGAAGATAGCAGGTTGAACAGAAATTAGAACCACATCTCTAACTTATTGTATAATAAATTTGAGATCAATATTTAAACTTCCTGATATTAATTTCCATTTTCTTTAATCAAATGAAAGTGATTTGGCGTAACAGATTCGTCTTTAACAGAATTATTCTGCTCTAAATGGTTAAAAGATTTAAGTTTTTCGTGGTAAATATCTGAAGGGTCTCCAAATAGGAAAAACCATTTCTTTTTAAAGCCTTTTGCATCACGCATATCCTTCCATATATCAATAAATTCATGGAAATTGATATAAAACGGATTTCCTTTTTTCTCTAATTTATGAGTTAGTCCATAAATTACTTTTTCATCCTCTGGTTCGTAAGTGCCAAAAATTCTGTCCCAAATGATAAATGTGGCTCCAAAATTCTTGTTAATGTATTTCTCTTGTGAGCCATGATGTACCCGATGGTTAGATGGAGTCGCAAAAATGTATTCGAAAAATGGAGGTAATTTTTTAATGTATTCTGTGTGAACCCAAAACTGAAAAAGTACTGCAACTTGATTAGCAACAAAGAAAACCAAGGGGTGAAAACCAGACAATGCAACTGGCAAAAAGAATATAATTTTAATATGCTGCACCCAACTTAACCTAAATGAAACGGTTAGGTTATAGTTTTCTCCGCTATGATGTACAACATGAGTGGCCCACCAAAACCTTTGATGGTGAGATATACGATGCGACCAATAACTACAAAAGTCTAAAAGAACATAACATGGGATAACCATCCACCAGTTTAAAAACATTCGCCATGGCAGTAAATTGTAAACAGCAACTACAATAAAAAACAGTCCAAATTTTAAAAGAAAGGCAATAAAAACATTTCCAATACCTACAAATATAGATGCAATAGTTTCTACTTTGTTATACATCTCTGGGTGTTGTTTACGCGAAACAAACCATTCTATTAGCACAAATAGAAACATAAAAGGTGCCGCCCAAACAATTATCTCCGGAGCTTCTGTGCTTAAGTTTGTTAAAGTATTTAAATCAATAGGTGATGCCCCAAAAATATTCATAGAAAAAAATTATTATCAAAGTATTTGGTAGTGATTATTCAAGAAAATTGAATGGTAGTAAAATATAAACCTAACAAATCTTTACTTAAAGTAAGTATCAAGATGCTCTAATATAGTAATTTTAACTATATACGTTGCGTTTAATATCGAATTTTATGCAAAACCTCTAGTTTTACTAATTTTTGGTGTCTTTTTCTTTTAACATCCAAACGTTAAACACTAAAACAACTGCTTTTTATGCTCTATCTTCACATTTTCCAACAAGACATTCACTGTTTGATGTTTAACACCTATATTTTGCAATTGCGGAATTAATAAAAGTAACTCTTCTTGTATCATCCTGTCCGTTTTACCATAATTCCAGATTGGTGCCATGGTATCTGCAAAAATTTTATCAAAGTTTAGCACCTTAACCAAAACACAAGCTTTACCATCCTTGTTGGCTATAAAAGATAATGGATGGTGATTTATACGATATGCATATAACTCGAACAAAGAGCGTATAGCTATAATTGCTGTACCAGGATCATTAATACCCGGACTTAAAGCCTTTAGCGCAACTTCTGTTAATTGCCTAAAACCGTAGAAAAAATTCACATCAATAGATTCTGATTCGTTTATAAAAACAGAAGAGACGATATCTTCTTCCACATCTTTATCAACTTGTTTATCAATTTTAGCAAAAGGAGAACCTTTTAATAAACTTGTGCCCGGGGTAACTAAAATTTCTATAATCAGTTGGTGCTTTTCGCAAATCTTTAAAAAAGAACTGCTATCAAAACCTTCGTAAATACCTGTTTTATTGGTATGTAGAAAATATTCGCTATTCACTTGTATCTCTACTGTGGGTTCAGTTTTAGCAGCGCAATTGTTTCTTAATACATTAAAAGTGTTATCAAATATTCTCCTAACAATAACCTCATATTTAACAGACTGAGTGATGTAATGCAAAAAATAAATGAAAAGAAAAATATCAGAAATGGTAATGATAATAAGCAAATAAATACTTAAAGAAGGAATGTACAACCCACTATCAATATCTCTAATGGTGCTTAACAAAAAGAAGGCATAAACAATTGTGCCAATGTAAATGCCTAATACAATTTGTTGAAACCTGTTCCCAATCAGTTTATCTAAAACTCGGTTACTCATTTGTGATGCTGCTTGGTTAAGCACAATCATCACCATAGAGAAACTAAAAACAGCCAAAGAGATAATACCAGCAGCAATTGCCGAAATAATACTTCGGGCTGTTGTAGCATCTTTAATATTAAGCCACGAAATGTACGATTTTACATTTTTCCCTTGTATAGAAAAATCAAAACCAAGCATCAGGATGGCTAAAACCAAAAACAATAAACCTATTAATGCCGGATAAAAAGAGATACTGTTTAATACTTTTTGAAACTTATTTATAAACCAATACCTTAAATTATTCAACATTTTTGTTTATTTATGGTTGCTCAATAACTGATTCCGTTTTAGGAAACCACAATTGTTGCCTTTCTGGAGTTTGAAAAGTCCAAGCTAAAACTCTGCTAATTTTATTGCCTTGCCCCATGGCTAAAGTTTTTACATCAACAGCTTCCACCTGTTTTAGTTGTGCATAGGCTGCTTGTAAGTTGGCTTGGTTTGATATTAAAGTGGTAAACCAAAGACAAGAATTTGAAAATTCTACACTTTGAGCAATCATATCTTTCACAAATTTACCCTCGCCACCATGGCACCAAAGTTCTTTACTTTGTCCGCCAAAGTTTAAGGTTACTTCTGTTACCTTTTCTTTATTTAAGTTATTCAGTTTTTTTAAAGCGGCAGCTTGTGCTTCGCCAAAAGTTGCATGAAACGGAGGATTACAAATACTTAAATGTATGCGTTCTGTTTTTTCTAAAACACCTGGGAAAATATTTTTATGATTAGGCTGATGTCTGAATTTAATTCTTGTTTTCAAATCGGGATTTGCATCAACAATTGCGGTGGCAGATGCTATAGAAACTGGGTCAATATCTGCACCAATAAAAGACCAACCATACTCGTGGTTACCAATTAAAGGATACACGCAATTTGCCCCAACACCAATATCTAAACATTTAATTTTTTTACCTGTTGGTATTTCTCCGCCATTGCTAGTAGCTAATAAATCAGCAACGTTATGGATGTAATCTGCCCTACCTGGAATTGGTGGCACCAAGTAATTATCTGGAATATCCCAACCTTTAACACCATAATAGTGTAATAAAAGTGCTTTGTTTAATGCTTTAACAGCATCCGGATTTGCAAAATCAATAGAATTATCTCCGTATTGGTTTTCTTTTACAAAATCTCCTAACTCAGGAAAACTTAAAGTGAGTGCATCTAAATCGTACCTTCCAATGTGTTTATTTCTTGGGTGCAACTTAGCTTTAGTTTTTTCTTTAACGTTCCTTTTTGCTTTCTTCTGAGCCATATTTGCTATTCTTTTTTTTCTTAGAACTCGCAATTTAGCTATTTATATTGAGGCAATAATTAATTTATGAAATATTTAGAGCTTGTTTAAAATTGTTTGGTAAAATACTTGACATTGGTTTTGGACCTCATTAACATCATTTACTAGTTTAACTTTTAATCCAAAAGTTAAATAATATAAAATTAGTATATAGCTTTAAAACTTTTTACATTTTGCTTTTGGCCTCAATATAATTTCACAATCCTAATCAAATTATTGATATTTGATACAATATGAAAGTAAGTCCAAAAACCCTTAAATGGGTATTAAGATTTTATCCACCGTTGTTTTTTCAAAGAATATGGATTATAAATTTTGGAGACAATTTTAAATCTGTTGAGGTAAAAATTAATAAAAGTTTACTAAATATAAATTATAACAAAACCATTTTCGGTGGGACTATCTTTGCCGCCTCCGACCCGTTTTTCGCCATACTTTTTGATCAAATACTCACAAAAAAAGGTTTTAAAGTTAGGGTATGGTTAAAAAGTGCGCACATTCAATATCTAAAACCAGGAAACACAAATTTGTATTTTAAAATAAACATTACAGATGCTGATATTTTAGATGTAGAGAAAGACCTTAAAACAGTAGGTAAATTTATAAAAACCTACCCAATAGAAATTTACAACAAACAAGGAACACTTTGTGCAGTGGTGCAAAATGAAGTTTATGTGCGTAATTTATTAGCTGGCGAACACCACACTATTGCTTATTAATATGGGAGTTAAAGTTTTTTTAAATGATGATATTTATATTGATAAAGGTTATTCTATAAATACAGATAAAACTTTATTAGACCTTAATTATATTTATAATTTTTTAACAACAGAATCTTATTGGGCAAAAAACCTCCCCTATTTAACTTTCCAAACATCAATTGAATTTGCTACTTGTTTTGGTGTTTACCACCAGAACAAACAAGTTGGCTTTGCCAGAGTAATAAGCGATTATAGCACTTTTGCTTATTTAGCCGATGTTTTTATAGATTTTAACTACAGAAAACAAGGTTTATCAAAATGGTTAATGCAAACCATTATAAATTACCCCGATTTTAAAAATTTAAGACGTTTTTTGTTAGCTACTGCTGATGCCCAAACACTTTATCAAAAATTTGGGTTTGAAAGTTTAGTTAAACCCGAAAGATTTATGGAAATTCTAAATCCATATCCTTTAAAAAACATTTCAGAGTAATAATTAAAATAGCTTACCCAATTAGCTTAAACTTCTGCTAAAATTCATTTATTATACTTTCCTTTGCGGGTCAATTTTAAAATAATGATTGCAAGGTTTCGCAAATATATTCCGTTTTACAAAAGCAATTTTTCATTGGCTTATCCTGTGGTAATTTCACAATTAGGCCACATGTTTACAATGGTTGCGGATAGTGTAATGGTTGGCCAACTTGGCACTATACCATTAGCGGCTTGCGCATTAGGAAATAGTATTTTAGGGGTGTTTTTAGTGAGTGGAATTGGCATATCACAAGGTATAACGCCTTTGGTAGCTCAAGAAAATGGCAAAAATAATAAATCTATCTGTGGTAAATATTTAGAGCAAGGTGTAATCATAAGTGTAATTACTGGTATTATTTTATTTGCTATGGTAGCCCTAATTGCTCAAAAGCTATCAATTTTAGGCCAGCCAACTGATGTTGAAATTGCCACTAAAGATTATTTATTAATTATTGGTGCTTCTATTATTCCCTTAATGGTTTACCAAAGCTTTAGGCAATTTGCAGAAGGCTTAGAATATACTAAACAAGCCATGTATGTATCCATTATCGGTAATATCATCAATATTATTTTTAATTTTTTGCTAATTTATGGTTGGTTTGGGTTTCCGGCAATGGGATTAGTTGGTGCAGGTATTGGCACTTTAATATCCAGAATATTTATGGCAATTGGGATGGCTTACTACGTTATAAAATCAAAAAATTTTACCCCATATATAGAAAAATTCAGAATACAAAAACCCGATTTTACTAAAATTAAAAGGATTTTTAAATTGGGTCTACCAATATCATTGCAATATTTTTTTGAAATAGGCGCTTTTTCTGGTGCTGCAATTATGGTTGGCTGGATTGGCGCACAAGAATTAGCAGCGCACCAAATAGCCATCAATTTAGCCGCATTTACTTATATGGGAGCTAGCGGAATTGGAGTTGCAGCCACCATAAAAGCTGGTAATGCTTTGGGTAAAAACGATTTTAAAGACTTAAAGTTATCGGCTATCAGCTCTTACCATTTAGTAATTATATACATGCTAATTACCGCATTTGTATTTTTAACCTGCAATACTATACTACCGTGGATATACATTAAAGACGAAAGTGTAATTTTAATAGCTTCGCAATTATTAATTGTGGCTGCTTTTTTTCAAATATCAGATGGTATTCAAGTTGTTGGCGTTGGCATTTTAAGAGGTTTATCTGATGTTAAAATACCAACCATAATAACACTAATAGCCTATTGGGTTATAGGCTTGCCTTTAGGTTATATTTTGGGCTTCACCTTTGAAATGGGACCTATAGGAATATGGATTTCGTTATCCTTGGCATTAACTGCTGCCGCTATTTTATTGTATTGTAGGTTTAGAAACTTGGTTAAAAAGCAAGCATTAATTGCTTAAAACATTTTCAAAATTAATTGGTTTTTAAACTGATGGATAACAGAGATGAAAATATACAAGCCTTAAGACCTTTTATTGATTTTGGAGATTTGCCGCAACCTTTAAATAGGTTTCAAGAAGTATTAAGACAAATTTTAAAACTTCAAAACGATCTTTTAGTAGAAAGTACAATCTACTTTTTAAGCAATAAACATAAAGGCTTTTTAGCTTTAGACAGTACTTTAAAAAAAGACTTATTTTCAAAAAGCTTAAAAAAAGATATTGCTTTTAAAAAAGATTTAATTGGTATGGTAAAAGGATTATTTACCAAAAGTGAATTGATAGAATACCACAACAATCAACAAGAAATAAATAAAAGACTTTTAGAGTTTATTTACAAAAGGGTTTCAACACAAATTTGTTAAACCCTTTTGAGTTATATAGTTTATATTAAGAGCCTGTTTAAAATTTATCTAATAATTTGTTTATGCTTATTTTTGGCTGCAACTTCGTTAAATTTTTCTAGATAGCTTCCGGCTATCTCTACAAAATTTGCCTTGTTTCGCTCAAAAATAATCTATAAACATTTTTACAATACAAATTTAAACAGGCTCTAACTTATTTCAGAATCAAATTAACATTTTTTTTAAGCTTTGAGCATTTCGCTTTAAGCCTTTCTAACAATTATTTTGACCTAATGGCTTCTACCGGGTCTAATCTTGATGCCGAAAATGCAGGCCAAAAACCAGATATTACACCAATTATAACAGAAATACTAATTCCTCTAATAACATTACCAGCATCTAAAATAATTTTGACATCAAAACCATAGGTTGCTATTATGGTCATTAAATAAACCACACCTAAACCAATTAAGCCACCAATTAAACACAATGCAATCGCTTCAAATAAAAATTGCATTAAAATAAAATAGTTTTTTGCCCCTAAAGATTTTTGAATACCAATAATGTTTGTACGCTCTTTAACAGAAACAAACATAATATTAGCGATGCCAAAACCACCTACTAAAATTGAAAAACCACCAATTATCCAACCAGCAACATCCACAATTCCAAATAATTGGTCTAATTGTCCAGATAAAATAGTTGTTTTGTTTAACGCAAAATCATCATCTTCAACAGGCCTAGTTCTTCTAATAGAGCGCATTAAACCTCTCAATTCACTTTCTACATCAGTAACACTATATTGCTCTTTACCCCTAACAGTTATTTGTGGTCCGTACCTATCGCTTTGTACATCAACCAAATTACGGGCAAAGTTTAAGGGTATTAATAAGGTTTTATCAGAAGAAACACCTAATAAATCTTCTCCCTCTCTGGCAAAAACACCAATAACAGTAACTTTACGCCCTAAAACTTTTACAGCTTTACCGGCAGCAGTTTGGTTTGGGAAAAGTCCTTCTGCTAAATCAGATCCAATTAAACATACCGGCGAACCGCTATTAGATTCGTTATCTGTAAAATACCTGCCTTCAGATAAATCAAAGTTCCAGGTTTTATTATAATCATGTGATGCCGCAGAAATTTGCGCACCTTCTATACTATTGCTTTTATATTTTAAAGTCCTGTTAGACATGCTTATTTCATAAGATAAGCCTTCTGCCGTAGTTGCTCGTACTTTTAAAGCTTCATAATCTCTTAAACTTGGTTGTGGGCGTTGCATGTATTTCCACCAAGGGTAATCTCCAAAACCTCCCCAAGGCCATTTCTGAATGTAAATAGTTTTACTGCCTAATTTATCAACGCTGGTCTGTAAATTACCTCTAAATGTATCAACAGCTGCAAATACAGTAATAATGGTAAAAATACCAATGGTAATTCCTAACAATGATAAAAAAGTACGGGTTTTATTTTGCCTTAATGCATCAAAAGCAAAAATGAAACTTTCACGAAAGAGTTTTAAAAATAGCATCATTACAACTAAGACAATCTAAACCTAATTTAGTTACACTAATTGTTTTTAAAAAAAATCAATTGTTCTAAATTACATTAATAATAATTACAATTAAGCTAATTCAAAAAAAACATGATGTTAATGCAAAACCAATGAGGAGAAAATTATGTTGGTTTAGGGTATGAAAATTTCTGTAAAATAGCTTAAAACAAGTAATTAATTATTTGAATATATTTTTCATAACTTTGCGCTCCAAAATATTGAATAAAAAGCATGAAATTATCACAATTCAAATTCCATTTACCAGAGTCTCTAATTGCTCACACACCTTCAGAAAGCCGTGACGGGTCACGTTTAATGGTTTTAGATAAAAAAACCGGAAAAATAGAGCATAAAATCTTTAAAGACGTTCTTGGTTATTTTGAAGAAAAAGATGTGATGATTTTAAACAACACCAAAGTTTTTCCGGCAAGATTATACGGAAATAAAGAAAAAACCGGTGCCACAATTGAAGTTTTCTTGTTAAGAGAATTAAATAAAGAGCTTCGTTTATGGGATGTATTGGTGGACCCAGCTCGTAAAATTAGAGTAGGTAATAAACTGTATTTTGGCGATGATGATTTATTAGTTGCCGAAGTGGTTGACAATACTACATCAAGAGGAAGAACTATACGTTTCCTTTTTGATGGTACTGATGAAGAATTTAGACAAAATATTGAGATTTTAGGAGAAACACCTTTACCTAAATATATCAATCGCCGCCCAACGGCAGAAGATAAAGAACGTTACCAAACCATTTTTGCGAAAAATGAAGGCGCAGTAGCAGCACCAACAGCAGGTTTACACTTTAGCCGTGAGTTAATGAAACGTTTAGAGCTTAAAGGAGTAGATTTTGCAGAAGTTACTTTACATGTTGGCTTAGGTACATTTCGCCAAGTTGAAGTTGAAGATTTGACCAAACACAAAATGGATTCAGAGCAAATCATCATTGAAGAAAAAGCTGCTAACATGGTGAATAAAGCCATTGAAGAAAAAAGAAGAGTTTGTGCTGTAGGTACAACCGCAATGAGAACAATTGAATCTGCGGTATCTGCAAACCACACGCTTAAACCGGTTAATGATTGGACTTCAAAATTCATTTTCCCACCTTATGATTTTAGCATAGCAAACAGCATGATTACTAATTTTCATACTCCAGAATCAACATTGTTAATGATGGTTGCTGCGTTTGGAGGTTATGATTACGTAATGAAAGCTTATGAAGAAGCTGTTAAAGAGAAATACAGATTTTATAGCTATGGTGATGCCATGTTAATCATCTAAAAAATTTAAAAAGACCGGAAATTTCGGTCTTTTTTGTTTAATTAGCTTTTAAATGACGGATTATAATTTTTATGCAATTATTGTTGCTGGCGGTAGCGGTAGCAGAATGAATAGTGATATTCCAAAACAATTTTTAGAACTGAATGGTAAACCCATCTTAATGCATAGCATTGATGCTTTCTACACTAACGAAAACAAACCGTCTATAATTTTAGTACTTGCAAAAGCTGATTATGATTTGTGGAATGCTTTAGTAGCAAAACATAAATTTAAAACACCACACCAAGTTGTAAATGGTGGCACAGAAAGATTTCACTCCGTTAAAAACGGATTAGGATTAATTAATAAAGAAAATTCAATAATAGCGATACATGATGGTGTTAGGCCATTAGTTTCTCAACAAACTATCTCAAACTGCTTTAAAAATGCTTTAATAAACGGAAATGCAATTGCAGCAGCGCCCGTTAAAGATTCTGTTAGGATGCTTCAAAACAGCAAATCAACAGCTTTAAAAAGATGTGAGATTTATCTGGTTCAAACCCCTCAAACATTTAACTACAATCAACTAAAAACAGCTTATCAACAAAATTTCGATTCTTTCTTTACAGATGACGCCTCAGTAGTTGAAAAAGCAGGATTTTCAATTAATTTAGAAAAAGGAGATGAGTTTAATTTTAAAATTACCTTTAAAGAAGATTTAATTTTAGCTGAAGCGATAATTAACAGTAAAATTAATACCTAAGAATATCGTTGAGTGTGCTTATTGCCAAATCTAATTCGCTTTTACGTATTGCTCCTACCCTCTTTATTAATCTGTTTTTAGATACAGAACGGATATGAAAAACCAATATTTCAGAAATATCCTCTAGGCCATTATCAATATTAGGGTTAATGATCGGATTTCCTTTATAGTTTTTAATTTTTGTGGTTAAAGGTGCGGTTATAACAACTTGCAAATATTTATTCAGCAAATTACCACTTAAAATAACTACTGGCCTGTAACCTGCTTGTTCGCTTCCCTTGGTAGGATCTAAACTTGCGTACCAAATCTCGCCTTGCTTCAATCTTCTAATTGTTTAAAATAATCTACCATTCCTTCTTCAGCAATGCTTAAAATTTCATCATCATCTGTTGATGATTTATAAGATTTGATGTACTCTGCTTTGGTAAGTTGATCTAAATATATACGCAAGGCTTTCTCTATCAATTTATTTTTAGGAAGTTTTAATGCTAACGCTTTTTGTGTTAGCATTTCCATTAAATCATTTGGGAGTGTACTTGTAAACGTTGTCATACATACTAAATTAAATAAAACACTACACAAATTTACAAATTATATTTATAAATCATAAATACAAAAAGCGAAACATCTTTAGATATTTCGCTTTCTATATAGTGTTATTAATAACTTAAGCTGCCCCTCTAATAACTCTTAATAGTACTGCTATAATTGCAATTACTAAAAGAATGTGTATTAAATTACCTCCAAAAGGTGATACAAAAGCACCTAATATCCAAAGTATGATTAAAACTACTGCGATTAAATAAAGTAAATTTCCCATGATTAATTTTTTTTATAAAGTTTAACAATTAATGTGTTTGATATATTTATACCTTATCTAAAAGCAGACCAAAATTTGACAAAACGTAAAAAACACCTTTAAAAGGTGTTTAAGAGCAAAACAGTTGTACTTTTTTTTATACAAAAAAAGGACTCAATAATTATTGAGTCCTTTTTTTCTAGTATTCATCTTCATTAAAGAAGAAGTCGTCCTTTGTAGGATAGTCTGGCCAAATTTCTTCAATATTTTCATACGGCTCTCCATCATCTTCTAATGCTTGCAAGTTTTCTATAACTTCTACAGGAGCACCTGATCTGATTCCATAATCAATTAATTCGTCTTTGGTGGCTGGCCAAGGAGCGTCTTCTAAATGAGATGCTAATTCTAATGTCCAATACATAATCTTAGAATTTTGTTTTAATGTTTTGCAAAACTAATTTAAAATTTAAGGTTTACTAAAAAAGTTTTCAACATTTTTTAAATCCTTGGAATCCATATATTTTCGTCGGCTTTATTGTTAAAAACTACTTTTCTACTTAAAGTGAAAAGATAATCAGAAAGTCTGTTCAAATAAACAATAACTTTTTCATCAACCCATTCTATTTCTGCCAAGTGTACCACTTGTCTTTCCGCTCTTCGGCAAACACATCTGGCAATGTGACAATAGGAGGCCGTAGTGTTTCCTCCAGGCAAAATAAAATGTTTTAAAGGCGGTAAAAATTCGTTCATCTTGTCCATTTCCTGTTCTAACAACTCAACATCTGTTTCTAACAAATCCGGAATTTTCATTTTAGACTTCTCTGGATCTGCGGCTAAACTAGAACCTACTGTAAACAACCTATCTTGTATTTCTTTCAAAATAGTTTTATCATCCTCACCAATGTTTTGGTCTTTAATTAAACCTATATAAGAGTTTAGCTCATCAACTGTTCCATAAGATTCTATACGTAAATGATATTTCTGAACTCTTGTGCCTCCAATTAAAGATGTTAAACCCTTATCCCCTGTTTTGGTATATATTTTCATCGTAATTATCTTTTAACCTCAATAATTATTAAGCTTGTTTAATAACAGCTTAACAACCTTTTCAAAAAATTGTTTAATAAAAAAGGCGAGTCACACATTACTCGCCCTTTAAACTAAAAAAAAAACATATTACATCTCTTCCAATTTAGAAGAAACCGTTTTAATATCCTGATTTAAGTAATCTTCTTCAATTAAACCATCTCGCATTCTTACTATACGGTGGGCATGCTGAGCTATGTCTTCTTCGTGAGTTACTATAATTATTGTATTTCCTTTTGAATGAATTTCTTCAATCAAACCCATAATTTCAATAGATGTTTTTGTATCTAAGTTACCCGTTGGCTCATCGGCTAAAATAATAGAAGGATTATTTATTAAAGCCCTAGCAACAGCAACTCTTTGCCTTTGCCCACCAGAAAGCTCATTTGGCTTGTGGTGCACTCTGTTTCCTAAACCAACGTTTTCTAAAGCTAATAGAGATCTTGCATCTCTGTCTTTCTTTTTTATACCTGCATAAATTAATGGCAAAGCAACATTATCTTGTGCTGTAGAGCGAGGCAAAAGGTTAAATGTTTGAAAAACAAACCCTATTTCTTTGTTTCTTACTTCAGCTAATTCACTGTCTGTCATTTGACTAACATTAATGCCGTTTAAAATATATTCACCTTTTGTTGGTGTATCTAAACAGCCCAATAAATTCATTAAAGTAGATTTACCCGAACCAGAAGGCCCCATTAAAGCAACAAATTCTCCTTTATTAATAGTTAGAGAAACTGATTTAAGCGCATGTATAACCTCTGCACCAATTACATATTTACGCCCTAAATCATTTATAGTTATTAATGGTTGCATTTTCTTTTTCTTTTATAGACATCTAAGCAACAGGTTTTGTTACATTGGTTTTTGATTTTTAGCAAATTACTTCTGAATAACTTTTGACACCTTAAAGTATTCTTCGTTTTTTAGAGGTGCATTTTGCAAAGCTTCCTCTCTGGTAAGTTCTTGTATAACTTCGTCTGCTCTTAAAACATTTACAGCATCATTCATGTAAATAAGCGGTTTAACCCCGGTTGTATCTAATTGATTAAGCTTTTCCATAAAGCTAAGAATCTCGCTTAACTCCTCAATAGAACGCTCTTTTTCAACTTCTGTTAATTCTAGTCTGGCTAAATGCGCAATTTTATCTACTGTTTGTTTGTCTATTTTCATTTCTGATTTTTATTGCCTTTTGCAGAACATCTGCTTTAATGCTAATCATATTAAACTTTGTGCAATTTAATATTATTTTTCGGCTCTCTTAATAACTTATAAAAAAGCTGTTTTTTAAAATGATGGCGGGTAATTAAGTTTTGAATTAACTTTTTGATAAACCAAATCCTTTAAAATTTCATCATCTTTTAAATTAAAACCTGATACTTCTATTGGTTTATGAATGTAAACTTTTGAAATACCCGGTTTACACCCATATTTTTTACCATCATCCCACCATAATTTCCAATTATCTTGTATGGTTACTGGTATAATTGCTATTTGATGTTCTATTGCTAACCTAAAAGGACCATTTTTAAACTCGTGTAATATTGGAGGAAACTCTTCACCAATCTTTCCTTCGGGGAAAATAATTGGCGACATTCCTTGTTTTATTCTTACAGCAGTTTTTTGAAATGCTCTGAAAGAAGAAATTTTACTTTCCCTGTTAATTGGGATATCAATTGTTTTAAAAAATATTTTTGTAACTGGGTTATCTAGCAACTCTTGCTTACCTAAAAAAAAGAAATTGTTTTTTGCTACCAAGCTCATGGTAAAAATATCGAGATTTGAGGCGTGGTTAGGGCAAATAATATAAATTTTATTCCAGTCTATTTCTTCTTCAAACTCATATTTAAATATAAATCCACTAAAAAAAGTAGGCAAAAAAGAACAAATTCTTCTAACAGAATTTAATTGAGTGTAAGTTTTGGAGCTTCTTGAAAAGAGATATACGAATGGATACGTTATTCCAAATGTAAATATTACCATTAAATAATGCCAATATCTTAAACCTTGTTTCAAAAATTGTATCATCGCTCTCAAAAATAGAAATTTTCTGTACTTTCGCCACATTATGGAAACTATTGTTAGCGGAGTTAGATCTACAGGTAAACTGCACTTAGGAAATTATTATGGTGCGGTTAGTAATTTTGTAAAAATGCAAAAAGAGCATAATTGTTTTTTCTTTATTGCCGATTACCACTCATTAACTACTCATCCTACGCCAGATAATCTTCATGGAAACATAAAACAAGTATTAGTAGAGTATTTAGCTGCTGGCTTAGACCCAGAAAAAGCGACGCTTTACATACAGTCTGATGTGCCCGAAATTGCCGAATTATATTTGTACATGAATATGAATGCTTACGTAGGCGAGCTAGAAAGAAGTGCATCTTTTAAAGATAAAATAAGAGCAAATGCAGACAATGTTAACGCTGGCTTATTAACTTACCCCGTATTAATGGCAGCAGATATTTTAATACACCACGCTACCAAAGTACCAGTAGGAAAAGACCAAGAACAGCATTTAGAAATGGCCAGAACTTTTGGAAATAGGTTTAACCATTTGTATAAAACAGATTATTTTAAAGAACCTTATGCATTTAACTATGCAAAAGAATTGGTTAAAATACCAGGCTTAGATGGTAAAGGTAAAATGGGGAAATCTGAAGGGGAAAATAATGCTGTTTATTTAGCTGATAGTCCAGAAATTATTAGAAAAAAGGTAATGAAAGCAGTTACTGATGCTGGCCCAACGCAAGACAATCAAGAAAAGCCTCAAGAAATTCAAAATTTATTCGACATTATGAAAGTGGTATCAACGCCAGATACACTTGCGCATTTTGAAGAAATATATAATAAATGTGAAATAAGATACGGTGATTTTAAGAAACAATTAGCCGAAGATATTATTATAGCTACACAACCAATTAGAGAAAAAATTGAATATATCTCTGGGGATAGCAAATTATTAAGACAAGTTGCAAAGCATGGTGCAATAAAAGCCAGAGAGAGTGCATCAAAAACAATTAAAGAAGTTAGAGAAATTATTGGCTTTAGAACTTTTTAATAGTAGATTTAAACACATATAACACCATTTTATTTAAAATTGAAATTATGCATATAGCTATTGTTGGAAACATAGGAGCAGGAAAAACTACTTTAACAGAGTTGCTGGCTAAAAATTATGGTTGGGAAGCTATGTACGAAGCGGTAGATAATAATCCTTATTTAGAGGATTTTTACAGCGATATGAAAAGGTGGAGCTTTAATTTGCAAATTTACTTTTTAAATACTCGTTTTCAACAGATAAAAGAGATTCAGAAAGGCGAAAAAACGATTGTTCAAGACAGAACCATTTATGAAGATGCACATATTTTTGCCGAAAATTTGCATGAAATGGGATTGATGACCACTAGAGATCATGACAACTATCGTTCAATTTTTGACAATATTACTTCATTTATAAATCCACCAGATTTACTGATTTACCTTAAAGCATCTGTACCAACATTGGTAGAAAACATACAACGCCGTGGTAGAGAGTACGAAGCAAGTATAAGAATTGATTACTTGCAAAAACTTAATGAGAAATATGATAAATGGATTAAAGGTTACAGCGAAGGAAATTTACTGATTTTAGATAAGGACAAGCTTGATTTTACAAATAACCCTGATGATTTAGCTTTTATAATTGAAAGTATTGAAAGAGAGATTAACGGTCTTTTTTAAATAATAATTTATGAAGATTTTAGGTATCATACCTGCCAGATTTGCCTCAACGCGTTTTCCCGGTAAACCATTAATTGATTTAGCGGGCAAAAGTATGATTCAAAGAGTTTATGAGCAAGCAAAAAAAGCTACTTCATTATCAGACGTTGTAGTTGCTACAGATGATGAGCAAATTTTTGAAGCCGTAAAGGCTTTTAAAGGAAACGTAATTTTAACATCAAGCAAGCACTTAAGCGGAACAGACCGTTGTGCAGAGGTTGCCAATAAAATGACTGGTTATGATGCCATTATTAATATCCAAGGTGATGAACCTCTAATAGACCCCTCTCAAATTAATTTATTAGCAAATTGCTTTAATGACATTTCTACAGATTTAGCCACTTTGGTTAAAAAAATAGAAACACAAGAAGAGCTTTTTAATTATAACACCCCAAAGGTGATTATCAATAAAAATTTTGACGCTATTTATTTTAGCCGTCAGGTTATCCCTTACTTAAAAAATATTGAACCTAAAGACTATTTGAATAACCATAAATTTTATAAGCACATTGGTATTTACGGCTACCGAACTTCTACTTTAGGTATTATTTCTAGTATGGAAATTGGCGATTTAGAAAAATCGGAAATGTTAGAACAATTACGCTGGATAGAAAATGGTTGCAAAATTAAGGTAGCAGTTACCAGAAACGAAAGTTTAGCTATTGATGTGCCAGAAGATATTGATAGGGTTTTGGAAGCTATTTTGGCAATTGATTTAGAAAAAAAAAAGCAAAATTAGCTCACAAAATATAATTCTTAATAAAGCCCTTTTAGGGCTTTATTTTTTAAGCATGCAAAGGCCTCTGTTTAACCATGCCTCCATACGTATCATCTACAGTGTGCATTACAATAAACGCTTGTTTATCTATGTTCTTAACTAGGTTTCTTAGTTTGGTTACTTCTAATCTGGTAACTACCGTAAAAACAATTTTAATATCTATTTCATCTGGTTGTAGGTTTTTAACATAACCTCTTTCCCCTTTATAAATGGTTACTGCCCTACCCATAATTTTAGTAATGGCTTGTCTAATTTCTTCGTTTTCTTGAGAAATTATAGTTACACTAATATATTCTTCAACACCGTGAATAATAAAATCAATAGTTTTTGATGCAGATAAATAAGTTAGAATGGCATATAAGGCAGTTTCGATATCTATTAGCCAAGCTGCAACACTAAAAATTAAAATGTTAAATAAAAGGATGATATCGCCTACGCTTAAACTCACGTTTCTGGATATAAACAAGCCATTATTCAGAAAAACCTGAGTTCTGTAAATTTCCTTTATGCGAATTGTTAAATCCAAATTATTCAACAATCCGCTATGCTCTAAGCTAAACATGGCGAGCAGCGAGGATATATAGCTAAAATGTAAATAATTTTTTAACCTTAAATATCTAAAAAAAATTAAAAATACTTAGTTAATTTTCTCTTAAAATTAATAATTACAAATAAATTTTTAAACTGTATCATTAAAGTAAATCCTTACGTATTAACTTAAAATTCACTTATTTAACCCTATAATATTACCATTATGAAACATGTAATCCTTTTTTTCTTCCTTACAAGCTTAATTTTACAATCCTGTAAAAAAGACAAACGCAATATCACAACAGATGACCCTGTGTTATTGAGAGATAAATCTGTTGCAGAAGTTAGAGTATCACTAGTTGGAAATTGGAAAATACATCATACTTATGGATATGGATACTCAGGATTTATAAAAACTCCTACACCTAATTCATATTTTAAAGTATTGGCTAATGATAGTGTTTATCTAAGTTTTAACAATAATATTACTGCAGCTGGTATAGCAACTTATCAAAGAAAAAATACTGAATTTAATTTTTCTGCTGTAATAATTGAATTTCCAATTTTTGGCGGACCAAATAGTCAATGGATTTACGATTATAATTTAAAAGATAGTTTAGTTCTTACAAGTAATCGTATGAATAGTGAAAGTTATACTATGACAAAAATCCCCTAAATAATCAGACAGTGAATACAAATAATTTTTAAAACTTAAATATTTAGCAATGACAAACACAACCCTTTGTATCGCAATACTCTTATGTTTATCATTTTCAAAATTATTTTCACAAAAAAAAATTGAGTTTGAAAATATCATTCAAAAAAATGGAGCAATTCAATATGCAACTTTTAAATCAAGGATAGCCTCTAATATAATGCTCAAAAGTTAAACTTACTAAAATAAATAACCAAAAACAATAATGATTTAACTTTTGTTAAAATTGAAACCCAAGAATTTGGAAAAGGCAACTTTCAGGACAAATTTCAAATTAAAAAAAATGGTATTAAATTAAGAGGAGGTGAACTCCTAATTAATTTTGATAACAACAACTTGCAATTTATACATGGTTTTTTTGCCGATTTTTTACAGGAGGAATCTTTAATAGAAAAAAATAAATTACTTTTTACAAAAAATGCTCAAAAATATTTTAATGAAGAAGTTAAATCAAATGATGAAAAACTACTGTCAAGTCCTTTGATTTATTATTTTAACTATAAAATTGAAAAATATCAACTAGCTTATGAAGTTCATCTTGAAGCTAAAAGCAGTTTCAGAGCAGAAAATGTGTACATAAGTGCGCTTAATGGCGAATTTTTAGGATCAGAAAGTACAATTTGTAATATTAATTTTCCTGGTACAGCACAAACTCAATACAATGGCACTCAAAATATTACAACAGATGCCACAAATCTTGGCGGTCCATTCATTTTGCGAGAAACCAGAGGTCCTAATAATGTGATTATTCATACTAGAAATAATAATTTTGGAGGACTTGAAGTGAATGGTGCGACAGATTTATCTGATAACGATAATAATTGGACTTTTGCAGAATATGGTAATTTGAGAGCCGGATTTGATGCGCATTGGGGAGCAGAGACAGTATTTGACTATTGGAATACAGTGCATCAACGAAATAGCATAAACAATGCTGGGTTGCAAATAAATAGTTATTTTAATGTGAATGTTGGTACTAACCCAGTCAATGCTTTTTGGAATAATAATAACAATAATATGTATTACGGTAATGGGATAAGTGGTGGCAATGTTACCACTTTAGATGTTTGCGCTCATGAATTTGGACATGGGATTGACAAATTTACGGGCAACTTAGCTTATGAAAAAGAATCTGGTGCATTAGATGAAGGATTTGCAGATATTTGGGGTGCTTGTGTAGAAGCTTGGCGTACACCCCAAAAACAAAGATGGTTAATTGGTGAGGATCTGAATATTGGTGCTATACGTAATATGTCTAATCCTAATATGTTTAACCAACCCGATACTTATTTGGGGAATTTTTGGTTAATACAAATGGCTGTACTCCAACTGGTGGACAAAATGGAAATGATTTTTGTGGAGTACATACTAATAGTGGAGTATTAAACTATTGGTTCTTTTTATTATCAGATGGAGGTAGCGGTACTAACGACATTAATAATAACTTTAATGTAAATGGTTTAGGGATAAATACTGGCGCAGCAATAGCTTATAGAACTAAATTATTAATGAATAATTCCTCGGCAAACTATGCGCTTTGCAGGCAATTGAGTATCCAAGCTGCTATTCAATTATTTGGTAACTGTTCAAATGAGTTATTCAAGTAACTAATGCTTGGTATGCAGTTGGCGTAGGGTCTGCATGGTCTAGTCCATATTCTTTAAGTCAAGCTTTCACACAAGATTGTAATACGGTAATAGTAAGTAGTAACTTTCCATTATATTCAAACGTCACTTGGACTACTACTAATGGGTTATTAATCAATGGAAATAGTTCACCTTATACAACTCAATCAAATACTGTAACTATATCATCTCCTAATGGAAATAGTGGTGCAATAGTGGCCTCTACAAGCAATAGTTGTGGAACTAATGCAATATCTTTTTGCCCATGCGAACCATGGGATAATCCCTCTATAACATGGATATACTCTACTCCTATGACCAATGAACCTTTACTGGCACAAGTAAGTCCAGAAAATCCCAATGCTATAAGATATGATTGGTATATTAATGGTCAGTTAGTAGAAACTACTCCCGGCTCTTTCTTATCTACTTATAATTGGCCTTGTACATCAGATGGTGAAGGATTAACTGTAGTAGCAGTAACAAGTTGCGGAGCAACAGCTCCTGTTTATGGTGGTAATTATTCACCTATTTGTTACGGAAGTAGATCATCTTCTAATGTAGAATTATTTCCAAATCCTGCATCAACAACAGTTAATATAAAGCTTGCAGATATACTTTTAGAACAAACGAACCAAACAACCACTAGTGTCTCAAGTTTGACAGCAATTACACAAATAAGAGTAATAGATAAAGTTGGTAATGTAAAAAAAGTGGTTGAGTACTCTAAAGATAATATAAATACAACCTTAGATATATCAGATTTAATTCCAGATGTTTATTATTTAGATATTACTGATGGCACTAAACAAGTTAGGAAACCTCTTGTAGTGCGAAGATAAAATATACAAGGTAAGTATCTAATATTAAAAATTTAGGGTTACGATCAGGAAAACTCACTTGGTCAGTCCTTCTCATTAAAGCTCCTTAATTGGAGCTTTATTTATTTACAACCTACCCATGCAACGGCCTCTGTTTAACCATGCCACCATACGTATCATCTACAGTATGCATTACAATAAAAGCTTGTTTATCTATGTTCTTAACTAGGTTTCTTAGCTTCGTTACTTCTAATCTGGTAACTACCGTAAAAACAATTTTTATGTCTATTTCATCTGGTTGTAAATTTTTAACATAACCTCTTTCCCCTTTATAAATAGTTACTGCCCTACCCATAATTTTAGTAATGGCTTGTCTAATTTCTTCGTTTTCTTGAGAAATTATAGTTACACCAATATATTCTTCAACACCGTGAATAATAAAATCAATAGTTTTTGATGCAGATAAATAAGTTAGAATGGCATATAAGGCAGTTTCGATATCTATTACCCAAGCTGCAACACTAAAAATTAAAATGTTAAATAAAAGGATGATATCGCCTACGCTTAAACTTACATTTCTGGAAATAAATAGTGCTAAAACCTCAGTTCCGTCAATTACGGCACCCCCTCTAATGCTTAAACCAATACCACCACCTAAAAAGAAACCTCCAAAAACAGCTATCAGTAATTTATCGGAAGTTATAATAGGAAAAAATTCAAATGTTAGCATTAAAGCTAAACCCGCTATGGCAAGTACAGTTTTTATAGCAAAAGACTTAGATATTTGCTTTAAGCCTAATAGTACAAAAGGTATATTTACTAAAACAACTAAAAAGCTTAATGAAAACCCGGTCTTAATATTTAAAAGCAATGAAATTCCCATTGCTCCGCCATCTAAAAAATGATTGGGTAGTAAAAAGCTTTTTAATCCGAAAGCAGCAGATGTTATACCCAACAATATAAAAGCAGTTTCTTTTATAATTGTAGCAAAATCAGCTTTTCGGTATGCTAATTGTATTTTTCTTTTAAATCCCATATCTTAACAAAGATAAAATTCAATCTATAAAAACATATTTTATCATAAAAAAAACTAAAAAAATGACCCTAAAAAGTATAAATCCATACAATAACAAACTTATTAAAAACTATGAGGAGTTTGATTCGAAGAAAATTGAAGTCGAAATTAGAAAAAGTGACATTGCATGGAAAAAATGGCGTTTAACAAGCTACAAAGAAAGAGCGGAATTAATGTTAAATCTCGCCTCTTTACTCAAAACAGAAAAAAGTAAAATAGCAAACCTAATGACTGAAGAAATGGGTAAAACTATTTTAGCTGGCGAAGCAGAAATTGAAAAGTGTGCTTTAGTTTGTGAATATTATGCAAAAAACACCGAAAAATTTTTAGAAGATGAACTCATTAAAACTGAAGCTTCTAAAAGCTATATAACTTTTAAACCTATTGGTTTAGTATTAGCTGTTATGCCTTGGAATTTCCCGTTTTGGCAGGTATTTAGGTTTTTAGCTCCTAATTTAATGGCTGGTAATTGCGGTGTTTTAAAACATGCCTCAAACGTTTCTGGCTGTGCGTTACTGATAGAAAAGCTGGTTATTAAAGCTGGTTTTCCTAAAAATGTTTTTAAAACATTATTGGTGAGTGGTAAAAATATGAATCAGATTATTGAAAACCCATTAATAAAAGCAGTTACTTTAACTGGCAGCACCGCTACTGGTAAAAAAGTAGCGGAGAAAGCTGGTTCGGTATTAAAAAAATGTGTTTTAGAATTAGGCGGCAGCGACCCTTACCTAGTTTTAGCAGATGCAGATTTAGAGCAAGCTGCGGAAGCTTGTGTAAATGCCAGACTGATAAACAGTGGGCAAAGTTGTATAGCAGCAAAACGTTTTATTGTGGTAAAATCTGTAGAAGAAGATTTCCTGAAACTGTTTAAAGCCAAAATGCAGTTAAAAAAAGTTGGCAACCCTATGCTTAAAGAAATAGATTTAGGCCCAATGGCAAGTACAGAACTTAGAGACGAATTACATAAACAAGTTAAACAATCTATAAAACTAGGGGCAAAATGTATTTTAGGTGGCCAAATACCAAAATTAAAGGGAGCTTTTTATCCGCCTACCATTTTAACAAATGTAAAAAAAGGAATGCCTGCTTACGATGATGAACTTTTTGGGCCAGTTGCGGCAATAATTACTGTAAAAAACACCAAAGAAGCCATAAAAATAGCTAATGACACCGTTTTTGGATTGGGCGCAGCAGTATTTACGCAAGACACCAAAAAAGGGAATTCAATTGCACAAAATGAGATTGAAGCGGGAAGTGTTTTTGTAAATGAAGGCGTAAAATCAGACCCAAGATTGCCATTTGGCGGTATCAATCAATCTGGTTATGGCCGCGAATTAAGTTTGTATGGTTTATTAGAGTTTATGAACATTAAAACTATATCGGTAAAATAATTTAAACCTATTTAATGTCAGCTAGTAATTGCTTCGATTTTTCAATTTGTGCATTAATATCTCGACGAAAGCCTCCTTCTTCTAAAACTTTTTGAAAATCAGCGATAGATGCGTTTGCAGCATTTATTGCTGCAACTTTATTGTAAATATCTGCAACCCTTTGGCTTCTGTAAATTGCATATTCTTGATAAGCTAAGCCTCTGTTCTGATACAATTTGTAATCTGAAGGAGTAAAATCTAAAGCAGTAGTGAAATCTTTTATAGCGCCATGTATTAATTTTCCTCTCTCCGTAGATTTATAATCTTTTATAGTTCCAGATAAAAGTACTTTAGCCTTACCTCTGTAATAATACGCAGCGGTTTCGGTCGGTTTCATTGCAATTAATTTATTAAAAGCATCTATAGATTTTCTATACTCTAAAGCGTGGTAATTAGAATAACCCATTAACCACAATGCATTCATATTAGAATTGTCTTTTACGTAGGCTTGTTCAAAATAATTTGCAGCCGCAGTAAAGTTACCTCCACTCATTTCTTTTTGTCCCATCCTTTCGTAAGGTGTGGTTTGTGCCAAAACTGTTTTAGCACCAAAAGTGAAGCTTATAAATAATAAAATAAGATGTGTTTTCATTAAAATTAGGCAAAGCCCTTAAATTCAAATTTAATATTATAAATTTATTAACGTTAATTTTTGCAATATATTTCTTAATCACACACCTGACGTATTTTCATCATATTTTTAGTCAAAATTTAAAATTATTGTTTAAAAAAGCGTTGGCATAAAGCTTGTGAAATATACTGTCTTAAATTTAAAAGCCTACTTTACAGCAAACACTGTCAAATTGGCGTTTCAACATAAAATATATACATGAGTAATTTTGATCAGTTCGACTTTCACCAAGCTTCGCCATTAATAAATGAAGATACAGAGTTTTTTCCTTTGATGTCACCGGAAGATGAAGAGGAAATGAATAATGAACAAACACCAGAGATATTATCAATACTTCCATTAAGAAATACTGTTTTATTTCCGGGAGTAGTAATTCCTATTACTGTTGGCAGAGATAAATCAATTAAATTGATAAAAGATGCATATAAAGGTGACAAAATAATTGGTGTTGTTTCCCAAAAGGATGTTAATGTAGAAGACCCAACATTTGAAGAGCTAAATACTGTGGGTACTGTGGCGGTAATTGTAAAAATGCTACAAATGCCAGATGGCAACACAACTGTAATTATACAAGGTAAAAACAGGTTTCAATTAGGAGAGTTAAATCAATCTGAACCCTATATTAAAGCTAGCGTTCAAAAATTTGTAGAAATAAGACCTAAAGTTGATAAAGAATTTAAAGCAATGGTTGCTTCTGTAAAGGAGTTAGCCATGCAAATTATTCAATTTTCGCCAAACATCCCATCAGAAGCTGCTTTGGCAATTAAAAATATTGATAGTTTACCATTTTTAATCAATTTTATTTCATCTAACATGAATGCAACAGTTGCTGATAAGCAATTGATGTTAGAAGTTGCCAATTTAAGAGACCGAGCTAATTTGGTACTTACCCATTTAAGTGCCGAACTGCAAATGTTAGAGCTTAAAAACCAAATACAAAGCAGGGTAAAAGTTGATTTAGACAAGCAACAGAGAGATTATTTTTTAAATCAACAATTAAAAACCATACAAGAAGAACTGGGAGGCAACTCACCAGATATGGAAATTGATGATTTAAGAAAAAAAGGAAGTAAGAAACAATGGAGCAAAGAAACTTCTATTCATTTTAATAAAGAATTAGATAAGCTAGCTCGTATGAATCCGGCTGCAGCCGATTATTCTGTACAAATTAATTATTTAGAAGTTTTATTAGACCTGCCTTGGGGAACTTTTACCAAAGACAATTTCGACTTAAAAAGAGCCGAGAAGATTTTAGACAAAGACCATTATGGTTTAGATAAGGTAAAGAAACGTATTATTGAGTATTTAGCTGTTTTAAAGTTAAAACACAATATGAAAGCCCCAATTTTATGCTTGGTAGGCCCTCCGGGAGTTGGTAAAACATCACTTGGTAAATCTATTGCAAAAGCATTAGGTCGTAAATATGTGCGTATGGCTTTGGGAGGTATTAGAGATGAAGCGGAAATTCGCGGTCATCGTAAAACCTATATTGGTGCAATGCCAGGTAGGGTAATTCAATCATTAAAAAAAGCTGGTTCATCAAACCCAGTATTTGTTTTAGATGAAATTGATAAAGTTGGTAACGATTTTAGAGGTGACCCTTCTTCTGCACTTTTAGAAGTTTTAGACCCTGAACAAAACAATGCTTTTGCCGATAATTTTGTTGAATTAGATTACGATTTATCTAATGTTATGTTTATTGCAACTGCAAATTCATTAAGTTCTATACAGCCCGCTTTGCTAGATAGGATGGAAATTATTGAAGTAAATGGTTATACCATTGAAGAAAAGGTAGAAATTGCTAAAAAGCATTTACTACCCAAACAAAAAGAAACACACGGTTTAAAAGCGAAAGACATTGCCTTAAAACCAACCATTATTGAGAAAATAATTGAAGATTATACTCGCGAATCTGGTGTACGTAGTTTAGAAAAAACTATAGGCTCTGTAGTACGTGGCGCAGCAACCAAAATAGCCATGGAAGAAGAATATAACACCAATTTTTCTTACGAAGATGTACAAAAAACATTAGGCCCAGCTTTTTTTGATAAAGATGCTTATGAAGGCAATGATGTTGCTGGTGTAGTTACAGGTTTAGCATGGACATCTGTTGGTGGCGATATTTTATTTATTGAAGCAAGTTTAAGCCCAGGTAAAGGTAAAATGACTTTAACCGGTAATTTAGGAGATGTAATGAAAGAATCGGCCGTGATTGCTTTGGCCTATATAAGAGCGCATGCAGAAGATTTAGGTATTGATTACCGAGTTTTTGACCAATGGGATTTACACATTCATGTACCAGCGGGAGCAACACCTAAAGACGGACCATCTGCTGGTATAACTATGTTAACAGCTTTAACATCTGTATTTACGCAACGCCAAGTTAAAAACCACTTAGCTATGACCGGCGAAATTACCTTGAGAGGGAAAGTATTGCCTGTTGGCGGAATTAAAGAAAAAATATTAGCAGCAAAAAGAGCAAATATTAAAGATGTGATTTTGTGTAAATCTAACGAAAAAGACATTTTAGAAATTAAAGCAGACTATATAAAAGACATGAGTTTTCATTACGTGAGCAATATGCTTGATGTTGTAAAACTGGCTTTAATGCCTAACAAAGTTAAAAATGCTTTAAATATTGTTTACCGAGACGAAAAAAAACAAGAATCTGTAAGTTAATTGCAAAAGCAAACTAAATTATTATTGTAAATTTAAAGCCGAATTCTTTCGGCTTTTTTTATGCGCTTTCTTTTTTTTATTTCTTTTTTAATTCTTTTAACTTTTAACACTGCTGCGCAAAATAATTTTTACAAAAGCGAATTGGGCTTTAAATCTGAAAATGATGCTTATTTAGGCACTAAACAAGACAGATATTATACCAACGGATTATTTATAAGTTTTAAGCAAGCTTTTGAAAACAAAAGAGATACCAGTACAAAAAAAATATGGAGTGTAAGTTTAGGGCAAGAAATGTACAACGCTTTTTCTGGTCAAGTTACAGCTATTGAAAACATAGATAGACCATTTACCGCATATTTATACCTAGGCGGAAGCTTGCAATGGTTAAAAAAAAATGAAAATAGCGTTAAAATTGAAACACAAATTGGCACAATTGGTCCTGATGCGCAAGGAGAAGAGTTACAAACATTTTTACATGAAACTGTTGGCTTTTACCCAATATCTGGTTGGCAGTTTCAACTAAATAACGAAATTGGTTTTAATGCTGTGGCAAATTTTCATTACTTTTTAACACGAAATAAAAGTAAAAATTTAGATTTATCATTACCTATTAAAGCAAATTTAGGCAATACTTACAGCGGCTTAAATGTTGGTATTTTAGTAAGAACCGGAAGTTTAAACCCATTTTACCATTCGGTGGCAACGCAAAGTAATGTTGCTACAAAACAGCAACAAAATTTAAAGCCACAAGAATTTTATTTCTATTTAAAACCAAGTTTAAATTTTGTTGCATATAATGCCACCATACAAGGTGGTTTATTTAGAGATGATAAAGGACCTGTTTCTTTTAATCCGAAACGATTTGTGCTTGCTCAAGATATTGGCATAGCTTATGCCAAAAATAGGTGGACAGCTAACTTTACTGTTGTTTTTAAAACTAAAGAGATAGAAAACTTAAGAAAATCTGAGCAATATGGCTCTTTAGATTTGTATTATAGGTTTTAAAATGTTTAAAATAATCATCCACTTCGTAATTTTTTACATGGTAGATTTTATTTAGAAATGTATAAGTTTAGTGCTACAATACCATACATAGATTACACCTTCAAAAATAAACAGACTACACATTTCGCAACCTTTATCCCTATTGTTATCAGGTTAAATTATGTCAATTACATAACCACTAACCCAAAACCTCTTCGTAAAAACTTATATACTGCTTAGCAGTTTCGGCTATGGAATATTTTTGAAGTTGGTTTTCTCTAAGCTGTAAAACGCTTTCTTTACTTTGGTTAAGCTGTAAGCATACATCAATTTTTTCTATAAAAGTATCAGAATCAAAACCATTTGCTAAATAACAAGCGGGCATAGTGTCGCCAATTTCATGGTGAGGTAAAATATCTGATAAAATACAAGGTGTACCTATAAAAAACGCTTCCAATAAAGTAATTGGTAAACCCTCATAGTGCGAAGTATTTAAAAAACAATCGCAATAATACATTAAGCTATAAATTTCTTGCGGTACTTTAATTCCTAAATAATGAATATTCTTTACGGTTTCAAATAATGCTAAATCTTGGTTGGCGGTTTCTTCTTTAATACCACAAATTAAAAAAGAAACATTTTTATTTTGATAATGCTTAGCAATTTCAACAGCTAATGGGTAGTTTTTTTGATGCGATAATTTACCCACCATTAAAATTAATTTATGGCTGGTATTTACTTTAAAATTTTCAAAAATTTGTTGCGCTAAAGGTAATATGATCGGCTTTTTAATGCCATTACTAATCACTAGTTTTTTACAATCTCTGGTAATACTAGTAGCTAAAGAAGAACCCGAACAATAAATTGATGGGGTTTTTAAATTAGTTTGCAGGGTTTGAAAATTCCATATTTCTGGTGCATTGTGTATAGTTAGTATCAACTGATTTTTTTGTCTAAATATTTTCAAATAAAGCGATACAATTAGATGCGTAAATTGTAAATGCGAATTTAAAATAGTTGGTTTAAGTAGTTTTATATAGGTGTTTAACTTAAAAAGACTTTTAAAAACCGAAAAGTTTTTACCCGGTTTTCTATCCAAAGAATAAACAGGAATTTGATGCTTTTGTAATTGATTGGTTAAAAAATTTTCGAAGGTAGAGCTATTAAATGCATCAATTAAAATAATTGAAACATCATGGCCCATTTGCTTTTGCTCTACAGCTAAGAGTACCACAAAGGTTTGCGCCCCGCCTGCATATAAATTAGCTATAATATGGCATATTTTCATTTTTTAAAAATAGCTCAATTTTATTAGCAAATAAACTTTACCGTCATTAATTTCAAACTAACTAAGCTCTTCAGCAAGTATTAATGATAATTATATAGAATCCAAAATATTGATTTTCTACAAATTTATTAAAAAAAATCTTCCCTAACTTTTAAGTTAGAGGCATTTCGTTAGGAAACAATAGGTTGAAATTTATATAAAAACACCATTTAAGAAACATTTTGAAAACAAAAAACCGCCCCTAAACACATAGCGGCGGTTTTCAATTAAATTTGTACCCAGCGCCGGAATCGAACCGGCACAGTTTCCTATCGGTGTTTGAGACCGACGCGTCTACCAGTTCCGCCAGCTGGGCATTCCTTTAACAAACCTTGGCTTGTTAGCGGGTTGCAAACTTATCAATAGATTCTCGTATTCGCAACAAATATTTTTTTCTGTACCAAATATCCTTAATTTTTAGGAGGATTTCTCTAGCTAAATCATCATTAAGATTCTCAAAATCAACAGTTAACAAACCTAATTCGCTATTTAAATTAGTTTCAATTTGGTCAGCATTTTTTCTAGCTTCAAGCAATTTAGTAACATCTTGTTCAAATTCAAGCTCCATAATGGCCTCATTTACGTCCATCATATCCATTAAAAAATCTTGAGGAAGGTTATATTTTTCTCCATCAATTAGTACATCTTTTAATGTTAAAACATAAGGCAACAACTTATCTGGGTTAGAGAGTGTTTGAAAAGCTTTATTATTTAAAGTTGATAATTCTAAAATTTCCTGCTGTTTCTCTTCTGATTCATTTACAAAAAAATCTGGATGGTATTGTTTGCTAAACACATAAAATTTCTTTTTCACCAAAGCTTGGTCTGGCGAAAAAGAAAGGGGTATATCGTAAAATTTGAAGTAATCCATATTTGCAAGTTATATGTTATAGGTTGTAAGTTTTAAGTCACAAGGACGGAGATAGCTTGTGAAAGTCGGGTTTACCTTAGCAATATTTGCTAACATAAACACTTTTTACTTATAGTCTATTACCTAAAACTTAAAACCTTACTTAGTAAATGCTTTAAAAATATCGTTACCTAAAACAAAAACCATTAAGGTGGCTAAAAGTACAAAACCTACAATTTGAGCCTTTTCCATAAACTTATCACTTAGTGGTTTTCCCTTAATCATCTCAATTAATAAAAATACTGCATGGCCACCATCTAAAGCTGGGATAGGTAATAAATTCATTAAAGCTAATGCCATAGATAGTAAACCAGTAATACTCCAAAATTTAACCCAGTCCCATGTACCACCATATAATTTTCGGGCAATCTCTACAGGGCCAGAGAAAGCTTTGTTGGCTTTAACCTCGCCTTTTACTACTTTACCTAAACCTTTAGCGTTATCAACTAAAGAACCCCATGCTTTTGAAGCACCTGCAGGCAAAGCCTCTATAAAAGTAAAATTCTGAGTTTCTGTTTTAATATCATCTAAATTAAAAGCAAAACCTATAGTGCCTTCATTAGAAACTTTTAAAGGTAAAATCACTTTTTCCGTTGCTCTTAAAACACAAATCTCTACTTGTTTATTTTTGTTGTCAGCTAAAATAGTTCTTAGCTGGTCGCTGTAAACAGCTTCTTTTCCGTTAACTTCTAAAATTTGGTCATTTGCTTTTATGCCTGCTTTTTCTGCTATTCCGTTTGGTGTAACTTCGCCTACTTTAGAAATGATACGTGGCGATACAAATTCATCTATACCATAATCAGAAACTACGTTTAAAATATCAGCAGGTACTTGAATTTGCTTTTCTTGACCATCACGTAAAATAGTTAAACTAGAGTTACCTAAAAGCACATCCGAACTTCTTAAATCGTCAAAACGAACCAGCTCTTTACCATTTATTTCTTTTACCTTATCTCCGGGTTGTAAACCTATTTCTTTACCCACAATACCTGGCGAAATACCATGCTGTAATTGGTTGTTTGGGATAAATGTTTCGCCATATTTAAAGGTTAACATCCAAAAGATAAAAATACCTAAAATGACATTTACAGTTACTCCACCTAACATTACAATTAAGCGTTGCCAAGCTGGTTTAGACCTAAATTCCCAAGGTTGCATTGGCGCTTCCATTGCTTCAGTGTCCATAGATTCGTCTATCATACCAGCAATTTTAACGTAACCGCCTAAAGGCAACCAACCAATACCGTATTCGCAATCTTTATATTTTATACTAAATAATTTGAAACCCCATGCATCAAAAAATAAATAAAACTTCTCTACTTTAATTCCAAAATATCTTGCGGTTAAAAAGTGACCCAATTCATGCAACACAATTAAAATAGATAAGCCCAAAATTAGTTGGGCAATCATTACTACTACATCCATTTCCTATTTTTTATAATTTGATTTTTCTATTAAATATTTGTTACTAAATGTTTCGCAAAAATGCGAGTTTGTTTGTCTGTTTCAAAATAATCTTCTAAGCTGGGTTCCTGCACAAAATCGAGTTTTGCCATACAAGTTTCTATTACCTCACTCATTTGTAAAAAACCCATTTCTTCATTCAAAAAAGCAGCTACTACCACTTCATTTGCAGCATTTAATATACAGGGCATGTTGCCTGCTTGGTTTAACGCCTCAAAAGCCAAAGCCAAATTCCTAAATGTTTTGATATCTGCAGGTTCAAAAGTTAAGGTTGGGTACTCTAAAAAGTTGAAACGTTTAAAATTGTTTTGAACTCTTTTTGGGTAAGCCATTGCATACTGTATAGGCAATTTCATATCTGGTACACCCATTTGTGCTTTCATAGAACCGTCTTGAAACTGAACGATGGAATGAATAATAGATTGTGGGTGTACAATTACATCTATTTGTTCAACTGCTAAATCAAACAACCACTTAGCTTCTATCACCTCTAAACCTTTGTTCATTAATGTAGCCGAGTCGATAGTGATTTTTGCACCCATTACCCAATTTGGGTGCTTGAGTGCCTGATTTTTAGTAACATTAGCCAAAAACTCAAAATCTTTGCCTCTAAATGGCCCACCAGATGCAGTTAAGTATATTTTTTCAATGTCACTCTCCTCTCCTACCAAACACTGAAAAATTGCTGAATGCTCAGAATCTACCGGTAAAATTTTAACATGATATTTTTTAGCCAAGCTATTGATTAACTCGCCAGCAACCACCAAAGTTTCTTTATTAGCTAAAGCGATATCCTTACCGGCTTTAATTGCTGCAATTGTAGGTTTTAAACCAGCAGACCCAACCAAAGCTGTAAGTACCATGTTCAGTTGTGGCATTACTACCACTTCGCACAAAGCTTCTTGTCCAGCTTTCACATCAATATCTAAATTTTTTAAGGCTTCTTTTAATTCCTGATATTTAGCTTCATCGCCAATTACTACTGCTTTTGGCTTAAAAGTTAATGCTTGCGCTATTAATAACTCAACATTACTTTGTGCAGTTAAAACTTGTACACAAAACAAATCCGGATTAGCTGCTATAACTGCTAAAGCCTGTGTTCCGATACTGCCAGTTGAGCCTAAAATGGCTATATTTTTTATGGATTGATGCAATTTTTGATTAGTTGGTTAGTTTGTTAGGTGGTTAGTTTCTTAGGCTAAACTTTCTACTTTCTACTTTCTACTCTCTACTTTTTATTTCTCTATAATGTATTGTTCTAATTTATCGGCTAAAATACGATCATTGGCTAAACGTGGCACTTTATTTTGTCCACCTAATTTACCCTCAGTTCGCATTAAATTGATAAACGAAGCTGCTTTTAATGATCTAATAATTAAAGGTTGTAAAACCTTTCCGCTAATTAAATCTTTGTAATATATGTTTTTTTGCTGCAAAGCTTCGTCAACTTTAACCGCAAATTCTTTTAAATTTTTTGGAGGATTTACAAACTCTATAAACCACTCGTGGTAAGGCATTTCTCCTTTTTGGGGATTTACCTGAGGTGCAACTGTAAATTCTGTAATTTCTACATTTTCTTGCTTTGCAACGGTTAATAAAGCGTGTTCTACTTCTTCGCCAATGACATGCTCTCCAAAAGCCGAAATATAATGCTTTATTCTGCCAGTTACCAAAAGTTTATACGGATTTTTAGATACAAACTTTATGGTATCGCCTAAAGAATAAGCCCAAAGCCCTGCATTGGTGCTCATCACAATGGCGTAATTTTTACCTAATTCTATCTCTCCTAAATTTAAACGACTAGGTTTCTCGTTAAAAAACTCATCCGTTGGAATAAATTCGTAAAATATACCCGCATCTGCTAAAAGCAATAAAGATTTTTCTTTTTGACTATCCTGAAAAGCGATAAAACCTTCTGAAGCTGGGTATGTTTCAATACTATCAATCTTAAAACCTAAGCTTTCTTCTAATTTGGCTCTATAAGGTTCATAATTAACACCTCCGTAAACAAACAGCTTAAAATTTGGAAAAATATCCTTAATCTTTTGCTTTCCTGTTTTTGCTAATAACCTATCAAAATACATTTGGCACCAAGGCGGAATACCTGATATCAAACGCATATCTTCATTTAAGGTTTCTTCAACAATTGCATCCACTTTTGTTTCCCAATCATCAATACAATTAACATCGTAACTTGGTAAACGGTTTTTTTGAAGATATTTTGGAACATGGTTAGCCACAATGCCAGATAAGCGACCGAAAGAAATTCCAGCTTTTTTATCCATTACGGGACTGCCTTGTAAAAATATCAGTTTTCCATCCAAAAAATCAGTTTTTCCGGTTTCGTAAATGTAACATAACAAAGCATTACGGGCAGCTTTGATATGCTCTGGCATAGATTCTTTAGAAATTGGAATATATTTTACACCCGATGTAGTGCCAGATGTTTTAGCAAAATAAAGTGGTTTACCTGGCCATAAAATATCTGCTTCGCCTTTTACAACTTTCTCCACATAGGGCTTAATATCCTCATAATCATTTATAGGTACGTGTTGTATAAAATCTTGATGGCTTTTTATTTTGCTGAATTGGTGATCTTTACCAAATTGAGTATTGGCGGCAGTATTTATTAAATTTTGAAGTACTTTTTCTTGTGCGGCAACAGCATTGTATTTCCATTTGTTCATTTTACTTATAGTAAATGCAGCAAATGGCTTACTTATTAATGCTTTTATTCCCATATTTTCTTTTTATAATTTTTACTTATATAATATTATGCAATATATCAGGTTCTTGCTCACTACCATATTCATCGGTCATTTTACGGTATGCAATAGTAAGTGCCACACTTGATAATGGAATAATAATAAAAGAACTTAAAATATTTACAAACGTTGCAATTACTGTAAAATTAAAATAGTTTAATAACAAGTATAATACTTGAAAAAAACCTAATACAAATAATAACAACAAAATTTTAAAAAAATTACCTTTTGTAATGGCCAAACTTAATTTTAAAGAAGTAAAAGGACTGGCATTTTTATCGATAATAAAGAAAGGGAAAAATGAAATACGCAACCATGTAATTAAAATAGCAATTAAACCAACAGAGATGGCAAGATTAACCAGCAATTGAAAATTTATACCTGTATAAATAAAAGGAAATACAAGCATTGCTATAACAACGTAAACCGTTAAAATACTAAGCGAAAAATAAAAACTGGCTAACAAAAAATTAATGATTTGCTTTTTTGTAGGTAAAGTTTCTGACAAGGTTAATTCTCCTGTCTCATTATCTAACAAGTGAAAAATGAATTTACACAAAGAAAGATTACACACTAAATAACTGCTAATGAATATGACGAATAATATCATATTTAACACTTTATTAATGTCTTTTAAAAATATAGCTAATAGGCTTGAAATACTTAAGGTAGCAAACATTAAAAAACACATTAAAGCGATAGAAAAATAGTTGTTTTTTGTAATTTCCCAAGCTTTAGAAATTACTTCGTTAACAGAAAATGTGCTGTCTTTTAAAAAATCTATCATTTATTAAAAATAATCTTCTTTATATAATCCTGCATAAATCCGAAGCCATAAGCTGTAAGCTGAATTAAGGAAGTAAAGATGCTCAAAAATGCAACTTTTATCGATTTATTTTCATTCCAAGCGTCAAAAAATATCAACACAAAATAAATAATGATTAACAAATTACAAATTACGGCAATTTGCCAGCTAAAAACGTTGGCTATCAATGAAAAAAGCAAACCCAAGGTAAAGATTGCTGGAAAAAAATGAACCAATTTTAAAGTGGATGGAAAAAATTTTGTGATATTAATTCTGGCCCGTCCAAAAAAATGTAACTGTTTCCAGAATGCTGTAAAGCTGGTGCGTCTTTTATGAAAAACTTTTGCATTAGGAATTAGGCCAATCACAAAACCTGCTTCATGTATTCTGATTGAATATTCGATATCCTCGCCCAAACGGGTAATGATAAAACCACCAACTTTTTCCCAAACTTTACGTGATAAACCCATATTAAAACTACGTGGATGAAATTGGCCTCCTGCATTTTTTGATTTCCCTCTAATGCCTCCGGTTGTAAAAACAGACGTCATTGAATAGCTGATGGCTTTTTGCAAAGGTGTAAAAGAAGGATGAGCATCATCTGGCCCACCAAATGCATCTAAATTTTGGTTGTAAAGATGGTTTTTTACATTTTCTAAATAATTTGCGGGGATTAAACAGTCAGAATCAAAAATGACAAAGTAATCTCCTTTGGCTCTTTCGAAACCATAATTGCGGGCAAATCCTTGTCCTTCATTTGGTTTTACAAAGTATTTAATATCTAATTTATCGTTAAATGAAGCTACAATATTTTTAGCATCTAGAGTTGATCCGTCTTCTATTACCAAAACCTCAAACGCCATGTAAGTTTGATTAACCAAGGTTTGTAGCAATTCTTTTATTTCTTGTGGGCGATTGTAAAGTGGAATGATGATGGAGAAGAACATGAACCAATTAATGAGAGGGTAACTAATGAGTGAATGATAGAATTTTGAATGATTGAGTAAATGATTGAGCGAATAAAACCTATTTAATTGGATAATCTAGGGACATCCTTAAGCATCTAAAACTAAAAGTTAACCAAATTAACAAGACTAACTAACTAACTAACTAACTAAACCACTTCTTTCTCTATTTGGTAATTATTCCTGTTACTAGAATTTCTGGAAACTAACTCGGCAACAAAACCTGTTAAAAACAATTGTGAACCTAAAATAACGGCCACCAAAGCAATGTAAAACAAAGGTTGTTCTGTTACTTCTCTTTCAATTTTAATATGTTTTGCTATATGGTATAGCTTTTCGCCAATAATCCACAAGGCCATAATAGTTCCTATTAAAAAACTAAGCACACCCATAGCTCCAAAAAAGTGCATAGGTCTTTTACCAAATTTACCTACAAAAAATATAGAAAGTAAATCTAAAAAGCCGTTGATAAACCTACTGAAACCAAATTTTGTAGTGCCGTATTTTCTGGCTCTATGTTCAACAACTTGTTCTTCAATTTTTTTAAAACCTGCCCATTTGGCTAAAACAGGAATATAACGGTGCATTTCGCCGTAAACCTCAATATTTTTTACTACTTCACTACGGTAAGCTTTTAAACCACAGTTAAAATCGTGAAGGTTGTTTATGCCCGACATTTTACGGGTGGCTGCATTAAAAAATTTAGTGGGGATGGTTTTAGTTAGCGGGTCGTAACGTTTCTTTTTCCAGCCTGATATTAAGTCGAGTTTTTCTTCTTTTATTCTTCTGTAAAGTTCTGGTATTTCATCTGGAGAATCTTGTAAATCTGCATCCATAGTAATCACCACATCGCCTTTTACGACTTCAAAGCCTACATTTAAAGCAGCTGATTTACCATAATTTCTTCTAAATTTTATGCCTTTAACAGCGGCATCAACTTGGTTCAATTCTTCAATTTTATCCCAAGTACCATCGTTACTGCCATCGTCAATGATGATCACTTCGTAAGAAAAACCATGCTTTTGCATTACATCTTTAATCCACGATGTTAATTCTGGTAAAGATTCCACTTCATTATATGCAGGTACAACTACAGAAATATCCATTTTTTTTAATTTAGCTAATAGCTTAAGGCTAAAAGCATAAAGCATTTATTTTAAATACAAAAAAACGCTCGGTGGTAAGCCACAAGCGTTTTTTTTAGACAAAAATTTGTCAAATATAATTTAATTTTTATTCCTAATCTGCTTCTTCAACTGGCGCAAACATTGGAGCTTCTTTTTTAAATATAGCTGCAAAAATTAATGATAATACAAAGCCTACCATAATAGCAATCACTAAATTCTTTAAAAAATCTACTGGAGTTGGCATATACTGTGCTTTCAAACTTTCGGCAGCACTTTCTACAGCCTTATCTAACGCATCTCCAGTCATTCCCATAGATTCGAAAGTTGAAGTCATTCCATCAACAACATAGCCTTTTATTTTTTCGTAAGCACCAGGTTCTACAAAACGGTAAAAAACAAAGTTGAAAACGCTACTGGCTAAATTTGCAATCAAAGACATGATAAAAATTCCTTTTAATGCTATTTTAAAAGACCAAAAGCCTCCAATTTTTTTTCTTAAATCTAAAACGAAAAAGATGTAAACTATTACTGAAACTACTGTAATTACAATCCCATACCAAGTTGCACCTAATAATTGAGGGGCTGCATAATAGGTTAATAATTGTATAGCAATCATTAATATTGCTATAATTACACCATTGTTAATTGCATTTTTGTTTAAATCTGTTATCATATTTTTAAGGTTTAAGGTTTAAAGTTTAATATTAATGATAAAATAGCGGCATCAAAAGGTGCATCTTCACTTAAGTTTTTAAATTCTTTAATCTCTTCGTCAGTTGGGCTAGTGTTGTAAAAATAAGCCATTACTGGATAAAAAATATCCTTAATTTCCGATTCGTCAGATAAATTTTTAGAAACTTTTGCAATTTCTTTCATATCGCTTTCCATTAAAATTTGGTTGGCAATAATATCTTCGTAAATGCGGTGTTCGTCTTGAAACTCGTCTTCTTCTACCAATAAAAATTCTTTTAAATAATCATCTAAAGAAGGTTCAATTTCTTCGTCTTCACATTCGTTTAGGTAAAGCAGTAGGTTTAAAAGTTCTGTTCCTCTGTTTAAAGTTTCTTCTTCTATTTGCTCCCACTCTGGAGATTCTAAATAATCTTCGTCTAATTTCTTTGCATCTTCGGCAAAAAAGTTAATCAACAACAAATCAAAAGTTACTTCTCTTATGGCATCTAACTGGGCAGAATCGTCAAAAACTTTATCCATTGCATTAAGTTTGCTCATAAAATCTTGGTCGCCAGCAAAAATTGTTGTTAGTGCTGCTAATTCCTTTTGACCAGGAACATTTTCTAGTGCCGTAAATGTGTTGAACAAATTTTCGAGGGCATTTTTTACTTTGCTATCCATAATATTATTAGCGTTTTAATTGTTAGATAAATATACTTGCTGATTATTACAAGTTAACCAAACTTTTCCTTTTAATTTTTGATTTAAAAAAGGACTGTTTGCAGATTTTGAATAATTATTTTGAGTTTCATAAAGCCATTCGCTGCTATCAAACAACACGCAGTTAGCAGTTTCTCCTTCTTTAATTTCAGGAATTTGTAATCCTAAAATTTTACGAGGTGCTAAAGATAGCTTTCCTACAATTTGTTGTGCTGTTAAACCGGCTTTAAACAATAAAGGTAAGGTGGTTTGTAAACCTATCATTCCGTATTTAGCAATCTCAAACTCTACTTGCTTAAATTCTATTTCTTGTGGTTGGTGTTGCGATACTACTGCATCAATTACGTTGTCTTTAATTCCATTAATTAATGCATCCACATCAATATTGGTTCTTAGCGGTGGTTTAACTTTATAATTACTATCAAAACCGGCCACAGCTTCATCAGTTAAAACCAAATGATGTGCAGCTACATCGCAAGTTACCTTCACTCCCCTTTTTTTCGCATCGGCAATTAACTCCACAGCATGTGCGGTAGATATGGTTGAAAAATGCACCTTCGCATCTGTATAAGCAGCCAAATACAAATCTCTAATAATCATTAACTCTTCTGCTAAATTAGGGTTGCCTTTCATGCCTAAAAGTGTACTCATTGCACCTTCATTCATTTTAGCTTTTCCGGCAATAGAAAAATCTTCTGCATAAGATAAAACCAAGGCATCAAAGCCTTTGGCATAAAGTAAAGCTCTTTCCATTAAGCCAGCATCTTGTACCGCTTTGTCCCCATCTGTAAAAGCAATTGCTCCAGATTGGTGCATATCATACATTTCTGCTAAATCTTTACCTTCTCTTTTTTGCGAAATAGTGCCATAAGGGTAAATATCAACCAAATTACCTTTGGCTTTATTTACCAAAAATTCTATCTGCGATTTTGAATCAGTAACCGGATTGTTATGCGGCATAACCGCTAAACCAGTAAAACCGCCAGCCATTGCGGCTTTACTTCCTGTTTTAAAATCTTCTTTAGTTTCTAAACCCGGTTCGCCAAGGCTAACATTCATATCAAAAAAACCGGGAGCTAAAAATTTACCATAGCCATCAATAATATCGGCATTGGTTGTTAAATTTTCTCCTATTTTAACAATAATTCCATTTTCTATTAATACATCACATTTTTGGTTATGATGTTTAGAATTTGGATCAACTATGGTACAAGATTTTATGATAATACTATTAAGCATGATGATGTGCTAATATTTAATGGTTTTTGATTTAACATATTGGTTTTTAAAAAACCTGATGAGCAGAACTTCTGCTGCCAAAAATACTAAGGTCAAAATTAGGCAAAGTTTCCATAAGGACCAGCCTAAATTAACTTCTTTTATTTGTTGTGTTGTAATTTTTTCTTTCGATTCAATTATCTGATTTCCTGATAGTTGAAAAATGTTTTCTAAATCTGTAAGGTTATAAAAATTAAGATCAGATTCTTTTCTATCTTCGTTTAAAGCAAAAACATGTTGTAAACTATCTTTTAAAAACACATTATAAAAGCCTGGTTTGTTTAACTGGTCTGCAAAATAAATACTACTTACAGCTGCGCTTTGTTGATAAGAGGGGATAATATCAAAACCGTTTCCTTTTACATGCAACACTTCTTTATCAGATAGTATTACATTTTTTAAATTTACATTTTGCAAGCCTCCAATGGTGTAAAACAGCGTATTAAAATTGCTAGCCAACAATGCGGTTTTAAACAGAATAGGTAAAAAAAGTGCATGTTGTACAAAGTTTGAAGCCTCGGTTTCTAAAGGCAAAAAAGATATATAAACTTTACCATTACCAATTTGATAATTATTAAATAAACCTTGATTACCGCCAAACATTAAAACCTGTTTGGTAGTTTTACTAAAGTTTGAGCTTTTAAAATAACTTTTTGCAATAGGCAAATCTATATTTTTTGGACTGCCCTCAAAAACATCAGTAAAAATGGGATGTTGCAAATTTAGTTTGCTCACATTTAATATTTCTTTTTGCAAGGCCAAAGGCACATCTGTACCTAAATTTTGTAGAAATTTTTTATAGCTTTCTAAATCAGCGTTGAGCGGTATAAAAACACTTAAACTACCCCCTTTTTGTACATATTGTTTAAGCTGTTGGGCTAAACCGCCTGGTATTTCTTTTAAATTTTCTAAAATTAAAGCTTGCTTTGTAGCTAAAGCGCCATAGTTTATTTGTGATTGATTGACTGCAGAAAAATCAAAAAAGGCATCTGTTTGATATGCAAATTCTATATTTTTTAATGGCTCATCTTGGTAAATTGCTAAAACAGAAAGCTGCTTTTGTAATTCAAAAACAAAGTTCAGCTCGTCATCAAATGTAATTGGATAATCTTTAATACTTAATACTGCTTGTTGCCATGTTCCGCTTAAATCAGAAAAACGCAAAGTATCTAAACTGTAAGAATTAGGTTTTATACTTACACTTGCTATGGCTTTTTGTACTTTATTAATATTCAGTTTTAGAGGGATATTTTCTACCGCTTTTGCCGAGTGATTGCTCAGCTTTACCACCAAACTTTCGCTTTGTTTAGCTTTATGAATTGGGCTTAAAAAGTAAACAGAATCTACCGAAATATTGGGCAAATTATTAGCTAACAAAGGCACCAGGTTTAATTGTAAAGTGCTGTCTTTTGTTATTGGTGTTTTAAAATTTTGCTGTTGCTGAAAATCAGAAATTAAATAAGCTTGGCGGTTACTATTTTGTTGTTTTAACAAAACTGCTTCTTGCTGGTTTATTATAGCTTGAAAATCTCTAACGTAAGGCGCAATTTTAACATCGTTTAAAGCGTCTAACAATTCTTCTTTGGTAAGCAATCTTTGTGCTTTTCCGTCGAAATTATTGGTGAGTAATTGAAACCTATCATTTAACTGGTAAGCGGCTACCAAATCTTTTATTTTACGTTTTCCTTCATCCAACAGCGTTCCGTTTTTATTTACTGCTTCCATAGAGTAAGAATTATCTAAATAAAAACTAACAACAGATTTTTGATAAGCATTTACTGCTGATTCTTTTTGGAAATAAGGTTGCGCAAAAGCAAGCACTAAAAAAATGATGGCTAAAATTCTACAAGCTAAAATTAAAAGCTCTTTTAGCTTTTGACTGCTTGATGTTTGTATTTGAACCTCTTTTAAAAAGTTAACATTGCTGAAATAAACCTTTTTAAATTTTCTGAAATTGAATAAGTGAATAATTACCGGTATGGCAACTAAAGATAAAGCATACAGAAACTCAGGAAAGAGAAACCTCATTGTTTTCAAATATATATATTTTTGACATGATGGATGATACGCTTGTTGTTTTTTTGATTTTTGTTGGGATGGTTTTTTAAAAAAATGCAGTAGAAAAAAATATAACCACAAAGTTTACAAAGGAAAACACAAAGCGCACAAAGAAAAACAGACTGAAATCTTTATTAATTTGTGGAGGCTATTTAACACCTAAGGATTTTTTATTTAACCGCGGAGGGCACAGAGATCACAGAGTTGGATGGTTATAAATTGGTGTTAATCTTGGAAGTCTGCGGGAGCTATAACCACAAAGTTCTCAAAGAAAAATACAAAGCGCACAAAGAAAAACAGACTGAAATCTTTATTAATTTGTGGAGGCTATTTAACACCTAAGGATTTTTTATTTAACCGCGGAGGGCACAGAGATCACAGAGTTGAATGGTGAGGAATTTGCGTAAATCAGCGAAATCTGCGGGAGAAAAACAACTTAAACACTTAGAGTACTAAAAGTTTTTTCTTAACCACGGAGGGCGCAGAGATCACAGAGTTGGATGGTTATAAATTGGTGTTAATCTTGGAAGTCTGCGGGAGAAAAAAAACTTAGCCACAAAAACAGCAAAGAAATAAACAAAATAAATCTGTGGGAGAAAAAAAAATCGAATTATTGCTAGTGAAACAAAATAAATGAATATTTAAAATTGATTAAAAATTTAAACTAAATTCATGTTCAAAGCGTATTTTCGCAAATATTAAAAATCTATATGGATAACGGGTTTATTGACCACCTACTCACAGAATTCGATTTGCCCTTAAAGAATCCCATATTGGTATTCTCTACCATTCTTTTTATCATTTTACTTTCGCCTATTTTATTAAGAAAAATTAAAATACCAGGTATAATTGGTCTTATCGTATCAGGCATGGTGATTGGCCCGCATGGATTTAATGTTTTAGAAAAAACATCAGCTATCGAGCTTTTTTCTACCATTGGCCTTTTGTACATTATGTTTATTGCTGGGCTAGAGCTTGACATGAGCGATTTCAAGAAAAATAGGGATAAAAGTTTAATATTTGGCTTACTCACCTTCTCTATACCTATTGCTGTTGGTTTACCTATTTGTTATTATGTTTTGGGCTACCAACTCAATACCAGTATATTAACCGCTAGCATGTTTGCTACGCATACTTTAATAGCCTACCCAATCATCAGTAAATTTGGTATATCAAAAAATGAAGCCGTAGCAGTAGTTGTTGGTGGTACAATTTTAACAGATACAGCTGTATTAATTATTTTAGCTGTGATAATGGGTGCCGAGCAAGGTAGCCTAAACACTCAGTTTTGGATAAAATTAGTATCGTCATTAGCCATTTTTATGGCCATTATGTTTTTAATTATTCCTAGAGTTGCAAAATGGTTTTTTTCAAGATTAGAAAGTGAGAAAACATCGCATTATATTTTTGTACTGTCTGTTGTGTTTTTTGCGGCATTTTTAGCAGAAGTTGCAGGCGTTGAACCCATAATTGGAGCGTTTATGGCTGGCTTAGCTTTAAACAAACTCATCCCACATTCATCGGCATTAATGAATAGAGTAGAATTTGTTGGAAACGCCATATTTATACCCTTCTTTTTAATTAGTGTAGGTATGCTGGTAGATTTAAGCGTTATCTTTAAAGGTGCTAATACACTAATAGTAGCAGCTGTATTAACAATTGTTGCACTTTTTGGTAAATGGCTTGCGGCATTAGTGGCGCAACTAATTTTCAAATATTCTAGCGCACAAAGGCAAATTATTTTTGGATTAAGTAGTGCCCATGCTGCCGCAACTTTAGCTATTATTTTAGTAGGTTATAAAGAAGGTATTTTAGATGAATATATTTTAAACGGAACAATTATTTTAATTTTAATTACCTGTTTAATTGCTTCTTTTACTACAGAAAATTCGGCTAAAAAAATTGTGCTTTTAGAGCATGATGAAAACATAGATAGCATACAGCAAATAGATAAAAACAGAGATGAAAGTGTTTTAGTACCTCTTTCTAATTTCGATAATTTAGAACTTATTATTGATTTAATATCAGTATTTAGACAAAAAAAATCTAATCATCCTATTAGTTTACTTTCTGTTGTAGAAAATAATGATGCGGCAGAAATTAACCTTAAAAAAGCTAAGAAAAAACTTTCCGAAGCGATAAAGTATGCGGCTGCAAGCGAAATAGAATTAGATATTGCTACCACTATTGACAATAATGTTGTAGGTGGAATTACCAGAATGTCGAGAGAAAAGTCAGCAAATTTAGTGCTATCTGGTTGGCCTCAAAAAGTATCTTTTTTGAATAAATTTTTAGGTGAAGGGCACACCCAAGGCATTATAGACTCTTTAAATAAAGATGTATTTGCATGCCAAATTAACCATGCTTTGGTATTACAAAAACGTATAGTGGTAATTTGCTTACCACTATCAGAATTTGAGCATGGCTTTAATGTTTGGTTTAGTAAAGTAACACAGTTTGCTAAGGAGCTAAGTATTCCGGTGCTTTTTATCTGCAATGAAAGAACACAAGAAAATATTCAAAGTTTTTTAAAGCAAAACAAACAAAATTTATTAGCAAAGTTTAATAATCAAGTAAATTGGGATGCTATTTTACCACTTCAAATTGAAATTAAAAATACTGATTTAATTTTTATGATTAGTGCCAGAAAAGGTGCTATTTCACATGCTAGCGACTTAGATGGAATTGAAAACAGGTTAGATAAGTACTATCCAGATAACAATAAACTTTTGGTTTATCCGCAAACAGAAAAAAATAATAACCTTTATAACGAGTACAATGATATGCGTGGCGAATCTTTATCTAAAGGTTTAGAAACCATTATGAAAGTTAGGAAAGGTATTTTCAGAATTTTTAGAAGAAATTGATTTCTTTTGAATGTTGACACAATTTTATATTCCTCTCTTCTGTGGTTGCCCTCAAACAAATAAACCTTAAATATATTTTGCAAACCTCTAAATCTTGGAATAGTTTCCACAAAAAAATTAGCGGATTATCAAAGTAAATCTTCTTAAATTTTACCCAAGTATATCTAAAAACTTACCAAACAACAGCAATAAACAACTTACATATTTGTTAGATTTGTATTTGTTGCGAATTAAATTTTTAGAACGATATGATGCAGATAGAAGACTTTAATAACCCACAAGTACAAAAACTTCCTAACCATCTGAAGCAATATATTGTGGCTCAAAACTATGAGCATTACACCCCAATAGACCAAGCAGTTTGGCGTTACGTTATGCGTCAAAATTATAGCTATTTAAAAGATGTAGCTTATTATCCTTACATAAAGGGTTTAAAAAGAGCAGGCCTTAGTATTGAATACATACCAGATTTGCAAACCATGAATAACCATTTGGCAGAAATTGGTTGGGGTGCAGTTACGGTTGATGGTTTTATTCCACCAGTAGCTTTTATGGAGTTTCAGGCTTACCAAGTGCTAGTAATAGCTGCTGATATTAGACAAATTGAGCATATTGCCTATACACCCGCACCAGATATTATACATGAATCTGCAGGGCATGCGCCCATTATTGCCGATGAAGCTTATAATAAATACTTAAGTTATTTTGGAAGTATTGGAGCAAAAGCCATGTTTTCTTCTAAAGATTATGATTTATACGAAGCCATTAGAAAACTCTCTATTTTAAAAGAAGAGAAAAACGCTCATCCGGCTGATATTAAAAAGGCAGAAAAAATGGTATTGTTTTGCCAAGAAAACTTAGGAGATCCATCTGAAATGGCTTTGTTGAGTAGGTTACATTGGTACACGGTAGAGTATGGTTTAATTGGCACATTAGAAAACCCAAAAATTTATGGCGCTGGTTTATTATCTTCCATCGGTGAAAGCGTAACGTGTATGCAAAGTGATGTTAAAAAATTACCTTACAGTTTAGATACCATCAATTATAGTTATGATATTACCCAAGCACAGCCTCAGCTTTTTGTGACACCAAATTTTGAGAAATTGATTGAAGTTTTAGAAGCTTTTGCCGATACCATGTCTTTTAGAAAAGGAGGTGCAGAAAGTGTTTTAAAAGCAATTGAATCTAAAAAACCTTGTACCGCAGTTTACTCATCTGGTTTGCAAGTAACTGGTGTTTTTACTGATATTGGAATGAGCAAAACAGACGAAGTACAGTTTATAAAAACCACTGGTCCATCGGCTTTAAGCCATAACCATAAAGAAATTAAAAACCACGGTAAAGATTACCATAAAGATGGCTTTAGCTCGCCAGTAGGTAAATTACTAAATGAAACTAAAAATATTGAAGATTTTAATGATGAGGATTTAGCAGCTCATCAAATGAATATTGATGCTATTTGTACTCTAAATTTTGAAAGTGGAATTATTGTAAGCGGAGTTATTAAAGGCATTTTAAAAGTTGATGATAAAATTTTACTGATCAGTTTTACAGATTGTACCGTTACGGCTGGCAAGCAAACACTTTTTAAACCAGAATGGGGAGTTTATGATATGGCCGTTGGGGCAAAAATAACATCGGTTTTTTGTGGTGCTGCGGATAAAGAAGCTTACGTTGAATTGGCTCATATTTCTACCGAAAAAACCACTGCCCCCGTTTATGATGATAAAACGCAAAAGTTGCATCAGCTTTATCAAAAAACTAGAGACATTAGAACCAACGAAAATGAAATAGAACTTTGTGCAGAAATATTTGAAATGTTAAGAACCAAACATAGAGAAGATTGGCTTTGTGCGCTTGAATTATTAGAGATTTTACAACCAATAAAAGCACAAAATTTATTAGCAAAAGAAATAAAAATTTACCTTAGCATGAAAGCGCTAAACGAACCAGATTTAACTAAGCTAATTAATGATGGGGTTAAGCTTATTTACAATCCTATTAGTCAATAATTTACAATAAAAAAAAAAACAATGCAAAGCACTTCTTTAGACGATCAAACCATTGCACAAAAAATAATTATCACCGGCGCAAGCAGCGGTATTGGTTTTGAAGCAGCTATAGAATTAGCAACAAAAGGACACCAAGTTTTAGCAATTGCAAGAACAAAAGAAAAACTTCAAAATTTAAAAAGAATAACTGAAAGCATTAACCCAGATGCAGTAATATTGCCTGTGGTTTTTGATATTCTAAATGATGATGAAACCGCATTAATAGATTTTGTAACGCAACAATGGGGTAGTTTTAATATTTTAATTAACAATGCTGGCACTTTAATAAACAAACCGTTTAAAGCGTTAACAGAGTTTGATATGGCAGATATGTATCAGAGCAATTTTTTAAGCCATTTTAGAATGATTAAAGCATTACAACCTTTAATGGAAAAAAAGTCGCATATTTTAAACATTGGTTCTATGGGTGGCTTTCAGGGAAGTTCAAAATTTCCGGGTTTAGCGGCTTACTCGGCGAGCAAAGCGGCATTGCATAATTTAACAGAATGTTTAGCACAAGAATTGCTTGAAGAAAAGATAAGCGTTAATTGTTTGGCATTGGGTTCAGCACAAACTGAAATGCTAGAAAAAGCTTTCCCTGGCTATCAATCGCCAGTTATGGCATTTGAAATGGGTAAATATATTGCTGATTTTGCTTTAACTGGGCACCACTTATTTAACGGTAAAATATTGCCAGTTGCCGTTACAACACCTTAAAATTATGAAAAAGTTTGCACCCTATATTTTAATTGCTTTTGTTTTTATTGCTTGTAACAGCGATACTAAAAACACAGAAACCGAAGAAGAAATTGTTGAAACAGAAACTTACCAGCAACCTAAAGAAATTGCTGATATACCCTGGGCAGCCGTATTAGATTCTACCTCGCAAATTATTACCATGACAGCTACCGAAGGAATAAATGCCAAAGATTTAAACCTTGATAACGTTACAGAGTCTATTAACAGAAAATACCCCGAGATATTAATTAGCAATATTTTGCAAAAGAGCGACACCGTATTTGTTAAAATTAACGATGCCACTTATTTAACACAAGGTTCTGGCAGTATGGGTGCCGAAATTTTTTTAGCTGAAAGCACTTATTCTTTCACTCAAATTCCAGGAATTAATTTTGTGAATTTCGACTTTAAAATTGGAGACCATGCATCGCCAGGGACATTTAAACGCACAGATTTTGAATTTAAGAAATAAATTGTTAGCATGTTAAATCAAGAAATAGCTGTTTTAGATTATCTTTTTGAACAAACTATAGATTTAATTTGCCTATGCAAACCCGATTTAACAATTGTAAAAATTAACAAAAATTTTGCTCCCGTTTTAAATTTTGAAAAAGAAGATTTAATAGGTAAAAATATTAGCGAGCTATTACCTCCTACAGAAGAATGTAGTTTAAATAAATTTTTATCATCAAAAACTAAGTTAATTTCCGGAAATCAAGAGTTTGTTTGCAATTTAAAAAATAAAGATGGCAGTTTAACTCCAATTTTATGGCATATTTCTGAAATTGAGGATTTGATATTGTTGAAAGGTACAAAGTTGTTGAGCAATATCAACCATCCAATATTTTCAGATGATAACCTAAAAATAGTTACTGATAATATTTCTGATTGTTTTTTTGTACTAGATCAAAGTTTTCAGGTTTTACACAGTAACAAAGCTGCAATTGCTAAGTTTAGCCACCCGCTTCTTAAAAACAATGTTAATAGTTTTTTTGGTTGCTTCCCCGAGGACACCAATAATAAATTTTCGGCACATTTTCAATCCGTTTTACAAACCAAACAACCCATTAAATTTGTTGAATTTTCTACGCTCTTAAACTCTTGGTTTTCTATTGGTGTAATGGCATTTAACAACGATTTAAGTGTTATAGCAAGTGATATTTCGGATAGAATTATTGAATATAAAACCAACGAATTAGAACTAAAAACTTTTGAAATGAACATTGAAAAGAAATGTTCTACGGAGGAAATTTTGTTTTTTTTACTCACCGGTTTTGAAAACCTATACCCGCATTTACATACTTCAATATTAAAAATTGAAGATGCTAAAGTTTGGCATTTTTGTAGTCCTAATTTACCGAAACAATTTTGTGAAGATATAAATGGCGTGGATATTGGCCCAAACGAAGCTTCTTGCGGCGCTGCAGCATTTATAAAAAAAACAGTAATTACAGAAAACTTAATTACAGACCCTAATTGGGAAAGGTACAATAAGTTACTGATTGCTGAAAACTATAAATCTTGTTGGTCTTTCCCAATTATTAGCAACAAAAGTTATAATGTTATGGCTACGTTTGCTGCATACGCCAAAGAGAACCGTAAACCAACAGAAGCCGAAATAAAAAGTATTGCAAGAATTTGCAATATTGTGAAAATTATTTTTGAAGATTTAAATTATGATAATCAATTACAGCTTGTAAACAATAGGTACAAAACTGCCACTACGGTAACTAACGATGCCATTTATGACTGGGATTTAAAATTAAAGAAAGTTTATTGGAGTGAAAATACGAATAACATTTTCGGCTATAATGCCGCAGAGGTTGATGGGTTAAAAAACTGGTGGAAAAACAGCATTCACCCTGATGATCTTGAGCAAACCATTCAAAGATTAAAAGGATGTTTTACTGAGAAAAAAACTGGCTGGGCTGCAGAATACAGAATGAGGTGTAAAGATGGCACCTATAAATATGTGTATGATAGAGCCTACATTATTTTTAACGACAAAAATGACCCTATTACGGTTATTGGTGCTATACAAGATATCAGTATTTTAAAAGAAAGAGAAATAGAAATTATTAAACAAAACAATAAACTTAAAGAGATTGCCCAAATTAGCTCTCACGATTTACGAAGACCTGTTACCAGTATTTTAGGTTTAATTAGTTTATTTAATACAAATAATTTAGCCGATGTAAATAATAATCTCGTGATTGATTATTTGCAAAAAGCAACAAAAGAGTTAGATGATGTAATACATACTATAGTTGCCAAAACATTAGAAGCGGATTATACCATTTATGATAAGCATGTTAAATTGAGAAATTAATTGTTGAAATAGTAGTGAGTGGTGAGTAGTGGGTATTGGGTAGTGGGTAGTGGGTAGTGAGTAGTGGGTATTGGGTATTGGGTATTGGGTAGTGGGTAGTGAGTAGTGGGTAGTGAGTAGTGGGTATTGGGTATTGGGTATTGGGTATTGGGTATTGGGTACTGGGTACTGGGTATTGGGTATTGAGCAGTAAATAAAATTTATGGTGGACAGAGTGGTTTGACACAATTTATTTTACACACCCAGATTTTTTTTGAATGGGTCTTAGAGCTTGTTTAAAATTTATCTAATAATTTGTTTATGCTTCTTTTCGGCTACAAATTCGTTAAATTTTTTCGATACATTAATTTTTTAAAAGGAACTCAAGAGTGCTAAAGCAGTTTTCGAGATAGTAGCTTTGCTATCTCTACAAAATTTGCCTCTTTTCGTTCAAAAATAAGCTATAAACATTTTCACAATATAATTCTAAACAGGCTCTTAGTTTATTAATAATTTCTAAAATTATTATCAATACCGTTTTAGGATATTGAATTAAACTCTAAATTAAAATAAATTGTTCCAAACTATTTTAGCTTGGAACAATTATAAAATTACTTTTTACCCAGCATCACAAACTCATTTACTATAATTTCTGTATAAAATCTTTTAACACCGTCTTTATCGGTATAGTTTTTTGTTACTAATTTACCTTCAACGGCAATCTCGCTGCCTTTATCTAAATATTTTAAAGCAATATCTGCTTGTTTATCCCAAAGTACTAAATTGTGCCATTGTGTTTCTTCTACCTTTTCCCCTTTTTCGTTTTTGTAGCTATCATTTGTAGCTAAACTTAATTTTGCTAATTTTTTAGTTTTTGAAAGTTCTTTTACTTCTGGTGCATTACCTAAAAAGCCAATTAAACGTACACTGTTTCTTAAATTACTCATGATTTTAAATATTAAATTGTAAATACTTGTTAACGAACAGCTAACCACCATGGCTAACCGACAATACAAAGGTGCAGTTATTGGAAAAAACTAGTCGGATGTTAAACAATTATATCCGTATATAAACGGATAAATACGATTAGATGATTTATATTTATTGAATATTTAACCTTCTTTTAATCAATACTATGGAAAAACAATGTTTAGACTGTGGCGCAACGGTAAAAGGCCGATCAGACAAAAAGTTTTGCGATGACCAATGCCGAAGCAATTATAATAATAGAATTAAAGCTGATGGCAATGTTGAGGTTAAAAAAATCAACAATATTTTACTTAAAAACAGGAAGATATTAGCGCAATTAAACATAGAAGGCAAAACTAAACTCCCAAAAAGTAAGCTTGAAAAAGCAAGCTTTAACTTTAACTATTTTACTCATACTTATGAAACCAGTAAAGGCAGTTGCTATAAATTTTGTTACGATCAAGGATATTTAACGTTAGAAAACGATTGGTTCTTGCTGGTTAAAAAGCAAGAGAGTTGAAATATTAAACAGGTAAGCGGCATTTTAAATACACACCGTGTTTAAGCAAAGAAATTTTATAATCAAGAAATTTCCACACAGATGAATAGAGCAGACCTCTCCAATATATTGGCGATGTTAGGCATGCCCATTAACCATTCTTATCTCTAATATTGATTATTATCCGATACTACCGCCGCACAAAATTTGCATTCCCTTTATGGTGTGATTGCCGCTAATTTTACCATTTTCTGTACCTTCCACTTTCAAAACTAGCAGGTAGTGCTTGGCGCCTTCTGGAACAGCAAAGTTAAAAGCGATTGTTTGGACAGCGCCTTTCATGAAAATTGGATCGGCAATACAACCTTCATCCTGAACCTGTAAATGCTCAAAATCTGGAAATATAGCCAACATACTCAAGCGATAGCTATCCGTGAATTTCCTTTTAAAATCTGGATGTTGGTTGGGTTTAATTTGTATCCTAAGTTCTGATAGATCTATTACATCACAGTCAAAATTAAAGTAGGTGCGGAAACGATTAAGTTGATATAAATCCCAAACATCCATCCTTAAAAAACTGCTGGTATGAAATGCGGATGCTGTTTTGGCCTGCTGCTTAAACTCTTTAACCAATTTCTGCCAAATCAAACCACCCATAAAATTATATCTGAAAGGGTCTAAGCAACTTTTGATTAAGCGGGCAGCTTTGTTAGCCGCTGCTAGGTCTTCTGTACTTTTTTGCAGGCTGCTATTTAAATTAGTAGGGCTTTTACTCCCCCTTTTAGCTCTCCAATGGGTTCCGTAAGTACGACTATTCACTTGTACAGCATCATCGCTGAGAATTGTTTTTTTTCTTTTTGCCATCTTCAGAAATATTTATTAACTTGCTGTAAATCATACCTAAAGATAAATAAATCTCCATTATTTTTAAACACAAACACACCTTATAGGGAGCATATAGCGTCTTTATAGGGACATTATAGCGTTAATTCTTCTTCTTTCATTCTATTATGGTTCGATTATCATTCAGTAATGGTAGCCAAAAATGGGTGTTTTTGCGAAGAAGCCACGGAGAAGGTATGGAGCAGCTCACTATATGGTTAAGTTTTAAAAGCTTCAACCCTATTGTTAGCTAACCTAGTTTAGCCTGCTCTAAAAGGCGTTCCAATAGCTCTACTTTATCTTCATATAGCTCCACAATTTTTTGTAGGGGATGAAATTGAAGTCCCGAATAATCAAAATTACGATTGTTGCCCGAAAGGATATGTTGTTGCAGTAGCTGTTCATCAAATTGATGGATGGCATTTACCGAAAGGCCCAGTGCTGCAGCTATTTTGCGCAGGGTTTCGGCTTCTATTTCTTCACTTTGCTCTAAACGGGAAACCTGTTGTTGAGAAATTTGTAAGCTGATGGCTAAGGCTTCTTGTTTGATGCCGAAAATTTCTCGAATAATTGCATTTTCTGAAGGTTGAGCGCTTATTTTCATGTTTAAGGTGGTTTAGGCATTATTAAAATCATTCCTTTTATTTGGTAAACCTTAAACAGATGGATATGAATACGCCAGAAAAACAGATACACCAAGGACGCAATGTTAAGCGTTTCCGCGAAATGCTTGGACTGAAGCAAGAAGCACTTGCTTATGAACTGGGTGACGACTGGAGCCAGAAAAGGGTTTCTTTAATGGAGGCTAATGAAACTATTGACCATGATATTTTAGCACAGGTGGCCCAGATATTGAAAGTACCGGTAGAGGTCATCAAGAATTTTGATGAGGAGAAAGCGGTGAATATCATTTCAAATACTTTTTCTGATGAAGCTGTAGCTTATGCGGAAAATTATAAATGCAATATAGACCCAATGGAAAAATGGATGAATGCAATAGAGGAGATTAAAGCGTTGCATGAGGAAAATAAGCAATTGTACGAAAGATTATTAGTGAGTGAGAAAGAAAAAGTGGAACTATTGAAAAGGTAATTCTTTATGGTGGTTAAGAAACCCGTGTATAAACGGATATAATCGGATGTATATGAATATATCCGTTTTTTTGTTTCATTA
>NZ_JBHULV010000029.1:0-126866 GCF_042684645.1 Pedobacter alpinus
ACTAGCCCTCCGCGGCAATGAGCGGGAAGGTAGTAGTTTAAAGAACAAATCAAAAAAAGTAACAACCGTAAAAAAAGCCAGAAACAATTCACACAGAGACCCTTCGACTCCGCTCAGGGTGACGTGGTGGATGGGGAGGCAGTGCGGGGTAACAGGAGTGCTCTTACTACTAGCAGTATTCTTGTAAGTAATAACCCTCCGTTAACGAAAAATTCCGCCTTGGCGGTTGCGGTAGCGATAAAGAAGTTCTTGCACTTCCATTGTAGCAACTGGCGCAGCGGAGAGTTTTTTTGGTTACTTTTTTTGCGGAAAAAAAAGTTATTAGCCCTCCGCGGCAATGAGCGGGAAGGTAGTAGTTTACAAAAGAATTTCCAATTTAAAGACAACCATAAAAACAAGCCAGAAACAATTAACGCAGAGACCCTTCGACTCCGCTCAGGGTGACGTGGTGGAAGGGGAGGAAGTGCAGGTTAAAAGGAGTGCTCTTACTAAAAGCAGTATTCTCGTAAGTAATAACCCTTCGTTAACGGAAAATTCCGCCTTGGCGGTTGCGGCAGAGAAGAAGAACGACTTGCACTTCCATTGTAGCAACTGGCGCAGCAGAGAGTTTTTTGGTTACTTTTTTTGCGGAAAAAAAAGTTACTAGCCCTCCGCGGCAATGAGCGGGAAGGTAGTAGCTTAAAGAACAAATCAAAAAAAGTAACAACCATAAAAACAAGCCAGAAACAATTAACGCAGAGACCCTTCGACTCCGCTCAGGGTGACGTGGTGGAAGGGGAGGAAGTGCAGGTTAAAAGGAGTGCTCTCACTAAAAGCAGTATTCTTGTAAGTAATAACCCTTCGTTAACGGAAAATTCCGCCTTGGCAGTTGCGGTAGCGATAAAGAAGTTCTTGCACTTGCTTTGTAGCAACTGGCGCAGCGGAGAGTTTTTTGGTTACTTTTTTTGCGGAAAAAATTGTGAAGCACTCTTGAATGCATAAAAATAAAATATGCAAAAAATGAAAAAAGTGACTAGCCCTTCCGCTGGCAATGAGGCGGGAAGATTTTGGTACAGAAGAAAAACCAGATTGCAAAAACAAACAATGCTAAGCTGAAGCGAGATCCTGCTTGGACTTTTTTCAAAGAAAAATCAGATTGCAATAAACTCAAAACGCAGGGTCAGCTGAAGCGAGACCCTGCTTGGACAGAAGGGATGCTATATGAATTTTCCTGAACTTAATGACATTGAGCGAGACCCTGCTTGGACTTAAAATATCCATGCTTAAAAAAATCATTTCCAAATCACCAATATTTTCTTTAAAATTGAATGTTATGCAAATATCTATTATTACTGCTACTTACAATTCTGAAACCCATTTGCAAGAGGCATTAAATTCCTATAAATCGCAAACACTACAAAATAAAGAATTAATAGTAATAGACGGATTAAGTAAAGATAAGACCCTCGAAATATTAAAACAGAACCATCAAATCATCAATAAATCAGTATCTGAAGCAGACAAAGGGATTTATGATGCCCTCAACAAAGGAATAAATTTAGCAGGTGGAGATATCATTGGCATATTACATTCCGACGATTTTTTTGCATATTCTACATTGTTAGCAGACGTTACAGATCTATTCGAAAAAGATCCAAACTTGCAAGCTGTTTATGGCGATTTACAATACGTAGATAGAGATGACCCTAATAAAATCATTAGAAACTGGGTGTCAGGAAAATTTGATAGAAATAATTTTGCAAAAGGCTGGATGCCTCCACACCCCACACTCTTCATAAAAAAAGAATGTTTCCAAAAATTTGGTGTCTATGATTTGACTTATAAATCAGCAGCAGATTACGATTTAATTCTTCGGTTTTTATTTAAGCATAAAATAACTACAAGCTACCTACCTAAGGTATTAGTAAAAATGAGGGTAGGGGGTTTAAGTAATAAATCAATTAAAAACAGAATTAGAGCCAACAGAGAAGATAGGTTAGCTTTGAAAACAAATGGAGTTCCAAATTCTTTATGGGTATCAATACTTAAACCCTTATCTAAAATCACCCAATATTTGAAATAAAAAATTCTAAATTTGTGCTGTGAATGTAGATTATTCTTTTTTAGATATAGAGTGGCTATACTATTTAGTAGTAATAGTTATTTCAATATTAGTTTCTGTATCAGCTATTCCATCAATTATTTTTGTTGCCAGAGAAAGGCATTTATATGATGATTTGCAAAGCCATCGAAAAGAACACGATCATGGAATACCTCGCTTGGGCGGAGTAGCTATTTTTTGTTCATTCACAATTGTTTCCCTGTTATTTGCTAAATACGACGCCGTTCTTCCTACAAATATCCTTCTCACATCTTGTATCATTTTATTTGCAGTAGGTTTAAAAGATGACTTAGCAGGAGCAGGACCAGGAACAAAGTTTGCCATGCAGTTTTTAGTTGGTTCAATACTAGTTTTATTGGGTAATGTCCGTTTAACAAGTTTGTACGGAGTGTTTGATGTTTTTGAAATTCCGCTTTATCTAAGTATTTCTATATCAATACTTCTAATCATGTTTATTGTTAATGCTTTCAATTTAATTGATGGTATAGATGGTCTTGCGGGTACAATAGGTTTAGTAGTAAATTTAACCTTTGCAGTATTATTTATTCACATGGGGCAAATAGAAATGGCTTCTTTAGCGTTTAGTATGGTAGGTGCAATTGTAGGCTTTTTAATTTACAATTACAGCCCAGCAAAAATTTTTATGGGAGATACAGGCAGTCTTTTAATTGGACTGGTATCTGTAGTTTTAGCATTTAAATTTATAGAATTGAATAAATTCACTTCTAACGAAATAAGACCTGTTTTTTATTCTGCCCCAGCAATTGCAGTAGCAATTTTGATTATCCCACTGTTTGATACATTTCGTATTTTCTCCATCAGAATATTAAAAAGACAATCTCCCTTTAGAGCAGATAGAAACCACATTCACCATCGAATTTTAAGACTAGGTTTTTCTCATATCCAAACCACTTTACTACTAGCTTTAACTAATTTACTATTCATATATATAGCGCTTAACTTAAGGAGTTGGGGTAATTTTGTTTTGATATTTATGTTTTTAGCTATTTGCATATTTATAAACTGGATAACTACTATTTGGATAAGAATAAAAGACAGGGGTTTCTTTAAAGTATATTTCTTATATAAATAGAATTTTAAACAGGTTCTTCGATACTTCTATTATCGTAAACCTAATATTTATCACCTTCCACATGTATTTTAAATGTTACTCCTTTTTTTAACCTAAATCATATTAAAACAGTTAATTTGTTTCAGCTAATAATCACTTATATTAAATTTCATTTATTTTAATCGCTACTTAAATAAAAATGTCTCATTTGTATAGAAGCTTTCTTTATTGCTTTTTGTTTTTCATGATAATGGGATGCAATTATAATCCACCAGTAGATCCTGTTGCTGTAGAAACGTTTTTTAAAAATCCTGAGCAATCTATGTATCGTCTTTCTCCTAACGGCAAGTATTTGTCTTTTTTGAAACCTTACAAGGGTTATTTAAATGTTTATGTTAAATGTGTAAATGATAGTTTGGTTACACAGGTAACAGCCTATACAGATAGGTCTGTTAGAACTGCTAATTGGGTAGGTAACGATAAGTTAATTTACCTAAAAGAAAAAGATAGCTTAGATAATTATCCTGCATTTTTAGTGAATAAGGATGGCACTCAAAATATAGCCATACAAACCTCTCCTAACACAAAAGTTAACATAGTAGATCAAGAATTAAGAAATCAAGAGCATATTTTGATAGCATTAAATGAAAGAGATGAAACTTTTTTTGATGTGTATAAGCTAAATATAAATACAGGTAAAAAAGAATTATTGGTAAAAAACCCGGGGAATATAGTTTTATGGTTTACTGATAATGATGGTGAGGTTAATTTAGCAATTGGTAGTGATGGTGTAAATGAAACTTTGTATTTTAGAAACAATGAGTCGGAGAAATTTAAACCTGTGATAAGCAATAATTTTAAAAGCACTTTAAAGCCTTTAGGTTTTACTAAAGATAAAAATCATATTTATGCACTATCTAATTTAAGTAGAGATAAATTAGCATTGGTTGAGTTTGATTGTGCTACAGGGAAAGAAATAAAAGTGATTTATGAAAATAAAGATGCTGATATTTTGGAGGTAGTAAATTCTAAAACCAAAGGTAATTTAGCCTACTTAACCTACGAAATAGATAAAAGAGAAATACATTTTTTAGATGCAAATTATCAAAGCATTTATAATGATATTCACAAAATATTGCCTAATGATGAGGTTATAATTGTTGATAAAGACGCTTCAGAACATCACTTCATTGTTAAAACTTATACAGATAAAAGTCCAGGAGTTTATTACCTATATGCAGTTAAGGATAAAAGTTTAACAAAACTTGCAGATGTAAATTCAGCGATTAATCCTGATAATATGTGTGCAATGAAAGCAGTAAGTTATAAAGCCAGAGATGGTCAAATTATACATGGCTATTTAACATTACCTATTGGAAAGGATGAGAAAAACTTACCATGCATTGTAATGCCTCATCAAGGTCCATCTGCAAGAAATGTTTGGGGTTACACACCAGAAGTACAATATTTAGCCAATAAAGGTTATGCTGTTTTCCAGATGAATTATAGGGGTTCAACAGGTTATGGTAAAAACTTTCAAAACGCTGGTTTTAAGCAATGGGGCAAAAAAGTTCAAGAAGATATTTATGATGGTGTAAAATGGTTAATTAACCAAGACCTAATTAATCCTAAAAAAATAGGAGTATTTGGTTACGGATTTGGGGGTTATTCGGCCTTAAATCAAGTAGTATATTACCCTCAACTTTACAAATGTGCGGCATCATATTCTGGCTATATCAATTTATTTACATACCTTAAAGGTTTCCCGGCATATTATAAGCCTTACAAATTAATGTTAAATGAAATGATTGGAGATCCAGAAAAAGACATAGATTATCTTAAAAGTTCTTCCCCAATTTTTCAAGTTGATAAAATTAAAACCCCTATTTTAATTGCTCAAGGAGGTAAAGATTCAAAGGTAAACGTTACAGAAACTAACCAATTTGTTAAAGAACTTCGTAAAAAACAAATAGCGGTTAATTATATCTTAAACGAGAATGAGACGCAGCTATTTAAGAATCCGGAAAATAAATTCACTTTTTATAGGCAATTGGGAGACTTTTTGGATAAGCAAATCAATCCAGATAAGTAATAAATGAGAGCTAAAAACTTAAGCTATCGTAAAAACTTTATGCTCATCATTTCCTTTATGGTTTTGATTTCAATTTCTCTAATAGTGGTTTTACTGGTAAGTTATAACTTAACTAAAAAAGTAATTGACAATGAGTTTTCTGCCCTTAAGGTTGATGTTTTAGAAAAAACCGTTGCACCGTATAATACCTTTTTTCAAAATAAAATTCCCGAAATATCTTTTTATCAAGGCTTTCTCGACTCGGCCTCAGCTGCAAAATATGCCGATACAGTTCTTAAAAATTATTCATTTGTAGAAAAAATACTTTTTTACGATGCGCAAATAAGTAATCACCCTGTACAAGATGGTTTAAGAACAGGTTACTTTTCTTTAGGTTTAAAAAGTCTTTATCAATATGGCAGAAATATAAATAGTGATTCTACAGTCTTATTTTCAGGAAAAGAACCAGGTTCACTTTCTTTAACTAGTGGAGACGAGTTTAATAAAATTGGTTTAAAAGTAGCCAGCTACATAGAAAATGCAGATACCACTAAAGTATTAAACAACGATGAAATTTTTAAAACATTTTATAACATCGTAAGCAATAAAATCACCTACATGAATGTTCCAAGAAGAGAGGACATAAAAATATACCAACAATTAATGCTTCAAAAGCAAGCACCATCTCCATACTACGAGCAAGATGTTTTCTCTTTTGAGCTTAACCCCTATCAATTAAGCATAAAAAATACACATCCAGAATTGTATCAGACAATTACAATTAGGCCCTTGTCTTTTGAATCTATTTTAGAAAAACCAAATTTAATAACCACAGAAATTGCACTGCCTTGGGCATTTTCTGATTATAAATTGTATTTAACCAGCGATAGATCTTATTTAGATAAGGAAGTGAGACAAAGATTCTTACCCATAGCATTAGGCGTTTTTGCTGTTTACATTATTTTGGGCGTTATCGTTTTTTTGTTCAACAGAAATCTTGCAGTTAACCAAAAACTTTTTAGGTTACAATATGATTTCATTAATAATTTTACACACGAATTTAAAACACCTGTTGCAGTCATTAAAATAGCAGGTAATAATATTTTAAATGCTACAGATTTAGATGATAAAGATAGGAAGCGCTATGGGAAGATATTAGATGAAGAAGCTGATAAACTGAACGATTTAATGAATAAGTTGCTTTCATTTACCCAAATTGAAACCAAGTCAATTAAAGTAAACTACCAAGAAATAAACCTCGAAATCTTTTCACAAAATATAATTGATGCATTTCAGCTTAAATACCCTGATTATGAAATTGAATTAAATATAGTTAATCTTCAAACATTTTTAACCGACCCAGTATTATTAAGTAGTATTTTTTATAATTTAATAGAAAATGCTTATAAATATGCCAACACTGGAAATAAGCATTTAAAGATATCTATCTATAAATTTAAAAAAACAATAGTTTTTTCTTTTAGAGATAAAGGAATTGGTATTGAAGCTTCCGAACTAAATAATATCTTTAAGAAATTTTACAGAATACAAAACAGATATAACCAACAAGGAAGTGTTGGTTTAGGTTTGGCTTTCTGTAAAGAACTAGTTAACTTTATGAATGGTGATATTACTGCAAAAAGCAAACCCAATAAAGGATCCGTTTTCGATGTTTTTTTACCTCTTAATAAATAATCATGCAAAAAGAAATTAAAATAGCTATTATAGAAGATGATGAAAATCTAAGGTTTTTAGTAAATCATCGATTACAAAAAGAGGGCTATAAAATTATTGAAACTGGTGATGGTAATCAGGCAGTAGAACTAATTCTTACAGAATTACCAGATATTGTTTTGTTAGATTGGATGCTCCCAGGTAAAGAAGGTTCAGAAATTTGCACCACTTTACGCTCTAAAGGATTTGAAAACATCATTATCATGATGTCTGCTAAATCTCAAGACGTTGATAAAATTGACGCTTTTCATTTTGGGGTGTCAGATTATGTAAGCAAACCGTTTAATATGGATGTTTTAGTGGCCATGTTAGATAGTAAAGTTAAGTATGTAGTTCACGGAAAAGAAGAGAACAATAAATTTGGAGACATGGAGCACCATCCAAATACCCACTCGCTTCTAAGAAACAATAAGAAAATAGAGCTCACCATATTAGAAAATAGGATATTGTTATATTTCTTAAATAATAGAAACAAAGTAATTAGCAGAGACGATTTGATGATGGAAGTATGGGGTTACAATTCTGATGTGAATACCAGAACTTTAGATATGCACATTGTTAGATTAAGAAAAAAAATAGAAGCTAACCCAGATAGACCCGATTATTTACAAACAGTTAGGGGAGTTGGTTATAGGTTTAATGAAGAATTATAAATTGAATATTTTGTAAGCTCTTGAAAATTAACTTGGTATTTAATTTTAATTGTTATTTTATTTTTCTACATTTGCAGCCCCAACAGAATTTTAAAAGGGGATAGAAAGGTGGTATTTAATAAATGATTATTATCAATGTAAAAGATGGCGAATCAATTGACAGAGCATTAAAACGCTTTAAAAAGAAATTCGAGAAAACTGGTGTTTTAAGAGAACTTCGCAGTCGTCAAGCTTACGAAAAAAAATCTGTAGCTAGAAGAATGGAAGTAAAACACGCAATTTACGTTCAAGGAATGAACCAAGAAGCTTAATCTTTTTAGCTTAAATTTCTTACTATATATAAACTATTTGTATATTCACTTTTATAGGGGATAAGCAAATAGTTTTTATGGTTTTAGAGGGTTTTTTAAAATATCTACAATACGAGAAAAGATACTCGAGCCATACAATAACTGCCTATAAAACAGATATTTCTCAATATCAGGAATTTTTAGAAAAATCAGAATTACAGTTTCAAGAAGCAAATCATAAAGATATCAGGCTTTGGGTAGTTTCTTTAATGGATAACCATTTAGATGCAAAATCTGTAAATAGAAAAATTTCTAGCATCAGATCTTTCTACAAATTTTCACTTAAAGAGGGTTTAATAACAGAAAACCCAGTTTTAAAAGTTTTAAGTCCTAAAGTTTCCAAAAAACTACCTGTATTTATTAGTGATGATAAAATAAATTATCTTTTAGATGAAGTAGATTTTACGAATGATTTTTCTGGAATAAGAGATAAACTAATAATAGAATTACTGTTTGCCACAGGAATAAGGTTAAGTGAACTTTTAAATTTAAAGTGTAACGACGTTTTTTTAGCCGAAAAAACAATAAAGGTTTTGGGAAAGCGGAATAAAGAGCGTATAATCCCTTTAAACAACACTGTGTTACACTTGTTTAGTGATTATCTTAAACTTAGGGAAACCCAACAACTATGCGTTGATGATGGCGTTTTGTTTCTAACAGACAAAGGAGAAAAAGCTTATCCAAAATTAATTTATAGAGTTGTTCAAAAATATTTAAGTTTTATTTCAACACAATCAAAAAAAAGTCCCCATATTTTACGACATTCATTTGCTACAAGTCTTCTTAATAAGGGAGCCGATATTAACGCAATTAAAGATTTATTAGGACATGCAAATTTAGCTGCAACACAGGTATATACGCATAACTCTATAGAAAGATTAAAATCAATTTATAAACAAGCACATCCAAAAGCTTAAAAAAAGGAGGAAAAATGAAAATTGGGATTCAATCTATCCATTTCGATGCTGATCAGAAGTTATTAGCATTTATTCAAAAAAAAGTTGATAAACTAGACCTGTTTTATGATCAAATTATAGGCGGAGAGGTTTATTTGAAACTAGACAATGTTGCAGATGATGCAAATAAGGTTTCGGAAATAAAAATCATGATTCCTGGGAGTACTTTATTTGCAAAAGAAACTTGTAAATCTTTTGAAGAAGCCACAGATTTAGCAATTGAGTCTTTAAGAAAGCAAATTACTAAGCATAAAGACAAAATAAAGTCTCATGAGAGTAATCATAAAGAAATAGTAAATCAAATAGATATTTGATAAGATATTGGCTACTAAGCTAATTCATTTTAAAAATCAATGTTCTTTAAAAAACATTGATTTTTTTTTCAAAAAAATTTTGTTCGGATATTAATTTTTGTATTTTTGCAGTCCCTTAAGCAATCGACTTGTACGGGGATAAAGAAAAAGTTCTTTAAAATATTAAAAAAGCCTCCTTAGCTCAGCTGGTAGAGCAACTGACTTGTAATCAGTAGGTCATTGGTTCGATCCCGATAGGAGGCTCTTTTTTTTAGATTTAATGATCTAAAAAAAGATGGGGGGATTCCAGAGCGGTCAAATGGGACGGACTGTAAATCCGTTACTTCGGTTTCGAAGGTTCGAATCCTTCTCCCCCCACTGAATAATGATTGAAGGGCTGAGATTTTTAATGATTGAATTTATTCTCTCATTCATTATTCTCTCATTCAACATTAAATTGCGAAAGTAGCTCAGTTGGTAGAGCGATAGCCTTCCAAGCTATAGGTCGCGAGTTCGAACCTCGTCTTTCGCTCTTTGAGTTCATTGGTAAGCTGAGTTTATTGATGAGAAAAAGTTCAACTTAGTTCAATAGTTATATAACTAATGAGCTATTTTTATTGTTTTGAACTTAGTGAAAAAGATAAGCCGAAGTAGCTCAGCGGTAGAGCACTTCCTTGGTAAGGAAGAGGTCGTGGGTTCAAGTCCCATCTTTGGCTCACAAAAAATATTGAAGATTAAAAATAAAAATTAACCTACTAATAAGTATAAAATCATGGCAAAAGAAAAATTTGACCGTAGTAAACCACACTTAAACATCGGTACAATCGGTCACGTTGACCACGGTAAAACTACGTTAACTGCAGCTATTACAAAAGTATTGGCAGATGCAGGTTTCTCTGAAGCTCGTTCATTTGATTCAATTGACTCGGCTCCAGAAGAAAAAGAAAGAGGTATCACTATTAACACAGCACACGTAGAATATTCTACGGCTAACCGTCACTATGCTCACGTAGATTGTCCAGGTCACGCGGATTACGTTAAGAACATGGTAACAGGTGCTGCACAAATGGATGGTGCAATCATCGTTGTTGCTTCTACTGATGGTCCTATGCCACAAACTCGCGAGCACATTTTATTAGCTCGTCAGGTAGGTGTTCCTTCATTAGTTGTATTCATGAATAAAGTGGATATGGTTGATGATCCAGAATTATTAGAATTAGTTGAAATGGAAATTCGTGAATTATTATCATTCTACAATTTCCCTGGTGATGATATTCCAGTAATCCAAGGTTCTGCTTTAGGTGGATTAAATGGTGATGCTAAATGGGTTGGAAAAATTTTAGAATTAATGGAAGCAGTAGATAACTACATTCCAATTCCTCCACGTTTGACTGATCTTCCTTTCTTAATGCCAGTTGAAGATGTTTTCTCTATTACAGGTCGTGGTACAGTTGCTACAGGTCGTATTGAGAGAGGAATTATCAACTCTGGAGAAGGTGTTGATATCTTAGGTATGGGAGCTGAGAACTTAAAATCTACAGTAACTGGAGTTGAGATGTTCCGTAAAATTTTAGATAGAGGTGAAGCAGGTGATAACGTAGGTTTATTGTTACGTGGTATTGAGAAAACTGATATCCGTCGTGGTATGGTTATCTGTAAACCAGGTTCAGTAACTCCTCACACAGATTTCAAAGCTGAGGTTTACGTATTATCAAAAGCAGAAGGTGGACGTCACACTCCATTCTTTAACAAATACCGTCCACAATTCTATTTCAGAACTACAGATGTAACTGGAGAAATTACGTTACAAGAAGGTGTTGAAATGGTTATGCCAGGTGATAACGTAACAATCAATGTAGTATTGATTAATGCTATTGCAATGGAAAAAGGCTTACGTTTTGCTATCCGTGAAGGTGGAAGAACAGTAGGTGCTGGTCAGGTAACTGAAATCGTTAAATAATTAAAACTCCTTTAATTAGGGTTTTTTAAATAAAAAAGTACTTAGGAGATACTTCCTAAGTACTTTTTATCTAATAACAAATTTATAGCTCGAAAGAGGTATATACACACGGGAATAGTTCAACGGTAGAATAGAGGTCTCCAAAACCTTTGATCAGGGTTCGAATCCTTGTTCCCGTGCTAACGCAAAAAAAATAAGCATGGCTGGTTTTGCAGAATACGTAAAAGAATCATATATAGAGTTAACTCAAAAAGTTACTTGGCCTACTTGGAGCGAATTACAAAATAGTGCTGTAATCACCCTAGTAGCATCTTTAATCATTGCTTTAATCATTTTAGCAATGGATGAGTCAGCAGGTAATTTATTAAAGTTAATGTATAAATCATTTGCATAAGATATAGGGCATGAGCGATCAATTGAAATGGTATGTTGTAAGAGCGGTAAGTGGGAAAGAAAAGAAAGTTAAGCAATATATAGATGCAGAGATAAGCCGTTTAGGTCTTACGCATTTAGTTCCGCAGGTGTTAATACCTATGGAAAAATATTACCAAATGCGTGATGGTAAAAAAATCGCAAAAGAAAGAAATTACTACCCTGGTTATGTTTTAATTGAAACTGCATTGAACGCAGAATTAGAACAAATTATTAAAGCCATAAATAGTGTTATAGGTTTTTTAGGAGACAAAGCAGGTAATGCTGTGCCTTTGAGACCGGCTGAAGTAAACAGAATTTTAGGTAAGGTTGATGAAATGGCCGAACAAGGCGAAACCATGAATGTGCCTTATTATGTTGGAGAAAACATCAAAGTTATGGATGGTCCTTTCAATGGATTCTCTGGTGTTATTGAAGAAGTTAACGAGGAAAAGAAAAAACTAAAAGTAATGGTTAAGATATTTGGACGTAAAACCCCATTAGAACTTAACTATATGCAAGTTGAAAAAGAATAATTATAAAGTATTGCGTATAGCGTAATGAGTATAGCGGTTAATCGCAATACTCTATACCTACATCTCAATACTAACAAAATCTTAAATGTTACAAATGCTTCCACATTATTAACGTTGAGAAATAAATAAATAAACAAATGGCAAAAGAAGTCAGTGCGTTAATCAAATTACAAATCAAAGGAGGAGCTGCAAACCCATCTCCACCTGTTGGTCCTGCATTAGGAGCAAAAGGTGTGAATATTATGGAGTTTTGTAAACAATTTAATGCTCGTACCCAAGATAAACCAGGCAAAGTACTTCCTGTTGTAATCACTGTTTATGCAGACAAATCTTTCGAATTTATCATTAAAAATCCACCAGTAGCTATTCAATTATTGGAAGTTACAAACTTAAAAAGTGGATCAGCAGAATCTAACCGTAAAAAAGTAGCTAAAGTTACTTGGGAACAGGTAGAAGTAATTGCAAAAGATAAAATGTCTGATTTAAATGCATTTACAATGGAATCAGCAATGAAAATGGTTGCTGGAACTGCCCGTAGTATGGGTATCAATGTTACAGGAGATGCACCCTGGACTAATTAATTAACAAAAATAAGTAAAAGACAGTGGCAAGATTAACAAAAAATCAAAAAACGGCACTTTCCAAACTTGAAGCTGGTAAAGCCTATTCTTTAAAAGATGCGGCAGCCTTGGTGAAAGACATTACTACTACTAAATTTGACGCATCAGTTGATATTGATGTTCGTTTAGGTGTTGATCCGCGTAAAGCGAATCAAATGGTACGTGGTATTGCAACTTTACCACATGGTACTGGTAAAACAGTTCGTGTTTTAGCTTTAGTAACTCCTGATAAAGAGGAAGAAGCAAAAGCAGCAGGAGCTGATTTTGTAGGTTTGGATGAGTATATAGCTAAGATTGAGAGTGGCTGGACGGATGTTGACATTATTATTACTACACCTAGCTGTATGGCTAAAGTTGGTAAATTAGGTCGTATCTTGGGTCCTCGTAATTTGATGCCTAACCCTAAATCAGGAACTGTAACCATGAATGTGGGACAAGCAGTTACAGATGTAAAGGGTGGTAAAATCGACTTTAAAGTTGATAAAACAGGTATCATTCACTGCTCAATAGGTAAAGTATCTTTCCCTTCTGATAAGATTTATGAAAATGCTTTGGAGGTTCTTCAAATCATTTCTAAATTAAAACCATCAGCTGCAAAAGGAACATATTTTAAGAGTATTAATATCTCTTCTACAATGTCTCCAGGAATAAATATTGAAACTAAATCAGTAGCGGGAATTTAATATTATGAGAAGAGAAGAAAAACACGAAGTTGTTTCTGCTTTAGTCGATAGAATGAAAGAATCAGGTAATTTTTATATTACTGATACTTCAAGCTTATCGGTTGCTAAAATCAATAATATTCGCCGTAAATGTTTCGAGAACGAAATCGGAATGCAAGTAGTGAAAAATACACTTATCAGAAAAGCTTTAGAGCAATTAGATGGTGATGTTTCTCCATTATTTGAAGTCCTTAAAGGTTCTTCATCTGTAATGTTTTCAACTAATGCTAATGCTCCGGCTAAGCTAATAAAAGAGTTGAGAAAAGGAAAAGCAGAGAAACCAGTATTAAAAGCAGCTTATGTAGATTCAGCTGTTTTCATTGGCGATAACCAATTAGACGCATTAGTTAATCTTAAATCAAGAGAAGAACTTGTTGGCGAAATCATTGGATTATTACAATCTCCAGCTAAAAATGTTATTTCAGCATTACAGTCTGGCGGAAACAAATTGGCAGGTATTGTCAAAACTTTACAAGAAAGAGAAGGTTAATTCAAACACCTTAAGTTTGGAAGTAAATTATTGTAAAAAAATTAAAATTAAATATAATGGCGGATTTAAAATCGTTTGCTGAACAATTAGTAAACTTAACTGTTAAAGAAGTTAATGAGTTAGCTCAAATCTTAAAAGACGAGTATGGTATCGAGCCAGCTGCTGCTGCAGTTGCTGTTGCTGCTGGTCCTGCTGCTGCTGCTGAAGTAGCTGAAGAAAAAACATCTTTTGATGTAATCTTAAAAGAAGCTGGTGGTCAGAAATTAGCTGTTGTAAAATTAGTTAAAGACTTAACAGGTCTTGGATTAAAAGAAGCAAAAGATTTAGTTGATGGTGCACCAAAAGAATTAAAAGCTGGTGTTGCTAAAGACGAAGCTGAGGCTCTTAAGAAACAACTTGAAGAAGTTGGAGCTGTTGTTGAGATCAAGTAATTTACTACCTCAATAAAAAAATAGCCATAAACTCCATCTGCCAAAAGGCGGACGGAGTTTACGGCTTTTGGTGTATATCACCAAAATTGTGCTGAACAAAGGTTCAGTTTTTAATCGAATTCTCGGTTTAACTAAAATTTAAGACCCTTGGCAAACAAAAGCAATCAAAGGATAAACTTTGCTCAAAGTAAGCATGTGTTAGATTATCCTGATTTTCTGGATGTACAAATCCAATCGTTCAAGGAATTCTTTCAGCTAGAAACCACATCGGATAACCGTCATACTGAAGGTTTATTCCAGGTATTTGCTGAAAACTTCCCGATCTCTGATTCAAGAAACATTTTTGTTCTCGAATTTTTGGATTATTTTATTGATCCACCTCGTTATGACATTCATGAATGTATTGAGCGTGGACTAACTTATAGCGTTCCTCTAAAAGCCAAACTCCGTTTGTCTTGTAATGATGAAGAGCATGAAGATTTTGAAACTATTGTACAGGATGTTTATTTAGGAACTATTCCTTATATGACTCCTAAAGGTACTTTCGTAATTAATGGTGCAGAGCGTGTGATTGTTTCTCAATTACACCGTTCTCCGGGAGTATTCTTCGGCGTAAGTCGTCATACAAACGGAAGTAAACTGTACTCTGCTCGTGTAATTCCTTTCAAAGGTTCGTGGATTGAATTTGCAACAGATGTGAACAACGTCATGTATGCTTACATTGATCGTAAGAAGAAATTCCCGGTAACTACACTTTTAAGAGCAATTGGTTACGATTCTGATAAAGATATATTAGAATTATTTGATCTTGCCGATGAGGTTAAGGTTAGTAAATCTGGTTTGAAGAAATACGTAGGACGTAAATTGGCTGCCAGAGTTCTGAAAAAATGGGTAGAAGATTTTGTTGATGAAGATACTGGTGAGGTAGTTTCTATTGACAGAAATGAAATTATTTTCGAGAGAGAAACCATTTTAGAAGAAGATCACATAGATATGATTGTTGATGCTGGAGTTAAAACCTTAATCCTTTCTAAGGAAGATGGTAACTCTGGAGATTATACAATTATCTACAATACGTTGCAAAAAGATACTTCCAATTCTGAAAAAGAAGCGGTAGAACATATATATAGACAATTACGTAACGCCGAACCACCTGATGAGGAAACTGCTCGTGGTATCATTGATCGTTTATTCTTTTCTGATAAACGTTATGATTTAGGAGACGTAGGTCGTTACAGAATCAATCGTAAATTAAAAATGGATACCCCTGTTGAAACTAAGGTTTTAACTAAGTTAGACATTATTGCGATTGTTAAATATTTGATCAAATTAATCAACTCTAAAGAAGATGTGGATGATATTGATCACTTATCAAACAGAAGAGTAAGAACTGTAGGTGAGCAATTATACGCTCAGTTTGGTGTTGGTTTAGCTCGTATGGCTAGAACAATCCGTGAGCGTATGAACATTCGTGATAACGAGGTGTTTACACCAACAGATTTAATTAATGCTCGTACATTATCATCTGTAATTAACTCTTTCTTTGGAACTAACCAGTTATCTCAGTTTATGGATCAAACCAATCCATTAGCAGAGATTACGCACAAACGCCGTCTATCGGCTTTAGGCCCTGGTGGTTTATCACGTGAGAGAGCTGGTTTTGAGGTTCGTGACGTTCACTATACCCACTATGGTAGGTTGTGTACGATTGAAACTCCAGAGGGACCAAATATTGGTTTGATTTCTTCTCTTTGCGTTCACGCAAAAATTAATAACCTTGGTTTTATTGAAACTCCTTACCGTAAAGTAAATGACGGACAGGTAGTGATGGACCAACCGGTTACTTATTTAAGTGCTGAGGATGAAGACGGAATGACGATTGCACAAGCAAGTGCGCAATACAGTGATGCAGGTATTTTTGAAGAAGATAAAGTAAAAGCAAGATACGAAGGTGATTTTCCTGTAATCGATCCTGAAAAGTTAGATTACATTGATATTGCTCCAAATCAGATTACTTCTATTGCAGCTTCTTTGATTCCTTTCTTAGAGCATGATGATGCGAATAGAGCCCTGATGGGATCTAACATGCAACGTCAAGCTGTGCCTTTATTACGTCCACAAGCCCCAATTGTTGGGACTGGATTAGAAGGTAGGGTTGCTCGTGATTCTAGAACTTTAATTAATGCAGAAGGAAATGGTGTTGTTGAGTATGTAGATGCCAACAAAATCACTATCCGTTATGATAGAAATGATGATGATAGATTAGTATCTTTTGATGGCGAATCTAAATCATACAACTTAATTAAATTTAAGAAAACCAACCAAAGTACTTGTATCAACTTAAAGCCAATTGTTAAAAAAGGCCAAAAAGTTGAAAAAGGACAAGTATTATGTGAAGGTTATGCTACCCAAGACGGAGAATTAGCATTAGGTATCAACTTAAAAGTTGCATTCATGCCTTGGCAAGGATATAACTTTGAGGATGCGATTGTAATTTCTGAAAGAGTAGTTTCTCAAGATATCTTTACTTCTCTTCATATTGAAGAATTTGAATTAGAAGTACGTGATACAAAAAGAGGAGAAGAAGAATTAACACCAGATATTCCTAACGTTTCTGAAGAGGCGACTAAAGACTTAGATGAAAACGGAATTATTAGAGTTGGTGCTGATGTGCAAGAAGGTGATATTTTAATTGGTAAGATTACTCCGAAAGGGGAGTCTGACCCGTCTCCAGAAGAGAAATTACTGAGAGCAATCTTTGGTGATAAAGCTGGTGACGTTAAAGATGCATCTTTAAAAACTCCACCATCTATTAAAGGTGTAGTTATTGATACCAAATTATTCTCTAGAGCTAAGAAAACTTCAAAAGCTGAAGAGAAAGCAATGATTGAAAAATTAGATGCTAAACATGAGAAAGCAGTAAGAGAGCTTAGAGAAAGTTTAGTTGAAAAATTATTCACTATTGTAAATGGTAAAACTTCTCAAGGAGTTTACAATGTGTACAAAGAATTGTTAATAGCTAAAGGTGTTAAATTCACTCAAAAACTATTAATGGAATTAGATTATAACCACATCAACCCAACAAAATGGACTACTGATGATGATAAAAATGATTTAATTAAAATCTTATTACACAATTTCGGTATCAAAACCAACGAAGAGCTTGGTGCTTACAGAAGAGATAAATTTGCTATTAGCGTAGGAGATGAGCTTCCATCTGGAATTGTACAAATGGCTAAAGTTTATGTTGCTAAAAAACGTAAATTAAAAGTTGGTGATAAAATGGCGGGTCGTCACGGTAATAAAGGTATAGTTGCTCGTATCGTAAGAGATGAGGATATGCCGTTCTTAGCTGATGGAACTCCAGTAGATATCGTTTTAAATCCATTAGGTGTACCTTCTCGTATGAACTTAGGACAGATTTACGAAACTGTTTTAGGTTGGGCTGGTAAAGAATTGGGATTAAAATTTGCTACTCCAATTTTTGATGGTGCTTCTCATGACGAGGTTGAAGATTACGTAAAACAAGCAGGTGTTCCAGAATCTGGAAGAACTTATTTGTACAACGGATTAACAGGTGAGCGTTTTGATCAACACACTACTGTAGGTATAATTTATATGCTTAAATTAGGTCACATGGTTGATGATAAAATGCATGCTCGTTCTATCGGACCTTACTCTTTAATTACACAACAACCATTGGGTGGTAAAGCTCAATTTGGAGGTCAACGTTTTGGAGAGATGGAGGTTTGGGCATTGGAAGCATTTGGTGCATCTAACATCCTACAAGAAATCTTAACCGTAAAATCTGATGATGTGGTGGGTAGAGCTAAAACTTACGAAGCTATCGTAAAAGGCGAAAACTTACCAACTCCAGGAGTTCCAGAATCATTCAATGTATTGGTTCATGAATTAAGAGGTTTAGGATTAGATATTACATTAGATTAATAAGGCCGAAGGCCGAAAGCTTAAGGCGTAATGCTTTAAGCTTTCAGCCTTAAGCTTTTAGCTTAAAAAATATATGTCTTACAAAAAGGATAGTAAAATAAAAAGTAATTTCACTTCGATAACCATTAGCTTATCGTCTCCAGAAGCAATTTTGGAACGCTCAAGTGGCGAAGTGTTGAAACCGGAAACCATTAACTACAGAACTTATAAGCCTGAGCGTGATGGTTTATTCTGTGAAAGAATTTTTGGTCCGGTTAAAGATTACGAATGTCATTGCGGTAAATACAAAAGAATTCGTTACAAAGGAATTGTTTGTGACCGTTGTGGTGTTGAGGTAACTGAGAAAAAAGTACGTCGTGAGCGTATGGGACACATCAACTTGGTGGTTCCTGTTGCACACATTTGGTATTTTAGATCTTTACCTAACAAAATTGGTTATTTATTAGGATTGCCTACAAAACGTTTAGATTTAATTATCTATTACGAAAGATATGCGGTTATCCAAGCGGGTATGATGGCTGATGAAGGAATCAATTACATGGATTTCTTAACAGAAGAAGAATACCTTGATATTTTAGATAAATTACCTAAAGAGAATCAGTACTTAGACGATAAAGACCCTAATAAGTTTATCGCCAAAATGGGCGCTGAGGCTTTAGAAGATTTATTGAGAAGATTAAATTTAGATCAATTATCTTACGATTTACGTCACCAAGCAGCTAACGAAACATCTCAACAGCGTAAAAATGAGGCTTTAAAACGTCTTCAAGTTGTAGAAGCTTTCCGTGGTGCAAAAACACGTATAGAGAATAACCCAGAGTGGATGATTGTTAAAATCGTTCCAGTTATTCCACCAGAATTACGTCCATTAGTACCTCTAGAAGGTGGTCGTTTTGCTACTTCAGATTTAAATGATTTATACAGAAGAGTAATCATCCGTAACAATCGTTTAAAAAGATTAATGGAAATTAAAGCTCCAGAAGTAATTTTACGTAACGAAAAACGTATGCTTCAAGAAGCTGTTGATTCTTTATTTGACAACTCACGTAAGGTGAATGCTGTTAAAACTGAAGGTAACAGAGCTTTAAAATCTTTATCAGATATTTTAAAAGGTAAACAAGGTCGTTTCCGTCAAAACTTACTTGGAAAACGTGTGGATTATTCTGGACGTTCTGTAATTGTTGTAGGACCAACTTTGAAACTACACGAGTGTGGTTTACCAAAAGATATGGCTGCCGAACTATTTAAACCGTTTATTATTCGTAAGATGATTGAACGTGGCGTAGTTAAAACAGTTAAATCTGCAAAGAAAATTGTTGATAGAAAAGACCCATTAGTTTGGGATATTTTGGAGAATGTATTGAAAGGTCACCCTATTTTATTAAATAGAGCACCAACATTACACAGGTTAGGTATTCAAGCCTTCCAACCAAAATTAATAGAAGGTAAAGCTATTCAATTACACCCATTAGTGTGTACTGCGTTTAACGCGGATTTTGATGGTGACCAGATGGCAGTTCACGTACCACTAGGTAACGCTGCGGTTTTGGAAGCCCAAATCTTGATGTTAGCTTCTCACAATATTTTAAACCCTGCAAACGGTACACCGGTTACAGTACCATCTCAGGATATGGTTTTGGGTCTGTATTACATGACCAAAGGCCGTAGAACTGAAGAAGGACATATTATAAAGGGAGAAGGATTAACTTTTTACTCTTCAGAAGAAGTAATTATTGCTTACAACGAGAAGAAACTAGACTTACATGCATTTATTAAAGTAAAAGCTTTAGTAAGAGAAAAAGATGGTTCTTTAGTTGAAAAACTAATTGATACTACCGTTGGTAGGGTATTATTTAATGAAGTTGTACCAAAAGAAGTAGGTTATATTAACGAACTTTTAACCAAAAAATCATTACGTGATATTATTGGAGAAGTAGTTAAAATTACTGGTATGGCTGGTGCTGCTAATTTCTTAGATGAGATTAAAACCTTAGGTTTCCAATCTGCATTTATCGGAGGTTTATCTTTCAACTTGAAAGATTTAAACATTCCTACAGAGAAGCATACTTTATTAGAGCAAGCTAGAAAAGAAGTTGCTGATGTTATGGGTAACTATAACATGGGTTTCATCACTAATAATGAGCGTTACAATCAGATTATTGATATCTGGACTCGTATCAATAACAGGTTAACTACTCACGTAATGACCCAATTGACTAACGATAACCAAGGTTTCAACTCTGTTTACATGATGCTTGATTCTGGAGCCCGTGGTTCTAAAGAGCAAATTCGTCAGTTATGTGGAATGAGGGGATTGATGGCGAAACCTCAAAAATCAGGTTCAGGTGGTGAGATTATTGAAAATCCTATTCTTTCTAACTTTAAAGAAGGATTATCAGTATTAGAATACTTTATTTCTACTCACGGTGCTCGTAAAGGTTTGGCCGATACGGCTTTGAAAACAGCCGATGCTGGTTATTTAACTCGTCGTTTACATGATGTTGCTCAAGATATGGTGATTAAACACCATGATTGCGGTACATTAAGAGGTATGTTTACTACTGCTTTGAAAGACAACGAGGATATTATTGAGCCATTATACGATAGAATATTAGGACGTACTTCATTACATGATGTTTATGACCCAATTACCAACGAGTTGTATGTAAAAGCTGATAAAGATATCACTGAAGAAATTGCTTTAAAAATAGAGGAATCTGCTTTAGAAGGTATTGAAATTCGTTCTGTATTAACATGCGAGGCTTCTAGAGGAGTTTGTGCATTATGTTACGGTCGTAACTTAGCTTCTGGTAAACCAGTACAAATGGGTGAAGCAGTTGGTGTTATTGCAGCACAATCAATTGGAGAGCCAGGTACACAGTTAACTTTACGTACTTTCCACGTGGGTGGTACAGCATCTAACATTGCAGCCGAGTCTCAAGTTAATGCTAAATTTGATGGAGTTATTGAGTTTGAAAACTTAAGAACTGTAACAAGAACCACAGAAGAAGGTGATACTGAGGTTGTATTAGGACGTTCAGGTGAATTCAAAATTACTGATCCAAATTCTGGAAGGGTAATTATGACAAATAATATTCCTTATGGTTCATTCCTTTTTGTAAAAGAAGGTGATAAAGTAACTAAAGGAGATAAGATTTGTTCTTGGGATCCGTACAATGCTGTTATTATTTCTGAATTCTCAGGTAGGGTTGAGTTTGAAGCAGTAATTGAAGGTGTTACTTTCCGCGAGGAATCTGATGAGCAAACTGGTCACAGAGAAAAAGTAATTATCGATACTAGAGATAAAACTAAAAATCCGGTTGTTAAAATTGTTGACAAAAAAGGTGGTTCAATCAGAGAATACAATATTCCGGTTGGTGCTCACGTAGTTGTTGATGAAGGTCAGGAAATGAAAATGGGAGAAATCCTTGTTAAAATTCCTCGTACAACTGGTAAAACACGAGATATCACGGGTGGTTTACCACGTGTGACTGAATTGTTTGAAGCGAGAAATCCTTCTAACCCTGCAGTTGTAACCGAAATTGATGGTGTGGTAACTTTAGGTGGTGTTAAACGTGGTAACCGTGAGGTAACTATTGAATCAAGAGACGGACAAGTTAAAAAGTATTTAGTACCACTTTCTAAGCACATCTTAGTACAAGATAATGATTTTATTAAAGCGGGTATGCCATTGTCTGATGGAGCTATCTCTCCTGGAGATATCCTATCTATCAAAGGTCCGGCTGCGGTTCAAGAATATTTAGTAAATGGTATTCAAGAGGTTTACCGTTTGCAAGGTGTGAAAATTAACGATAAGCATTTTGAAACAATCGTTCACCAAATGATGCAAAAAGTATTGATTGAAGACGCTGGTGATACAATTTTCTTAGAAAAACAAGCTGTTGATAGATTTGATTTCTCTATAGAAAATGATGAAATCTTTGATAAAATGGTAGTTGAAGATTCAGGAGATTCTAATGTGTTAAAATCTGGTCAAATAGTATCTGTACGTAAATTACGTGATGAAAACTCACAGTTAAAACGTAAGGATATGAAATTAGTTACTGCCCGCGAAGCAAGAGCTGCAACAGCAAGCCCAATGCTACAAGGTATTACTAGAGCTTCATTAGGAACTAAATCATTCATCTCTGCGGCTTCTTTCCAAGAAACTACTAAAGTGTTAAACGAAGCAGCAATTGCTGGTAAGCGTGACCATTTATTAGGCTTGAAAGAAAACGTTATTGTTGGACACTTAATTCCTTCTGGTACGGGTTTACGTGATTACGAAAGAATCATTGTTGGTTCTCAAGAAGAATACGATAAATTAATGGCTTCTAAAAAAGAAGAAGAGGAAGAAGAAGTTGAAGCTTAATGAGCTAATTGCAGAAGGCTAAAAGCTGCAAGCAAATACTAGATTTCATTAAAAGGTCTGCATTTTTATGCAGACCTTTTTTAATTTCTACGATTTAGGATATGTCCTAAACTTATACTAGGATAGTAAGGAATAAAACCACTGTCTTCAAATATTCTCATTTGTGAGAGACCAATTCTAAAAGTGTTTGCAGATTTTAGCGCTTGATACCTGTACATGATATAGGTATTTGGTAATAGAGTGGTTTGTTCAAACTGGTTCCAACTTTGTTCTGATGGTATATATAGTGTAACTCCTGCTCCAATATCTAAGAAACTTCTTTTGTTATTATTGCCGATTAGGTAGTTTATAGATAATGGAAATGTTAAACCTAAAAGACTAGAACCTATGCCTAATCTTAACCCTAAACCTTTGTTTTTAGGTTTAAATCTCGTATCGTAATTAACTGATAAGAATAGCCCTGGGCCTAAAATTTGACCATCAATTAATTGTAAAGGTTTTAATTGTTTAGGAAGAGAATCGTTAGTTTGTGTATTATTGAGCTTTTGGGCTTTTACCGAGCATAAGCTAAATAGAAATATAGTAAGTATAAGATATTTGATGCTATTCATATGCTATCAATTTACTTTAAATTTCAAGAATTCTTAATAATATGAGATTTTATTAGATAATTATAATTTTACCCCTTTACTTTTTTAATTTAGTAGCATGGAAGAACATAACGATAATCAATTAAATATAGAGCTATCTGAAGAGATGGCGGAAGGAACTTATTCTAACTTAGCAATTATTACGCATTCTAATAGTGAGTTTGTTTTAGATTTTATTAGGGTAATGCCAGGTGTACCTAAGGCAAAAGTTAAAAGCAGAATTGTGCTTACACCTGACCATGCCAAGCGGTTATTAAACGCGTTAGCAGATAATATAGAGAAATTTGAAATGATAAACGGAACTATAAATGTTGGCGGAGACAACAATGGAGGGATGCCTTTTAATTTTGGAGGCCCAACTGCACAAGCTTAAATTTTGAGCAGGAACTTAGGTAAAATATTTAGGGGCGACCACTCTTTTCAAGAGAAAAAACATGCGGGGTTTAGGTCTCATTTACAAAAAATAGCAGCGGTTTGGAACGGAAATAGGAAAGATGATTATGGGATACTTAGAGTTTTTAGGCTGAGCTTAGTTTCGTTTTTGATTTTATTTCCAGGTGTATTTATTGATGAATTATTTAAAAACAGCACTACGCTTACTCGGAAATTAATTGTTGAAACTTATGTGATTCTTAAAATTGTGTTTCCGGTATTAGTTTTACTAAATGGCTGGTACACCAATCAAATTGCACTTTTATTTTGCATCTACCTTTTGGTAGAAACCTACTTATATTTATTTAGTAAAATATTTATTGCAGAACATCATCTTCAAGCTTCGCACATGCGAACATTGCTATTGTTGACTTTAAATTTTTTAGAATCGGGTTTAACTTTTGCTATTATATACTTATCTGGTAATTATTTAAATGTGCAATTGTTAATGCCAATAGATGCTATATATTATTCTTTTGTTACAAGTGCAACCGTTGGTTATGGAGATATGTATCCAATTACTGTAATAGGGAAAAGGATTGCTTTAGTTCAAATTTTCTGCTCAATATCTTATATCGTATTATTTTTTAACTTCTTTTCTGCTAAGGCGAATCATTAGTTTATGGGTATTGGGTATTGGGTATTGGGTATTGAGTATTGGGTATTGGGTATTGAGTATAGAGTATTGAGTATTGGGTATTGAGTATTGAGAGTATAGTGGTTGAATAAAATAAATTTAATTAATTTGAAATTATGCTGTTAGAGGAGTTTAGTAAAGAAGATTTTGAAATTGAGGGAGCAGATGGTTTACCTATTGTTGGTGATATCACTTATGCCAACAGCTACCCAGATTTTTTGGTGATTTTTGCTCATGGTTTTAAAGGTTTTAAAGATTGGGGAACGCACCAATTAATGGCTAATTTTTTTGTACAAAACGGAATCTACTTTTTAAAGTTTAATTTTTCTCATAGTGGTGTTAAGCCAACAGATTTATCTGATATAAATGATTTGGAAACTTTTTCTTTGAATACACCAAGCAAAGAACTTTATGATTTAAATCAAATACTCGATTTTGCAGTTCAGAAATTTCCTAAAGTTAAAATTGCTTTATTAGGGCATAGCAGGGGCGGAGCTTTAAGCATTTTACAAGCTGCAAGAGATAAACGAGTTGTTAAATTAATTACATGGGCAGCAATTGGTAGTTTCCGTAACTTATGGAAGCTAGAGGATGAAAAGGAATGGAAAAAAAATGGTGTTAAATACATTTTAAACGGCAGGACAAAAGAGCAGATGCCACTTTCTGTTGCGCTTTTAGAGGATGTACTTAACCATGAAGAAGAGTTTGATTTAAACACTGCTGCACAATCCTTAAATAAACCTTGGTTAATTGCTCAAGGCACAAAAGACCCCGCTGTTAAAGTAAGCGTTGCCGAAAATTTTCATCAGTTGCAACCGCAATCTCAGTTGTTAATTATCGAAGGTGGAGATCATGTTTTTGGCGCTACACATCCTTACCAAAAAGAAGAACTTCCAAATCACTTGCAAGAATTTTTGCAGTATTCAGTCGATTTTATCAAACAATAATATTTTCTTAAATACCTCATTATAAATATTATTTACAATAATTTCATTTTACTCAATACATTGAGTAATTTTACTCAATGTATTGAGTAATTTGTAAAGTATGTTTCAACGAGTTTATTTACAGCAGCTTATAACACGAATGAATGAGCCAAAACAGTTTATACAGGTGTTAATGGGGCCAAGGCAGGTAGGTAAAACTACTTTAATTGAACAGTTAACCGCTCAAATTAATTGTCAATATATTTTTGAATCTGCTGATGCGGTAGCTGCAACAGACCATACTTGGATTGCTACGCTGTGGGAAAAGGCTAGACTTTTAGCTCGTAGTGTGAAAGGTCAAGATGTGATACTCATCGTTGATGAAATTCAGAAAATTGACAACTGGAGCGAGATGGTTAAAAGGCTTTGGGATGAGGATGCTAGAAATAAGCTCCAATTAAAAGTTATTCTACTAGGCTCTTCAAGGTTATTATTGCAGCAAGGTTTAACAGAGTCTTTAGCTGGCAGGTTTGAAAGTACTTATATTCCGCATTGGAGTTTTAGTGAAATGGAACAAGCTTTTGGGTTTTCGCCAGAACAATATGTTTGGTTTGGAGCTTATCCGGGTTCTGTTTCTTTAATTAATGATGAGGAAAGATGGAAGAATTATGTTAGAAATGCACTAATAGAAACTAGTATTTCTAAAGATATTTTAATGCTTACCCGTATTGATAAACCCGCTTTAATGAAGCGTTTATTTGAATTGGGTTGTTTATACTCAGGGCAAATACTGTCATATACCAAAGTAATGGGGCAGTTGCAAGATGCAGGAAATACCACTACACTTTCTAATTATTTAGAGCTGTTAGATACCGCTGGTTTATTAGCTGGGATAGAAAAATATGCTGCGGATGTAATTAGGAAACGTTCATCAAGTCCCAAATTTCAGGTACACAATAACGCTTTAATTAGTGCACAACGAAATGAGTTTTTTAATGAGATTTTAACCAATAAAGAAGAATGGGGAAGAATGGTAGAATCATCTATTGGCAGCCATTTAATAAATGCAGGTTTGGTTTATAATTTCAAAGTTCACTATTGGCGACATAGAAACGATGAATTAGATTTTGTGCTTGAAAAGAGAGGAAAAGTGATAGGTTTAGAAGTAAAAACAAATAATACAGTAAGTACTGGCGGCATGACGGCTTTTAGTAAAATGCACCATCCTGATAAAGTTTTAATGATCGGAAATGGAGGTTTGCCTTGGCAAGAATTTTTAAAAATAGATCCACATCAACTTTTTTGATTTTTTTTTCTATCCCATGGTCTGTGTCCTCACAGACCATTTTTCTTTTCATTAGTTTCGGTCTGTGAGGACACAGACCGAGGAGAAAGATAAACTCAAACTCACCTTTTACAAAACCTCTTTTTCCACCCAATTACCATCTTCTTTAATAATATCAATCAGTTCATTTAAAGCGTTATCAGAACTCACATTTTTCTTTACCACATCTTTGCTTCGGTATAAAGTGATTTTACCGGGGCCAGTGCCCACATAACCATAATCGGCATCAGCCATTTCGCCGGGGCCGTTAACTATGCAACCCATAATACCAATTTTTATTCCTTTTAAATGGTCAGTTTTACTTCTAATCATTTGAGTAGTTTCTTGCAAATCAAACTGCGTACGGCCACAACTTGGGCAGCTAATGTATTCTGTTTTTGATATTCGAGAACGCGTGGCTTGTAAAATACCAAATGAAGTAGAAACTCTGAATTTTGTTGAAACTTGAGGCGCATCTAACCAAACACCATCGCCCAAACCATCTAATAATAAGGCACCTAAATCTGTTGCGGAGTATAGTTGAGCTTTTAACTCTTTTTGTGCTAAAGTTTCGCTATCAGCAAAATGGTAACTACGTTTTATAATTACCGGCGTATCAATACCAGCATTCATCAATTTAAAAAAGAATGCCCTTTGGTCGGCCATACCATGCTCTTTAGTGGTTTCTAAAACAAAAACTAAAGTTTTATCAAACGGAAGGTTTGCAAAATTATCACCGTCTAAATCGGTATTACAAACGCTAACTAAGTTTAAAGATTTGTCTTTATCGCTTGCGCTGATGTACTCTTTTAAACTGAATAACGGATGGCAATTGGTATTATCCTTAAGTGTTAACCAAGTTTTATAGTTATAAAGCTGTTTTAAATTACCCGGAAAGTTGAAAGAAGGCAACTCATCTGCTAGGTAGGCAAAATCTATGGACTGGTCGCCCATGTTATATTTATCTAAAATTGGCGAATAATTATATCCAGCGGCAGCTAAAATTTGTGCGTCTTTTAAGTTTTGATCAGATAAATCTAAAATCACCCTCGGTACTTGGTGGCCACCAATAAAAGTATTCAGCTCTGCAGATGCTCTTTTGTTATACGCAAAAGGAGAAAAATCAAGAGGTATTTCAAAATCTGGCATTTCCACATCATCAGCCAAAACAGCTTTTCTCTGCTCATAACGTTGTGCCAAAGCTTGTGCTACAGGAATTTCAAATTCAGGCTCTTCTGTTAAAGAAACCCTAATGGTATCGCCTAAACCGTCTTCTAACAAAGTCCCAATCCCCACTGCCGATTTTATTCTGCCATCTTCGCCATCACCAGCTTCGGTAACGCCTAAATGTAGCGGGTAATTCATCCCTTCGGCAACCATAGTTTGCACCAATAAACGGTAAGCTTGCACCATTACTTGCGTATTGCTACTTTTCATAGATATCACCAATTGGTGATAATCTAACTCGCGGCAAATACGTATAAATTCCATTGCCGATTCTACCATGCCTTTCGGAGTATCGCCATACCAGCTCATAATCCTGTCGGACAGCGAGCCATGATTAGTACCAATACGCATTGCCGTTCCGTTGGCTTTGCAAATTTCTACCAGTGGGGCAAACTTCTTTTTAATACGAGCCAGCTCTTTTTCATAAGCTTCTGGCGTATAATTTATTTCTTCAAATTTCTTTTTATCGGCGTAATTGCCTGGGTTTACCCTTACTTTTTCAACAATTTTAGCAGCTAATTCGGCAGCATTTGGTGTAAAGTGAATATCGGCAACTAATGGCGTGTGGTAGCCTTTTGCTATTAAACCCTTTTTAATTTCAGCAAGGTTTTGCGCCTCTTTTATAGACGGAGCAGTAATACGCACATATTCGCAACCGGCATCAATCATTCTAATGCTTTGCGCAACAGATGCTTCGGTATCAATGGTGAATGCGGTAGTCATAGATTGTATGCGGATAGGTTGTGTGCCGCCCATTTTTATACCCCCAATATTTACTTCTTTAGTTATAAACTTGCTGTATTGAGTAATTGAGTTGCAGTATAATCCTTTTAAAGCTGCTGTTGCTTTTACGTCCATCTAAAAATAAATTTTGCCAAAAATACGGGTTTTTCTGGTAAATGTTGAGTCATAAAAAAGAGGGTTTAGGGTAGGAGGTTTGAAAAAGGTTTAAGGTGTAGGGTTTAAGGTTAGACTTTAAGGATTGAGGTGCGAGGTTTAATTTGGGTTAAAGGATTTTTAGTTTTGGGTATAAGCGTTTCAAACTTTTGGTGTTTCCCTAATGAAAAATTGGGGTTGGTCCGCCAGCTGGCGGATATAGTTTTTTGTTTCTCCCATCGCTTTCGCTCAGGATAAACAAAAAAGCTGCCGCTACTATCCTTAACACAAAATTGTATGGAGACAAAATAAAAGGTTTAAATTTAACGTATGTGCGAATAGAAACACCTTTAACCTAATAATTTGTAATTTTAACTAATGAAAAACCAAAAAAGAAATATTTTCTTAATCTCCGCTGCTATAATTTTAATAGCAATAATGGTTTACAACAGCCTTTCACAACCTGGCATTGGAGATTTAAAATCAGAATTTAAAGAAATTACCTCCATCCGTAATGAACAAAATGACGGACCCATTTTACGAGCTTATCTTGTTACTATTGATAGTTTAAACTTAGCAGATATGACCACTTACGGTAACTTTATGCCTCATAATAAATACGGAAATACCAAAGTTTATTTCTTCAGTCCCAATAAACCATTTCCAAAATCTTTAAATTTAATTGAACCTGTTTTTGATCAAACTTTTGAGAAATACTGCTTAGCTGTTTATGAGAAAAATGGGATGGGGGAGGTGGTTTTAAGGGATTTTAATTAAATATAAGGTTAGGCTAATTTATGAGGATAGAATTTAACATCAATTAAATAAAAACGGGTTTTTAAAACTCATGCTGTTTTACATGTTAGCGAAGAGTATGTAAATTCTCTAGTTTGTTTTATTTGGGCGTTCCCTTCCATCCCTATGGCCAACGCAAGGGCGGCGTTTTACGCACTCCGCTACGCTGCGGTTTTTTTGCTGAAAAAGCAAAAAGAACAGGTTTTTGCAAAACCTTGCTCCAAATGCCTAACGCGGGACTTGCTATATGGTAAAGTATGTTTGTAGCTACTCATCATAAATCGACTCAAAATAATATCCAACGTTAAATATTAATGTTTCAAACTTAAGTAACTTGTTAGTTAAAGAACAAGCAAACGTGACTTATAAGCAAATGTATTATGAGTCACGTATTGCTACTTTTAGCTGATGGATATAAAAGTCAAAATCGGCAATCGTATCAAAGAGTTAAGAGATAAAAGAGGTTTAACTCAAGAGGTCTTAGCCTATAAATCTGATGTTGACCGTACCTACATGAACCATGTAGAAAAAGGTAAAAGAAATATCTCAATTATCAATCTCGAAAAAATAATTGTTAATGGTCTAGAAGTTTCTATGCTGGAGTTTTTTAATGTAAATATATTTCAAGATGGCAAATAAGTTAAATTACATAGACTTGTTTGCGGGAGCAGGTGGATTATCTGAAGGATTCAAAAGAGCAGGATTAAATCCAATAGCTCACGTAGAAATAGACAAAGCAGCAGCTTATACTTTGAAAACAAGAACAGCATATTATTATCTAAAAGAAAATAATCTGTATGATAAATATGTAGAATACCTAAAAGGAGAAATTAACAGAAAAGAACTTTACGAATTAATCCCTACTGAACTTTTAGATTCTGTAATAGATTTAGGCATAAGCAATGAAAATAATGAAGTCATTTTTGATAAGATAAATCGCTCATTAGGAAACAAAGAAGTTGATTTAATTATCGGAGGACCTCCTTGCCAAGCCTATTCATTAGTTGGAAGAGCCCGATCTGAAAACAACATGAAAAGCGATTCTCGCAATTATTTATATGTACAATACGCTGCTTACTTAGAAAAGTATAAGCCAAAAATGTTTGTTTTTGAAAATGTTTTAGGTTTAAGATCTGCTGGTAAAGGGGTTTATCTAAATAATATGGAACGACTTTTTAACAAAAAAGGTTATTCCATACATATTTATACAGTTAAAGCAGAAAATTTTGGTGTACTCCAAAAGAGGAGAAGATTAATTATAATAGGTTGGAAGCAAGACTTTGTTCCTAATCTACCAAATCTTGATAGTTATAATTTGGGCTTAACTGCGCCAATTTCAGATTTATTTAGCGATTTACCATTTCTTAGAGCCGGAGAGGGAAAAGACAAATACACAAATTACACAGCCGAAACAAATGATTATTTGGGAAAATCATATATCAGAAATGGAATAGACATTTTGACACAACATATTGCTAGGCCCCATTCTGAGCAGGATAAAGAAATTTATAGAGTTGCCGTTGAAAAGTGGAATACTAATAAAGAGCGATTAAATTATAACGACTTAGCAGAAAACCTTAAGACCCATAATAATATCACTTCTTTTACGGACAGATTTAAAGTAGTTGCAGAAGATTTAAACACCTCTCATACAGTAGTAGCACATATATCAAAAGACGGACATTATTACATCCACCCAGACATTAAGCAGAATAGATCTATAAGTGTAAGAGAGGCTGCTCGGTTACAATCCTTTCCTGATGATTTTTATTTTGAAGGAGTTAAAGAAGGTGCTAACAGAACGGCTGCTTTTAAACAAATAGGAAATGCAGTACCACCATTGATGGCGAAGAAAATTGCAGACCTATTGAAAACACAACTAAAATTATGAATCAAATAAATGATTACCTATTGATATCATAATTAAAATCAAAACAATGAGTGAGTTTAAATAAACGAGTAATTGCTCGTTTACTGACTTATAATTGATCGCAATTAATGCTTTGGGAAAACAAAAGAAATAAAAGAATAATCAAAAGAAGTTTGTCCTAGCCAGTCATTAACAAATGAAAGATAAAACAAAAGAAAATCAAGGTTATGAAGATGGTACACCATTTCCTGAATTTCTGATAAAATCTATAGCAGAACAAGGATATTCACTGGAGACATCTCTCGCAGATTTGATTGATAATTCTATTACTGCAGGCGCTAATGAAATTGAGATTTTAATCAATACTGAGACTTTTCCCTTTAAACTTTTTCTGGCAGATAATGGCATTGGGATGGATGAAGATGCACTTAAGAAAAATATGAAATTCCCCAGCTCTTCAGTAGATGAAAACAGGAGTGATAACGATCTAGGACGATTTGGTCTAGGAATGAAAACAGCATCCTTTGCACAGACTAGAAAACTAACCGTCTTATCCAGACCCAAGGGTGTTGTTAATTTTGCAGCAAGAACTTGGGATGTTGAATATCTAAAAAAGAAAAAAGAATGGCGAATAATTGTTAATACCACAATTGAAGTCGAGGAAATATTAACAGAATATATCTCATTATCAAAAGGTTTTTCAAAAGAGTTTGATGGATTTGAAGCCAATACTATTATACAATGGGAAGGCTTGTATAAATTTGATGAATACCTTGAAGGCACCAATCGGAGCGATTCACTAAAACGTCAGATTACAGAAACAACCACCGAGTATCTTTCTTTGGTTTTTCATAGATTTTTGGAAGACCAGTATAAACCTATTAAAATAAGGGTAAATAACACATTACTTACATCCTTTAATCCATTTCCTATAACCGAAACAGATGTCAGATTAATTGAATCGAAACAAAAGCCTTTTAAAAATGACGTAATTAAATTGGAAGGTTTTGTAATGCCTTCAAGAAGCTTAGAAGAGAGTAAAGAGATAAACAATATTTGGACTACTAAATCTAGGGGTCTTATGGATATGGAAGGGATTTACATATACAGAGCAAACAGGATTATTCTTTTTGGTGGATGGAACGGAATCATACGTAAATCACCCAGATTACAATTAGCAAGGCTAAGGGTAGAAATAGGAAATAAAATTGATCAGCACATGCATTTGAATGTTGCAAAATCACAAATTACCATTCCATACGATTTAAATTATGGTTTCTTAAAATATATAGCTGAATTAAAAGAGCAAGCGATAAAGGAATATTACAACAGAGGTCTAAGAAAAATATCTTCAAAAAAAGCTGATGGAATACCTCAACTTTTTGAAAGAATTTCATCAAGTAAAGGGCCAATTCTAGAGCTAAATAAAAATTATCCTAATATCCAGCTTCTACTTTCTGAATTAAATCCGGAACAACAGAAATTATTTAATGTGCTGATGAGAATGATTAACAGAAGTGTTAACATTCTAAAGCAAACCCACGTAGATAAAAATTACTTTACCGAGAGTGAAATAGAACATGACAGTGAAATTTCAACTACTATTCAAAAATTATTAGAAAATGGAACTGATAAAGCAATAATAAAAGAAATTATTTTGCCTTCTCTTGGCTATCATATTGACACCATCCCTGACCACATTACACATTTACTTAATTAAGGCTATGAATAATACTGAGACTATTGAAATTATTAAAACCTTTATTAAAGAAAAAGCAAAAAAGGAGGAATATTTAACACATTCATTTTTTGACAAAATAAAGAATGAAATCGTCAATTTGGTAAGAATATTTCCAGGAATAGCGGAGAAGGATGACAGAACTCTTGATCATTTATATCAAACCAGTGTGAAAGAGTTTCAATCAGTAAACCCGATTGATATTGATCCATCCAATTCTTTAACTAAGAAAGGGCTACCTATTTGGTTGACCGAAGAAAGGAAAAAGAGTATTAAGGATGACTATATTAAACGCTATATGACTTTTTTGGCAAAAAAAGGCCGCTCAGAGAAAGTGCTGAGTGAAATCAGCACAAGTAGTGAGAAAATCCTCTCTAAACTAGGTGATCCAAAATCAGAAAAGTCATTTTATATCAAGGGTTTGGTGGTCGGAAGTGTTCAATCTGGTAAGACGGGTAATTTTAATGCTGTTATTAACAGGTCGATTGATGCTGGGTACAGTCTCATAATTGTGCTTTCTGGCATAATGGAAGATCTTAGAAGCCAGACACAGTTAAGAATTGAGGAAGAAGTGATTGGTGAAGGAACAGTAGATGTTACCAAGGATAGAACAGGATTTAAAGGAGTCGGAGAAATTCGCAGATTTGGAGAAATGGGAGATCAGAACGTAAGCCAGGTTTTCTCTGTAACGTCCTATAAGTCTGATTTTAAAAAATCTGTAAAGGATACCGTATTTTCATTAAATAATAAAAATATTCTTGTTTGTAAGAAAAACACAGGGGTATTAAAAAACCTTCTCATTTGGTTAAGTGACTATCTAAATGAGAATAAAGAAAAGCATGATATACCCTTTTTAATAGTTGATGATGAAGCGGATAATGCTTCATTGAATAACTTAGGTAAAAAGGGAGTAGAGTATGCCAGTGCCATAAACGGCCACATAAGGGCATTACTGGATCTGTTTACCAAAAAAAGCTATCTGGGCTATACTGCTACTCCTTTCGCAAATGTATTGCAGGACAGAAATCAAACCATAGCCTTGAAATGGCCAGTAACATACAAAATGAATGGTGAACAGGTGTTGAAAGAATTCAATCAAGTTGGGAATATTTTTCCAGATGATTTTATAGAGCTTTTAAACACACCAAGTAATTATGTTGGAGCTAAGCAAATATTTGAAACGGTTTTTGAGGATAATATTAAGCTCCCTTTAGTGGAATTAATACATGATACAAATATTGAATTTCCTTCCCATGTGCCAAAGGACGAGAAAAGTGATCGGGCTGTAACTAAGTATGATGATTTTCCTGTCAATCTGCCAAGGTCATTAATTGAAGCGACACAATGTTTTATTTTAACAATTGCTTTAAGATTCAGCAGACTGGCTAATATGACAGATTCAGGTTTTTTAAATCCTCATCATACCATGCTGGTTCACATCTCTCGTTTTATCACTTGGCAAAATAAGACAAAAGAGCTACTAATTGAATACCTCTGGAAACTGGAATCAGACATCAATAATGATTTACCCAATAATTCAAAGCTTATTTATGGTACACTTGAGAAAACTTGGGATAAATATTATGCAGCCATTGTTCATAACATAAGAGCTTATTTACCTGAAGGTTATCAGGATGAATTTTTATTGCCAAAAACCTTTAATGACATCAGACCATTTCTTATTGATGCTGTTAAAGGTATTGAAATCAAGGCAGTAAACAGTGCTACAGGTGATAAACTGCATTATGAAAAAGATAATAACGGAAATGGAAAAAAGATTATTGCAGTTGGCGGAAACCGTCTTTCCAGAGGTTTTACTCTTGAGGGTCTAACTATCAATTATTTTATCAGAAACACAAATTTTTCAGATACACTTTTGCAAATGGGCCGATGGTTTGGTTATCGACCTGGCTATCTTGATTGTTGTAAAATATTTACAAATACTGATGCAGTTAATAAATTTGACGCCACCACTAGAGCAATTGAAGAGCTGGAAATAGAATTTAAAAAGATGAGCAGGTTGGAACGTACACCTGCTGATTTTGTATTAAGGGTTAGGAAACATCCTGGCACTTTAAAAGTGACCAGACCATCTATACTAAAAAACACCAAGCTGGTGAACTGGTCTTATCAGGACCAATTGGTTCAAACAACAAAGTTTATAATTAATGACGCTGTTAAATTAACCACTGCATGGGAGGCTTTTAAAGGTTTTATTAAAGATCAGAAAAATAATATTATTAAAAATAAAGGGCAGGATTTCTACCTTATAAAATTAGATGTTCAGCAACTTATTGATTTTCTAAAATTACCAAACGCATTTGAAAATATAGAAATACCACAAATTATTAAATTTATTGAGATTGCAAAAGAGAAAAATAAACTTAGAAACTGGACTATTGCTATCAAGACCAGTGGCAAAGGAAAAGTATTATTTTCTGAAAAAAGTGGGCTTGACGAAAATATAACACTTTCAGAAAGAAGTGGTCCGATACAAAAAAATAGTCATTACAGAGATATATTTTTTACAAAAGGAGTTTTCGGAGCATCCGGAAAATCTGCCAATATTGTAGGTGCTGGAAAGGATTTCTCTTTGTTACTGAGTGATGAAAAACAAAAGGAAGTTGAAGCGCTGTTCAGAAATGAAATACTTGAAGATTATAAGAAGAAAGGGATCCTTAATCCTGAGCAGAAATCACAAAAGACTACCATACCTGAAAGAGTTTATCGAGAAGCAATGTCTGATGATGAAGGATTACTTGTCGTGTATTTAATGGACCTAGATACTGTTTTCAGAAAAGGTGAAAATGATTTAGAAATGGATGAAATGGTTGCCAAAAATAGGATTGATACAGATATCCCCCTTATCGGGTATGCAATAGGGTTTCCTCCAATTTCGCCTGATCCTGGAGGGGAATATCTGCATGGTGATTATGACATTGAAGATGAAATTGATGAGACAGAGGAGTGGGATGAAAGTATGGAAGCTACAGATGAATAAACGATAAATGGAATTAAAACAACTTAGCCAGAAATGGGCATTACTCGATGTAGGAAAAGTCGGTATACAATCTATCAGACTGAATAGTGAAACTATACCTGATCTTTTCATTGGTATTAATATAGAAGGATACAGAAATTTGATATTGAAATTGCCATCAGGTTATGTAGCTGACTTTCAATCCTCAACCAAGCAGAACCTTTCTCTTGAACTTTATACCGAAACTAAATGGGTGGTCCTTACACTTTTGGATGTACAATACAGCGATCTTTTTGATGATCTTATTTATTCCATTTACTATAAGGTTAGGCAAATGTTAGAACCTAAAGCATATATAAGTGAATTTTTATTGACTTATTATAAATGGAGCGAATTTTTTCAGGATAACAGAGGGGATACTCTATCGGACGAAACGATTCGTGGACTATTAGGTGAACTGATTTATTTGCATGAACAGATTAAAGAATGTAAGGCGACCGAATTAAATGATATGCTCAACTCTTGGAAGGGGCCTTATGATACCGGACATGATTTTATTGGTGAATTTAAAAATACGGAGGTGAAAACCAAAACAATAAGCTCTTCAGGTATTTTAATTTCAAGTGAGTATCAACTAGAAACCGAACCCAATAAGGAATTAGACTTACTAATAGTTACTATTGAATCTGACACGGAGGGAATAACATTAAAAGAACTGGTCATGATGATAAGAGAAACCATAGGGTTAAAGCTGGGTGATTTTGGAATTGTTATTACGGCACTTTTACAAAAGGGAATAACCATGCTAAACCTAGATACTTATGATCATTTAAGATATACTCCAATTGAAATGAGTTTCTACAACGTAGAAGAATCAAGTTTTCCAAAACTTATAAGATCTGAACTAAATGAGGGAATCAGTTCAGTTAAATATAAAATAAATATACAGACTATTGCATCTTACCTAACTAACAAAATAGAGTTTTAATGGAAATTAATGAGTTTTTAAAATACCGCACTGAGCTTCTAGAAGATTGCAAAGACGAAGAAGGGTATGTATCAGAATCAGCTTTTCTAGAAACTATTTTGCCATCATTAAATGATGCTAAGCTCGTTGATTCTGAATCCTATGAGGATTGTTATTTTCTTTTGCAAAAGGATAATTTAAAAATTAACGGTTATCAAATTAATGAATCTGGTGAAAGATTGCAATTGTTCATGATTAATGAAGATTCTATTGATATCATGGCTTCGGATGAAGATCTTTCTGTTTCCCAAAAAACTGTTTATGACAGTCAGTTTAACAGAATATTCAGATTCATTAATAAATCGATTAAAAATCATTTGGATGATGAAGTGCAAGACTCACATCCAGTAAAAGCATTAATATCATTTATCTCTTCCTCTCTACAAGGTATGGAGCAAATAGATGTTATAGAGATATTTTTGATTTCGGCCTCAGCGACCGTAGAGAAAAGAGGTAGCATACCACAACCTAAAAGGATTGATTTTGAGAATGAATCAATTTCAGTTAATTATCAGAACAAAGAGAAGAAAACTATTAAAAAAGAAATACAGGTTTATAAGCGACTGATAGATTTGAATTTTTTGCATAGTGTTCTGATTTCACAAGGAAACCGAGAATTGCTCGAAGTAAATTTTACGGATGTTTTTGGCAGTGGGATAGCCGCGATTCAGGCAGCAGATGAGGTGAATTTTGAATCCTATCTTTGTGTGTTACCTGCCTCAATGCTAGCAGAACTTTATAAGCGTTATAGTTCCCGCATGCTTGAGAAGAATGTGAGGTCATTTCTACAGTTTAAAGGAGTTAATCAGGGAATCAGGGATACGATACGTAAGGAGCCAGAACATTTTATTGCTTATAATAATGGTTTAACCATCACAGCCGTTGGTGGTGATATTCAAAAAAATAATGGAAAGGTTGTGATTAACACTCTAACAGATTTTCAAATTGTAAATGGTGGGCAAACAACGGCAACGATATATTTTTCCAAAAAAGATGGGTTTGATATTAGTAAAATAAGAGTGATGGCTAAAATCAATGTAGCCAAAAATGCTGATGAAGAAAAACTAAATGATCTGATTTCAAATATCAGTAGATTTTCCAATGCACAGTCTAAGGTTAGTACTGCTGATTTAAGATCTAGAAACGAACAGTTGATCAAACTGAAATCAGTTTCAGAAAGCACTCCTACACCTAGTGGGCGTAAATGGTTTTTTGAAAGATTCAAGGGTGAATTTAATACACTATTACGTAAAAACCCAAATGGTAAAACCAAAATTAATAATGAGTATCCTAAAGAAAGACGATTTACCAAAGAAGAGCTTGCAAAATATTTTATGTCATGGGGAGATCAGCCTTATCTGGTAAAAAAGGGAGGAGAGAAAATCTTCAAACAATTTATTGATGTCATATCTCCCAATGAAAACAGTAAGGGTATAATTGTTACCAGAGATTTTTTTGAGGAGGTAGTTGCCCGCATTATTTTATTTAAAAGCCTTGAAAAAACCTATGGGGTGGGTAAAAATGCTATTGGACAATTGCGTTCTGCCGTTATACCTTATACCATGGGGGTTTTGTATGTAAATACAAACGGTAGTAAAGGTTCAGCGTCTTTTGATTTAGCAAAAATATGGCAACTAGAAGGCCTTGATGAACCTCTAATACAAATGCTTAATGAGTTAATGATACTTACCAATGATTTAATTAAAAAATATTCCCCAAGTGATGATTATGGTGAGTTCTCAAAACGGAAAGAGCTTTGGGATGCTATTATACAGTCTAATGAAATGAAACAATTCGTAAGTTCTGAATTATTTCAAGATGGCATTTCCAAGTTTAAGATTACAAAAGAAGAACTTAAAAAGCGAGAACAGAAAAGGAATAAAATTCAGGAAATTGATTTTTCAAATTTATATGATAATGCCCGCATTTATGCTCTATCCTCTGCATATTATCAAAAACTAGGTTTGCTAATTGCTGATAATATCAGTGTCTCCCAAAGAGCAAAAATTGATCATATCATTAACTGTATAAATAATAAAAATGATATTTCAGAAGCGCATTGTTACTTCGAAAAGGAACTAATTAACCATGTTCGTTCAGAAAATCCGGAAATATTTGATAAGATCAACTATGAGGAAGAAAGCCATTGGATAGATAACCTTAATGAAATAGTAAATATTTACAACCATTGTTTAAAAGAAGGGAAAGATATTAGATCCGCATTTCAAAAAGAGCGAGAATTAGTTAAGTTAAAAGGAGGAAAGTTTTATGCTATTTATGATGAAATTGGAAAAGCTCTAGAACAAGGTAAGCTACCTTCAATGAAAAACATTGGTAATATAAATAGAATTAATTGACAGATTAATTAAAACATAATCAGACTTACAAAACAATGTTTGGTTAAACGTTAACAAGCTTTTCTCTAAATTTTTTTGCCAATAAAAAGGGGACAAAAAGCCTACCTACAAATTGTCTCGCCTTAGTGAGGCAGGAAGCGGCCAATAATCTATAATTTGATTAAAAATTAATCCTCACTATTTAACCTTTTTGCTGTTTTCTTTAAATAAGAATTCTTTTATTTAAGTTTTTTGGCATTTTTCTTAAATAAGGGTGTCTTTTTTTAAGAAAAAAAAATTATAATTCAAAAACTCAAGAAAATTTTATCCTTTTTTAGCAAACGCTACAACCGCGTTAACGATAGCAGCGGCATCCTTTTTGTTCTTCTTTCGGAACAAAAAGATATAGCGGATAGCGTGTTTAAACGCCCAAAACCTAAGCCACTTCCTTACTCCCCACAACCCCTTTGCTACTCACTTTAGCATTCAATTTAGAGATAACAAAAATACTTACAAGTGTAACGGCAATGCTAATGTAACCTGTAATCTCGTAATGTGCTAAGGCGTTTGTAGGTGTTTTGATAACCACTAAGCCGGCAATTACAGATGCTAAGCCTACAGATATTTGTTGTACAGAAGAGTTGATACTCATAAAACTTCCTCGGCGTTCGCTATTTACAACGTTACTAATGATAGCTTGTGCCGGAATGGTGCGGCCGGATGATACTACAAACCAAAAGCCAGTAACTACTAAAACGGCATAAAAGGGTATGTTTGGTAAGTTGGTAATGATAGCGATAGGGATGATTGCGGTGAGCGCCATGATGGTAAACAAACGATGTTTCCCAATTCTATCGGCTATTTTTCCTAAAAAGGGCGAAGAAATTAAAGTTAATGCCCCACCTACCATATATACTACTGGCGTTTGCGATTTACTAAAACCTTTATTAAACTCTAAAAATGGGTTTAGAAATGGGATAATCATGAAGTGCCCTAACATTACACTTGCAGATAGTGCCAATGCCAAAAGTTGGTTTCTATCTTTTGCGATGTCTTTTAACAAAACAATTGGGTTTACTTTTATTTTGCTGTTTTCGGTAAGGTGTCCATCTATTTTTGGGAGGTATTTAATTAAGAATGGTAATAGTAAGCAACCCATGCCGGCTACAAAAAAGAAGGGACCATGCCAGTTAAATATATTAGCTAAGTACAAAGAAAAAGGTACTCCAAATACGGAGGCAACAGAAAAAGCAGCCATAATGACGCCCATTGCTGTTCCTCGTCTTTCGTACGGAATTAAATCTGCAACGATAGAAAGAACTTGTGCGCCAATTAAACCTCCAAAAATACCTGCCACAATTCTCGATAATAATAAAAGGGAATAGGTGGGAGATAAAGCGCAAAACAGCGTCCCGATTAAAAAACCAGCATAGCCTACCAATAAAACCCTTTTACGATCAAACCGATCAACAAAAAAAGCCGCTAAGAAGCCCGAAATTCCGGCACTAAAGGTATAAGCCGCTACCAACATAGAAAACTGCTGGGACGAAATGTTAAAATATGGCATGAGGTAGTTGCCCAAAGGCATCATAATCATGAAATCTAGTATATGTGTAAAGTTGATTGCTGCTAATAATAGGAGGATGATTTTTTCTTTGCTTTTCATCGGTAAAATTTTGAAGGCGCAAATTTACAGAAATCAATAACTTGATGATGTAAGTAGTTAAAACATGACGGGAATTTGTTTTTTGGTGTTTTTGTTTATTATTTCGATTTGAAATTTGTTTAAAAATTGAGTTGAATGTATGCAAGACTTTCTTTTTTATCATGATAAAAAGTGATTTTAAAATTTTCAAGTATTCGCCATTCATTGCCATGGGGGCTATTTCTTTTCAGATGAAAAGAAACAAAAATCTCTTTTTTTGCCAAGGTGCTTTGGTCACAAGGCAACCACACATCAGAAAATCGAGTTCGCTGATTTTTACTCGTTTGTGCCTAAACAATGGTATTGCAAACACATTCGTAAAACCGCTACGCTATAGGCTCGGAGGTGCTTTCATGATGTTTGTGCTACCGATTTTCTGATTTCCTAGCACTTCCACCGCTCCTTGTATTGTGGAAATGCTAAGTGTGAATATCAAATTTGAAGAGCCATTAAATAAGGACGGCATCAGAAGATTTGGAAGGGAAACGACCAAAGGAAGTTCTTGAGTACCTTTAAAAACAAAATAACTACCGAAAAATCCCGATAAATCTTTTGCAGGTAGTTTCGAGAACAGAAGAACCAAGCAATGTGTAGAAGTGAAAAAGCAGAAACTTTGTTTCAGCAAACCCTTTGTAACGGCTCAGATTGCGCTCTTAAAGATTTATTGGAGCTAACCGAACAAATATTGTGAAGCAGTGATTCGTTGTTTAATTCTCATCAAGGAGAATTGCGAAGCACTCTTGAATGCCTATAAAAATAATATCACGAAATGAAAAAAGTGACAAAGCCTGTCTGGCGAAGATAATGACCATGTTGCTACGTTGGCTTGATGGGAAACACGTTACAGGTATCTTGGAAGTTCAATATTTAGAACATGCTAGTGAGATGTCTCCTGTCGTCGACATGACGCCGCGGAGAAAATAATTGCTCAAATTAACGGAATTGTGCTAGAGAATAAGGTTGAATTTTACGACAGTTAATGATTCTACTTTAAACAATAAAATTAATGCTCTTAGACAGGTGAACACGCACAATAAAGATTTTATTATCCTCCTGATTTCTTCTTATTTAAAAACTGAATAAATAACCCATAAACCAAACTCATAAACCCAATTAATAAAAAAGGATAAACTAGCCAATCTTGGTGTTTGGTGTAAAAAGTAAGTTCGGAGTTTAGGTTAATATCTTGCTTTAAAACTGCTGGTTGCCACCACTCGGTTTGTTGTACCACATCTCCACGTTGATTTATAAATGCAGAAATGCCTGTATTTGCAGAACGGGCAACCCAACGGCGGTTTTCTACGGCTCTTAAACGGGCATAATCTAAATGTTGGTCTTTGCCAGATGTATTGCCCCACCAGCCATCATTGGTAATAATTGCTATAAATTGTGCACCTTGGTTTACTGATTTCGCAACCCAATCGCCCCAAATAGATTCGTAACAAATAGCCGGAACAACACCAATTCCGCTTGCAGTGTATAAATTGCTAGGCTCTTCTTGACCGCCATAACCACCTGTTGAACCTCCAAATTTTTCGAAAAGTGGCGTTAAAATATTTAGAAATGCCGGGAAAGGCATTTTCTCAACTCCGGGGACTAGTTTAGATTTATGGTAAAATTGCAATTTTGGAGAGTTCTCTATCGCCACGGCTGTATTAAAACTGTCCCAGTAAATATTGTTTTGTTTATCTAATCTTGCAGATGGTGTTTTTTTGTTTTGGTAAACAGCATAAGTTTCGGCACCGGTAATTACGGTAGCATTTCTAAAACTATCTAAAAAATGACTGGTAGTTTTAAAGTTTTGGCTACTTAAAAAATTGGTTTCCTCGGTAAAACCAACCAAAGCAGTTTCTGGCCAAATAAAAAACTCGGTATTAACTTGTGCTTTTTCTTTGCTTAGTTTTAGTAAAACTTCTAATTGCTGCTCGGCTGTATAAGTGTAGTTTTTGCCATAAGGATCTATATTGGGTTGCACTACCACCACATTTGATGGGTTTATCTCCTCTTCGTAAGTGTTATAAATAACAACAGAACAAACAGTAGGTATGAAAATCCAAGCAAAAAGTGCAATGGATAAACCTTTAACTTTCCATTTTCTACTTTCCACGTTAAGTTTTCCACTTTCCACTTTCCACTTTCCATTATTCCACAAACTCCAAATTCTAAAAATCAAAATATTACTCACTAAAATCCATAAAGAACCGCCATAAACGCCGGTAAATTCATAACATTGTATCAGTTGTGGTGTAGTTGCAAAACCGTTTCCGAGGGTCATCCAAGGGAATTTTAAATCCCAACTTTGGTGCAAATACTCGTAACTCATCCATAAACCAATTAAGCTTATATCTGCTATAAAAGGTTTTGTTTTGTTGGTTATTTTACGGTAAATCCAAAAGCTTAAGGTCATTAAAAGTGCGCCTAAACCAAAAGGAATTAGGGATAATAAGCAGGCAGCTATGGTTGGCATTACAGCGTTTAAGGAGTTGAAAACCCAATAAATAGATGCAGTATTCCAAACTAAAAAAGTTAGGCCTGCTATTAAAAAAATAGGTTTTTTAACAATGCTGTCATCATTTTCTAATCGCTGTAAAGCAACCATTAAAGGTACAAAAGCAAAGCATAAAATAAGAGAGGTGTATGGTATTGGAGGCCACGCTAGCCACAATAAAACGGCAGAACTTAGCGCTAAGTAAATGTACTTTTTCATTATTTATAATAATCTTTATCTTTTTTTGGTGCTGGTTTTTCGTTTCCTGCTACTACGATAACAAATTCGCCTTTTAAGATGTTTTCTTCAAAATGGGTTTTAATTTCTGTTAATGTACCACGCACATTTTCTTCAAACATTTTGGTTAATTCTCTTGATATGGCAGCTTGTCTATCAGCACCAAAATATTCAATAAACTCTTCTAAGGTTTTCAATAATCGGTGTGGCGATTCGTAAAAAATCATGGTACGTTGCTCGTAAATGAGTTCTTTTAACCGAGTTTGTCGCCCTTTTTTTACAGGTATAAAACCTTCAAAAGTAAACCTATCATTAGGTAAGCCCGAGTTTACCAAAGCTGGTACAAAAGCAGTTGCACCTGGTAAACATTCAACGGGTAAATTGTGTTTTAGAACCTCACGTACCAATAAAAAACCAGGGTCTGATATGGCTGGTGTACCTGCATCAGATATTAAAGCAATGTTTTTACCTTCTTTTAAAAACTTAACAATTTCTGCAACAGCTTTATGTTCATTATGTTGGTGGTGGGCAAAAACTTTTTGATCTATCTCAAAATGTTTAAGCATAGGTGCGGATGTACGAGTATCTTCAGCTAAAATCAAGTCCACTTCTTTTAAAATGCGTAAAGCCCTTAAAGTAATATCTTCTAAATTGCCAATAGGCGTGGGTACTAGGTATAGTTTGCCAGTCATTTTTACGATTTATATAATAATCGAGTGCTTTTTTTCCAAAATCGCACAGTCCTTCCTGCCCTCATGCCGGGCAATGGCAGAAACTTTTTTTCCGAAAAAAGTATCAAAAATCGAGCGAAAGCGAACACATGAAAGCCAATAAAAATATCAAATAAATTGAATAAACTCTCGCCTGCGCCTGATGCTATGAATGGATTACTTTTACTTCTTCATCTCAACCGCACCGGACAAGGGCGAATTTAACGGTAATTTATGTTTCTACTTTAACTTAAATCATTAAACTCAGTTTTTAAAATTCTATCAGCAATCACATACCCAATTTTCCGTACGCAATACTATATTTGTAAAAAATTAAAAAGATGCTGCAAGTTAGTTATATCCGCGAAAATAAAGAGGAAGTTTTAGAGCGATTAAACGTAAAGAATTTTAAACAATTAGAATTAGTTGATGAAATTATCAGTTTAGATAATTTACGTAAGAGCACCCAAGCGCAATCAGATGATTTACTGGCAAAAGGAAATGCTGCCGCTAAACAAATTGGGGAGTTAATGCGTAATGGCAAAAAAGACGAAGCAGAGGCTATAAAATCACAAACCTCACAGGGTAAAGAAGATATTAAAAAGCTGCAAGAAGATTTAAGCGGTATTGAGCAAGATTTGTATCAAAAATTAGTTCAGTTGCCAAATTTACCTCATAGCAGTGTGCCAAAAGGTAAAACGCCAGAAGAAAATGAGGTGGTTTTATCTAATGGCGATTTACCAAATTTACCAGCCAAAGCTTTACCTCATTGGGAATTGGCTGCAAAATATAATTTGATTGATTTTGAATTAGGCGTTAAAATTACCGGCGCTGGTTTTCCGGTTTATAAAGGAAAAGGTGCTAAAATGCAAAGGGCTTTAATTAATTTCTTTTTAGCAGAAGCAGAAAAAGCAGGTTACGATGAAATGATGGTTCCTTTGTTGGTTAATGAAGCTTCGGGCTTTGGAACTGGACAGTTACCAGATAAAGAAGGGCAAATGTACCATGTAGGTATTGATAATTTGTATTTGATTCCGACAGCAGAAGTACCCGTAACTAATTTATACAGAGATGTTATTTTGAAAGAAGAGGAATTACCGGTTAAAAACTGTGGCTATACTCCTTGTTTTAGAAGAGAAGCAGGTTCTTACGGAGCGCATGTGCGTGGTTTAAACCGTTTGCACCAATTTGATAAGGTAGAGATTGTACAAATTGTACATCCAGAAAAATCTTATGAAGTTTTAGAACAAATGAGTTTACACGTACAAAGCTTATTGCAAAAACTAGGTTTACAATACCGCGTTTTGAGATTGTGTGGTGGCGATATGGGCTTTACTTCTGCATTAACTTACGATATGGAGGTTTACAGTGCAGCACAAGAGCGCTGGTTAGAAGTCTCTTCCGTTTCAAATTTCGAAACTTTCCAGAGTAACCGTTTAAAATTACGTTATAAAGGAAAAGAAGGTAAAACCATTTTGCCTCATACGTTAAACGGAAGTGCTTTGGCTTTGCCACGTATTTTAGCTTCTATTTTAGAGAATTACCAAACAGAGGATGGTATTAAAGTACCGGAGTGTTTAGTACCTTATACAGGTTTTGATTTTATAGGATAATAAATTATTTTTCACATTGGCAGCGTCTTTTTTTTTAAAAAGACGCTGTTTTTGTATTTGTGATTTGGGTATGTGAATGAAATTTGTGTAAGCAAGGTTCCTCTTTTTAATCACCCCGCTTTTTCAATTTCAAAATGCTTAGAAATAATAAAATGTTGATATGCTATTAGGCAATTTTAAATGCATATCACTAACTCAAAATTACCAAATAACTATTGCTTTATTCCAAACCGTAATTTAAACTGCCTAAATTTTAGTATTGATAAACTGTTAAAAAATTATTAACAAAAAAATTTGGTTTAAATAAAAAATTCATATATTCGTGTACGCTCACGTTTTTGCGTGAATAACCAATTTGAATTAGCAATAGCAAGATTTTTAAAAATAGATACTTAACCAGTATAAATTTTTTAAAAAAGTTACGTGTACGTGTACGTAAATATTATCTTAACTATTAAAACATATATATAATGCTTATTTAACGCAATGATACAAAATAAGAGTAAAGTAAATTCAGTTCAAGTAAATTCACTTACTTCAAAACAAACACTCATCTCGATGATTATTTTGGGAGGTTTGTTTTTTATTTTCGGTTTTATTACTTGGGTAAATGCTATTTTAATTCCTTATTTTAAAATTGCTTGCGAGCTTACCAATTTTCAATCTTATTTAGTTGCCTTCGCTTTTTATATTTCATACTTCGTGTTTTCACTTCCTTCCTCATATCTTTTAAAAAGGGTAGGTTTTAAAAAAGGGATTATGTACGGTTTATGGATAATGGCATTAGGTGTTTTTATATTTGTACCCGCTGCACTCACAAGAACTTACGAAATTTTTTTATTAGGGTTGTTTACTATTGGTTCTAGTTTAGCTGTTTTGCAATCGGCGGCTAATCCATACATTACCATTTTAGGGCCGGTAGAAAAAGCTGCTAAGCGAATCAGCTTTATGGGTATATGTAATAAAGGCGCTGGCATAATTGCACCTTTAATTTTCGCATCTGTAATTTTTAAGGTTACTGATAATGAAATGTTAAATCAGTTGCCTTTAATGGGCGATGTTGAGCGTAATGAGGTGCTGAATGAGCTGATTAGAAGGGTTATTTTGCCCTATTCCATATTAGGTGTAGTGCTTACTATACTTGGTTTTTTAATTCTATTTTCTCCTTTACCAGAGATAGATACCGAACAAGAGAGCGCAGAAATGTTGACTCAAAATGCAGATAAGAAGAATCTGTTTGATTTTCCTCATTTAATTTTAGGTGTTTTAGCTATCTTTTTTCATGTAGGTACTCAAGTTGTAGCCATTGATACTATAATAGGTTATGCAACTTCTATGAATATGAATATCATGGAAGCCAAGGTTTTTCCTTCTTATACCTTATTTGCAACTATAGTAGGTTATATGCTTGGTATTATGCTCATTCCAAAATTTATTTCGCAGGTAAATATTTTACGCACTTGCACTGTTTTAGGAACCATATTTACGCTCCTAGTAATATACACCAACGGAGATTATCTGATACTTGGCCATCAGATAGATATTTCAATTTGGTTTATTGTTTTGTTGGGGCTTGCCAACTCTTTGGTTTGGGCTGGCATTTGGCCATTGGCATTAAAAAACTTAGGCAGGTTTACAAAAGTTGGTTCATCAACTTTAATTATGGCTTTGTCTGGAAGCGCAATTTTTCCAGTTATATACGGCTATTTGGCTGATTTGTACGATGTAAGAAGTGCTTATTGGTTACTGGTGCCTTGTTACCTGTACCTTGCTTATTATGCTTTTTATGGTCATTTAGTAAAAAGGTGGATGCCAAGTTTTAAAAAAACCAGCTTATCTCAAGTTAAAATGCAAGAATAATTAATCAATAAATAATATAACACTAACCAGTATTAACTAAACGTAAGAAATGACAATGAATTCTAAAAAAACTTAAAATTACCAGAACGATAAAAGGAGCCAAGGGCATTTTTTATTCAATCTTCAAATGTTACCTCAGGAATGATCACATTTCTGCAAATCATTATAAATTTTAAACGCAAAAGAATGAAAAGAAAACTATTACAAAGAACATGTTCTTTTTTGAGCTTTTACAAAGTTATTAATACCAAGCATACACTGTTGTGTGCGTCTGCATTAATAATTTCTTCAAATGTAAATGCTGCATCAGAGAAGGTTGTAAGCACAACAAAATTTAATAATATTGAAGCTGCTACAAGTTTAAAAAGCGGTAGTAACAAAATCTCATCTGTAAAAGATGTTGTTATCAAAGGAAAAATTACTAGCGAGGGTGGCGGCGCATTACAAGGTGTAACTGTTACTGTTAAAGGGAGTAAAACCAGTGCTGGCACAAACACTAATGGTGATTATCAAATTACTGCTCCAGAAGGTGCAACTTTAGTTTTTACTTATGTAGGTTATGTTTCGCAAGAAATTAATATTACAGGTAAAACTACAGTTAACGTAACTATGGCCATGGATTTTGATAAATACAAAATTGATGAGGTAGTTGTTGTGGGTTACGGAACTCAAAAGAAAAGAGATGTAACTGGCGCAGTAGGTTCTGTTACCATGAAAGATGTAGAAAACTTACCAATAACCAGAGCTGACCAAATTTTACAAGGCCGAGTAAGTGGTGTACAAGTTACCCAAACAAACTCAGAACCTGGTGGAAACGTATCTATTCGTATTAGAGGAACAAACTCAATTACTGCGGGTAACGAGCCATTATTTGTTATCGATGGTTTTCCAGGTGCTGGCGATTTAAACTCTATCAATCCAAACGACATTGAATCTATTGATGTTTTAAAAGACGCATCTGCTACAGCAATTTATGGTAGTAGAGGTGCAAACGGAGTTGTAATTGTAACCACTAAAAAAGGAAAAGCTGGGCAAACAGCAATCAATTTTGAAACCTTTAGAGGTATTCAAACCGTTAGCAAAACTTACGATATGATGAACGCTACCGAATTTGGAAACTACCTTAACGATGTAGTGACATTAACCAATGCAGAAACTGGTAGCACAAGAGCGCCTGCATATACGGCAGCACAACTTGCAGCTTTGGGAGAAGGTACAGATTGGCAAGATGCACTGTTACGTACCGCACCTATAAGCAGTTACCAATTAAGTATGTCTGGCGGAAGTACAAGTGCACAACATAGTTTAAGTCTTAATTTTTTAACACAGGATGGTGTAGTGCTAAACTCTGGTTTCAAAAGAGGAACAGTAAGATACAGCTTGGATAAGAAAATAAGCGATAAAATTAAGACTGGTTTTAATACCCAAATTTCTAGAACAGATGAAGATAGAGCCTTGGTAAACACACCTGGAGGTAGTGCTGGTGGTGTTATTTTAGATGCGTTAAGATTCAATCCTGCTATACCCGTAAGAGATGCTGTTACAGGCCTATACACTATACAAAATGGGCCAGCACCCTATGCAGATAACAACATGGGTAACCCAGTAGCTTATGCTGAAACCGTTGATAATAAATTCGCAAACCTAAGAAGTTTGATGAACATATTTGGAGAATATGAATTTATGAAGGGCTTAAAGCTAAGGGTAAACGGAGGTGTAGATTTAAATTACGAAACCCGTGATTATTACTTACCGTCTGACTTGTTTTTTCCTACAGGGCCACAAGGTGGTACTGCAACCAGAACGGCGAGAAATAGATACAGCTGGATAAATGAAAACTTTTTAACTTACGATAAGTCGTTTAACAAAGACCACGTACTTAATTTGTTAGCGGGTTTATCTGTGCAGCAGTTTGATAACACTAATTTTAGTGCTACTAATGCCAATTTCTTTACAAATATTTTAGGCGCCGATAATATTGGATTAGGTTCTGCAGTTCAAGTTCCTTCGTCTTCAAGATCTAGAAGAAGTTTAGCATCGTACTTTGGAAGGGCTAATTACAGCCTTATGGAAAAATACCTATTTACCTTTACCATGAGGGCGGATGGTTCATCTGCTTTTGGTGACAATAATAAATGGGGATATTTTCCATCAGCAGCGGTTGCTTGGCGAGTAATTGATGAAGACTTTATGAAAAGTCTTACTTTCTTAAGTGATTTAAAACTACGTACCAGTTACGGAATTACAGGTAACCAAGAAATTGAGCCTTATTCTTCTTTAGGAAGATATTCTAACAATGGTTACACAACCGGTGCAACTAGGCTTATTGGTATTGCTCCTAATAATATTTCTAATCCAGATTTATCTTGGGAATCAACCGCATCATTAGATTTAGGTATAGATGCAGGATTTTTACAAAATCGCATCCTTTTCACTGTAGATTATTACCAGAAAAAAACCAGCGACTTATTATTGCAAGTTTCAATTCCAAGAAGTACAGGCTATTCTACCACATTAATTAATGCAGGTGGTGTAGAAAACAAAGGGATAGAATTGGGTTTAAGTACAGTAAATTTTGACAATAAAAATTTCCAGTGGAACACCAACGCCAACATATCTTTTAACAAAAACAAGGTAACCAACTTAAATGGCGAATACCAGCGTTTTGTAGGTGATTTAAGCACCAGTATTTTCCCAGGTGCAAACCCAGGAAGTAGCGTTTTAAGAGTAGGCGAGCCAATTGGTTCTTTTTACGGCTATACTTTTCAAGGTATTTGGCAAACACCTGCAGAAATTACTGCAAGCGGAATTACCAATGCGGTTAGACCCGGAGACCCACGTTACGCAGATTTAAATGATGATAAAGTAATTAATGCTGCCGATAGGAGTATTATTGGTAAGGCACAACCAGATTTTATTTACGGTTTAACCAATAACTTTAGTTACAAAGGTTTAAATCTAAACATTTTTTTACAAGGAGTGCAAGGGGTTGAAGTACTTAACTTAAACAGATACGAAATTGAATCTGGACTTATAAACACCAACAAATTACAAAGCGTTACTAACCGCTGGACAGGTCCAGGAACTAGCAATACCATCCCAAAAGCAAATAGTGTTTTAAGGAGATCAACAGGTGTAACAAGTGATGTGGTAGAAGACGGTAGTTTTTTAAGGATAAAAACAGTTTCATTAGCATACAAAATTCCGGTTTTAAAATCAATGGCTAAAACTGTTAAATCTTCAAGCATTTATGTTACAGCTCAAAACCTATACACATTTACCAATTATAGTGGGTTTGACCCAGAGGTTAACTCATTTGGTGGAAGCAATTTAAGCTTAAATACAGATTATAACGCTTACCCTAATGTAAGAACGTTTATGGTAGGTTTAAAAGTTGGATTTTAAAAATTAAACAGATGAAAAAATATATTTTAGCAATGGTCGGCCTTGTGTCTGTATCCATGATCTCTTGTGAGAAATTTTTAGAGGAAAAACCTTACGATTTTATTGGAGTTGCCAATTTTTACAAAACAGAAGGCGATGCAAATGCCGCCTTAAACGGAGCGTTTAGTAGTTTGCAACCTCAAACTTATTTTGGCAGAACTAGTTGGTTAGTAACAGAGCTTAGTGGTGATTTAATGAGAGTTAATGCCGCACTTGCAGATAGAGACAACTTGTACGGACAAACCTTTGACGCCAGTAACGGCGAAATTGGCAACTGGTGGAACAGCAATTATAACCTCATCAATAGGGCAAATGATGTGATCAAAAACGTTCCGAACGTACCTATGGATGTTGCCAGAAGAAACAATATTGTTGGCAATGCTACTTTTTTAAGAGCCATGGCTTATTTTGATTTGGTAAGAAGTTTTGGAAGTGTGCCATTAATTCTAAATCCAACCACAGATTTAAGCAACTTAAAACCAGCTAGAACTCCAATTCCAGCAATTTATGCTCAAATTATTGGAGATTTAAAATATGCTGAAGCCAATTGCTTTGCAGAAAATTTAATCCCAGCTAATGCAAAAGGAAGAGTTTCAACTGGTGCAGCATCTGCTTTATTAGCAAAAGTTTATTTAACAAAAGCATCAATTCCAGCTGCAAAAGAAGCAAGCGATTATACAAATTCTTTAGCTGCATCTAACAAGGTAATTAACTCTGGCTTATACGCTTTAGGTGCTTATGCCGACGTATTTGATGTTACTAAAGAAAACAACAGAGACCATATATTTTCAATCCAGTTTGATTTACCTCCAAATGTTGGAAATATTGTTGTACGTATGCACTTACCTGCTGGTTTAAACGGTACCGGATCTTTTGTTGTTGAGAAGTCTTTTGAAGATTCTTTTTTACCATTAGATATAAGAAAGGCTTTAACATTAAGAAAAGAAACGCCAACTTCTCAGTTTGCTTACTACTCTAAATTTGCCGATCCTCTAAGACAAACCAATAACGCAAGAAACAACGTGTTAATTACACGCTATGCCGATGTTTTATTATTACAATCTGAGGCTTTAAATGAAATAAACCCAGCTGATGCCAATAAACTTACAGGTATTAATGCAGTAAGATTTAGAGCAAATTTACCAAATTTATTATTAGCTAATGTAGCAACAAAAGATGCTTTTATTGACGCTTTAGTGCAAGAAAGAGCTTGGGAGTTTAGTGCCGAAGGCCATAGAAGGTTTGATTTGTTAAGATTAGGAAGATACAAAGCAAGACAATTAGCAGCCTTTAATAGAACAGTTGCTGATAAGTATTTGTTGTTCCCAATTCCATTAACAGAAACAGATTTAAATCCAAACTTATTACCCAACAACCCTGGGTTTTAAAATTTGAAATTATTGAGTAAGCCAATTCCACGGATTTGGCTTGCTCATAATTTTTATCTCCTAAGAAGTAAAGTTTAAGAATAATTGTGATTCAGAAATAATCTCAGTTTTTCTGAATATGCGTTATAAAAAAATAATATCAGTATTTACCTATTGATAAAGTAATGAGGCTAAAATAGAACAACAACATGTTTTTTATGATGTTGCCAAAAGAAGTAAAGTAAAAAATATTAAAAGCTATTGTTTTTGAGTACAAAAAATGAATGCTACAAAAGAGAATAAAGTTGTTGTGAATTTTGCTAAATATTTTGCAAACGAGTAAAAAAATAGAATTTTCTTAACACAGAAAACATAAAGCAGATAAAAATTATACAATTAAAAAATTGTAAACAGCTATACATGAAAAAGGTTAAAATTATTAACGGACATATTATTACTCCTTACCGTATTATTAAAAACGGAAGTCTATTAATCAAGGGTGATAAAATTGAATTAATAAGCGAAGTAGATATTGAAACTTTAGACTATCAAATCATAGATGCAAAGGGTAATTATATTTCTCCAGGTTTTATAGATATCCATATACATGGTGGTGGTGGGCATGATTTTATGGATGGCACAGAAGAGGCTTATCTTAAAATTGCTGAAATACATGCAACTTATGGTACTACAGCAATGGCTCCAACCACACTTACTTGTGCAAATGAAGAGTTACTTGAGGCAATTGATTTATATAAAAGTGCAAATTTAAAGAATACCAAAGGAGCTCAGTTTATAGGTTTACACCTTGAAGGACCATACTTTGCATTAAACCAAAGTGGTGCACAAGACCCAAAATATATAAGAAACCCTGATGTTGAAGAATATAAAGAAGTAATTGCCCAAGGCGAAAATATTATCAAACGCTGGAGTGTTGCCCCAGAATTGCCTGGCGCAGTTGAAATGGGTAAATACCTAAAATCTAAAAATATTGTTGCAGCAATTGCACATACAGATGCTATTTATGAAGAGGTTTTAGATGCTGTTGAAAACGGATATAGTTTAGCTACACATCTTTACTCGGCAATGTCTACAGTATCCCGAAGAGATACTTACCGTTTCGCAGGTTCAATTGAAGCGTCACTTCTAATTGATGCGATGGATGTAGAAATTATCGGAGACGGGATACATGTACCTCCACCACTTTTAAAATTGGTTTATAAAATTAAAGGACCAGATCGTATTGTTTTAATTACTGATGCCATGCGAGCTGCAGGTATGCCAGAAGGTGATAGTATTTTAGGAAATAAAGAAACGGGGTTAAAAGTAATTGTGGAGGGTGGAGTTGCTAAAATGCCTGATGGATCTTCTTTTGCAGGCAGTGTTGCCACAACTGATAGATTGGTAAGAACCATGGTGCAAATGGCAGATATTCCTTTAGTTGAAGCAGTAAGAATGATTTCTAAAACGCCAGCAAAAGTGATGGGAGTAGAAAAAAACAAAGGAACTTTAACAGCAGGAAAAGATGCAGATGTGTTAATTTTTGATGAAAACATCAACATTAAAATTACCATGGTTAACGGAAATATAGTTTATACATCACCAGATTTTGCCTAATAAAAAAATTAAATGATACAGTTTACAAAAGACAAATTAACAGTAAAGGTTTTTGAGAATAGAGCTTTAATGGGCGAAACTGTTGCAACAGCAGTTGCCAATAGTATTAATAAATTAATGGCTGAGCAACCTTTCGTAAATATAATTTTTGGAGCAGCGCCTTCTCAAAATGATTTTTTTGCAGCGCTGCTAAAAAAGGATGTTGATTTTACAAGGATAAATGCATTTCACATGGATGAATATTTGAATCTTGATGCAGATGCGCCACAAGGGTTTGGCAATTTTTTAAAAAAATACTTGTTTGGTTTAGCACCTTTCCGTACAGTAAATTATATTAATGGTAATGCAACAGACTATACAACAGAATGTTTAAGATATTCTAATTTACTAAAGGACTTGCCAACAGATATAGTTTGTTTAGGAATTGGCGAAAACACACATTTAGCTTTTAATGATCCGCATGTGGCTAATGTTGATGATCCTTTCTTTGTTAAACGTGTTGATTTAGACCAACAATGCCGTAAACAACAAGTAAACGATGGTTGCTTTAAAACAATTGACGAAGTGCCAACACATGCACTAACGCTTACTTTGCCTGCCTTATTAAAAGCTCCTATTGCTTTTTGTACAGTGCCAACAGAGAAAAAAGCTAAAGCGGTTTATCATACATTAAACGAAGAAATAAGTGATAATTTCCCCTCTACTTTATTGAGAAATCATCCAAATGCGGTATTGTTTTTAGACGACCAAAGTAGTACTCAAATCAGTTTTTAGATAATTTCAGCTATCTAAAATAACTAACCAGTAAATGTTTTCAACCTAAAATATTTAAAAATGAAATGTGAATTAACGAAAGAACAAATTCAGTTTTACCAAGAGAACGGATTTATTGTAATTGAAGATTTTTTATCGGCAGAAGAATTAGAGAAATGGCGTGAAGCCGTTACAGAGGCTATTGCAGAAAGAAAAGGATTGAAAATGCCAGGTAAAGATGCAATTGTTGGGGAAGATGACGGCATAAATAAAGATTCAGAATATTTTTCTAAAGTGTTTGATCAACTCCTTAACCTTTGGCAAACCAATGATAAGGTAAAAGAAATTATGCTTGATGATAGAATTGGTAAAATGGCAGCACAACTTTCTGGTGCTGATGGAATTAGAATTTGGCATGATCAAGCTTTGTTTAAAAAGCCATGGGCAAATCCAACTTCTTGGCATTTGGATACCCCATTTTGGTCTTTTTCTGATAGAAGAGCATTATCTATTTGGGTAGCATTAGACGATGCAACCTTAGAGAACGGATGTTTATATTTTATCCCAGCTTCATTTAAAGAAACTACCTACGAAAACAAAGGAATAGGTAAAAATATGGATGGTATTTTTGAAGCTTATCCTCAATTTGCACAAGTAGCATCGGTTTCTGCTAAAATGAAAGCTGGAAGTTGTTCTTTCCATAATGGTTTAACCATACATGGTGCTGGTGCAAACATGAGTTGTGGCAATAGAAGAGCCATGACATGCGCATATATGCCAGATGGAAACACTTTTAACGGCGAACCTAATATATTACCAGATGCTTATTTAAAAACATTAAAAGTTGGCGATTTATTAAATAGCGAGGAACAAAATCCATTAATTTATAAAGCAAAATAAATGAATTCGCCTATTAAATTTTTGTGTCCGCGTTGGGGTTCAGAAGCTGTTCCTTGGGATGTTTTTTTGAAGCAAGTTAAAGATGCAGGCTATTCTGGCATTGAATGGTTTCCCTTTGGAGAACCAAGAGATGATGAGCGAGTTTTAGAATTGTTAGCTTTTTATGATTTAGATTTTGCTATTGTAATGGCAGTAGTAGAACCTTATAGCAATTCAGAAACATATTTTAAAAAGCTTAAATCTGATTTGAATGAACTGATGCAAATCAGAAACGAAAATAAAAAACCTTTGTTTTTTAGTGCCCAAACAGGTAGAGAGTTTTTTAACGAGCAAGAAATTGAACAATGTTTAAGCATTTGCAATAAAATTGAGCAGCAATATCAAACACCCATTTATCAAGAAACACACAGAAATAAATGGTCTTATGCAGCCCACGCGGTTGAACCGATTTTGGCTAAAAACCCGGACTTAAAACTAACTTTTGATGTTTCACATTGGTTTTGTGTATCAGAAAGTTTATTAGAAGATCAACAAAACGCGGTGCAAAGTGCTATAAAACACGCAAAACATATTCACGCCAGAGTTGGCAGCACACAAGCATCGCAAGTTTGGGATCCGGCATTACCAGAGTATGAAGAAGTATTAAACGCTCATCTTAAAATTTGGGATAAATGGATAGCTCAAATGAGATTTAATCAAACTCCAATTACCATTACTCCCGAATTTGGACCAGCTCCATATTTGGTAAAAGGCAATAGAACAACATCTTTGGTAGATGAACAGTGGCGAATTAATTTATGGATGAAAGATTTTTTACAAAATAGGTACGCCTAAAAAAATAGAATTTATGAAAAGAAAAACTTTCTTACAGCAAAGCGCAATTTTTTCGGCGGCAAGCTTATTAATGTTAAATGGTAATGTTTTTTCTAAAACTGTTGCCAATACATTAATGGAAGTTTCTGAGAATGATTTATATCAATTATTTAAAAATCCTGCTTCAAATTATCGTCCTTTTGTACGCTGGTGGTGGAATGGAAATAAAGTAGAAAAAACTGAACTAGCCAGAGAACTTAAAATATTAAAAGATGCCGGTATTGGAGGTGTAGAAATTAATCCTATCTCGTTTCCATCTAACACAGATGATATGGGTATTCCTTCGGTAGAATGGTTAAGTGACGAATGGGTTGATCTTTTAAAGTTTACTTTAGACGAGGCAAAAAAACTAAATATGACCTGTGATTTAATTGCAGGAACAGGTTTTCCTTTTGGTGCCGAGTTTTTAGAAGGAGAGGAGCGAGCCCAAGTTGTAGTAACTGCGGTTAAAAAATTAGAAGGTCCAATTAAAACTGAAATTTCTGTTTTCGACATTTTTAAAGAGGCGGATCCGGCGACGTTAAGTCCTTATAGCGGGCGTAAAATGGAACTTTTAGAGTTGAAATTGGTAACTGATCCTTTAATCAGTATGGACCAAATCATCAATATCAAAAACCAAGTTATAAACGATGTTTTAAAAATAGACCTACCAAAAGGAAAGTTTGCAGTTTATGCATTGGTTAAAATAGATGGTTTTATGAAAGTGATACAAGGTGCGCCGGGTGGCAGAGGGCCAGTACTTAATCATTATAATGAAGCTGCAGTTAATAAGTATCTAAATCGCATAACTGATTCCATCCAAAATAGAATTGGACCATTAGCTCCGTATGTAAGGTCTTTTTTTATAGATAGTTTAGAAATGGAAGGTGCAAACTGGAATAGCGATATGATGACCGAATTTCAGAAACGAAGAGGTTATGATTTATATCCTTACCTACCTTTTATTTTGTTTAAAACAGGCAGAATGGGCAATACCGTTAATTTAACTTATGCTGTTAATGTTAGCCCAGAAATGGAGAAAATGTTAAACCGTATGCGTTATGATTTTGAATACACCAAAGCAGAGTTGTTTAGAGAAAGATTCTCTTACACTTTTAGCAAATGGTGTAAAGATAATAACATCAAATCAAGAGCTCAGGCTTATGGTAGAGGTCATTTTCCTTTAGAGGGAAGTTTTATGATGGATATACCCGAAGGAGAAACTTGGATTAAATACGGTATTGGCGAAGAAATTTCTGAAGCAGATTTCACCAAATATCCTTGGCATTTAGGTCGTGGTAATACCATGATAAATAAGGCTGTATCATCAGCAGCGCATTTAAAAGGAAAAAAATTAGTGAGTTCAGAAGAATTAACAAATACTGATATGGTATTTAATGAATCTTTAGAGCTTTTTAAAATAGCTGGAGATCAAAGCACCATTTCAGGTATTACACATCCCATTTTCCATGGATTTAATTACTCTCCAAAAGCAGCTGCTTTCCCTGGTTGGATAACTTATGGCGGTTATTTTAATGAACAAAATACCATGTGGCCGTATTTTAAACATTATACAGATTACAGAGCAAGGCAATCAGCTTTATTACAGCAGGCTACTTTCTTTGCAGATATTGCTATAATGGCGCCAACTGGCGATATGTGGAGCGAGTTTGGTGCACAAATGGAACCATTCCCTTCTCGTGTTACACCAGCTTACCAAATGTTGGTTTGGGAATCTATCCATCAAAACGGGAATGCTTGTGATTACATATCAGAACAAGTAATTGCCGATGCTGATTTTAGTAAAGGCTTTATGACTTATGGTGATCGGAAATACCATACGCTTTTTTTAATAGAAGTTAAAAGTATAGAACCTAAAACTGCAAAAAAATTATATGATTTTGTACAAGCAGGAGGACGTATCTTCTGCATTGAAGCTTATCCAGAGCAATCTTTGGGCTGGTTAAACCATCAACAAAAAGATAAAGAAGTAAAAAACTGGATGCAGAAATTAAAGAAATATCCAAAGCAATTTATCTATTTAGCAAAGCCAGAATCAAACTTTAAAGCATGGTACGCGAGTGTTCAAGAGAAATATAACATCACGCCATACCTAAAAATTACAGCACCAAATACTTTGGTTACTCAAATTAGGTATCAAACAAAAGACGCTGAAATACTAATAGTTAACAATGCTAGTGCTCATAAAAGTATTGATTTAGAGGCTAAATTTTCATCAGAAATTACAGCAAATAAACAAGCTTGGATTTGGGATGCAGCAAGTGGCGATAAGTTTAAACTCGACTTAAAAGATGGTCAACTAAAAATTAAGCTTGCACCAGCAGATTCGAGAATTATTGTGTTTAATAAAGATAAACATGGAGAAAATTGGAATCCAATTCCCGAAGTAAAAGAGAATGCTTTGCTATTAAATACAGTTTGGAATGCAACTTTTAACCATATAGATGGAACTGTAAAAAATCAAGAGTTTAAAACGCTTTCAGATTTAAAAGATTTACCAGATTTTACCCGTTTTGCCGGTACAGTTTCTTACAAAACCACTATCAATTTAAAAGGTAATTTAAATCCTCAGTATTTAGATTTAGGTAAAGTAGCTGGTATTGCAGAACTTATTGTTAACGGCCAAAGCTTAGGCACTCAGTGGTATGGAAGAAGAGCTTACGCTATAAACAAAATCCTAAAATCTGGCGAAAATACAATAGAAATTAAGGTGACAACTGTAATGATGAACTACATGCAATCATTAACAGAAAATGCTACTGCACAATACTGGACAAACAATCCAAGAAAAGCACAACCACTTCAATCATTAGGACTAATTGGTCCTGTAAATTTATTTTAATCAAAAATTTTTAATCACATGAAACATCAAAAAAAACTGATTCTTATTGTCCTTTTTATGCTGATACAAACAGCAGGGCTATTTGCTAAAGATTATAAAGCATCATTTTTCCATATTAAACATGATGGAAATACGCTAAATACGCGTTCTATTCAATTTGCGATAGATTATATTCACAAAAATGGCGGTGGCAGATTGGTTTTTCACGTTGGCAGATATTTAACAGGTTCTATTCACCTAAAATCAAATGTAACCTTACAGTTAGAGGAAGGTGCAGTTTTGTTAGGTTCTACAAATCCGTTTGATTATGATAGAATAGGTCAAACGGCGCTTATCCATGCCAGAGATATAGAAAATGTGGGCATTACGGGTAAAGGAATGATTGACGGACAAGGCCGGGCATTGGCAAATAACTCTATCGCTTATGCAAACGATGGTTTAATTGAAGATATTTTAAAATACGACCGCACAAGGGAGTCAATTAGACCAATGATTATCTATTTTTTTAATGTGAACAACGTTACCATTAAAGATTTAATTCTGCAAAATTCTGCTTGCTGGTTACAAACGTACGAGCGCTGTAAAAACATGGTGATTGATAATATTACAGTGAATAATGTAGCCTTTTGGAACAGCGACGGAATTGATGTTGTTGATTGCCAAAATGTCACTATTACCAATAATAACATTGATGCTGCGGATGATGGCATTTGCCTAAAATCACATACAGAAGGCTTCTTTTGTAATAATATTTTGATTGAAAACAACATTGTACGTACTAGTGCAAATGGAATAAAATTAGGTACTGCCGGTAAAGGTGGTTTTAGAAATATTAAAGCAATTAACAATACGGTTTACAATACTTACCGCTCTGCAATTGCTTTACAAAGTGTTGATGGTGGCTTTTTAGAGGATATTTTAATTGATGGCTTAAAAAGTATAAACACAGGTAACGTAATTTATTTAAGATTAGGCGAAAGAGTAGTAGGTAAAAAATCTACTATGGATAGAATATCTATAAAAAATGTAGTTGCTGATGTTCCGTTTGAAAAAGCAGATGCTGGTTATGATTACGAAGGACCAATTGAAGATATGCCAAGAAATATTTCGCCAATAGTAATTGCAGGCTTACCGGGGCAATATATTAACGATGTAACTTTTACAAATTTCAAAATTTCTTACCCAGGCAGAGGTAGTAAATTTGTGGCTTACGTACCTTTAGATAAATTGGATAGCATACCAGAGCAACCAGCTCAGTACCCAGAGTTTTCTCAGTTTAAAGAATTACCAGCTTGGGGAATTTATGTACGACATGCGAAAAATATCAATTTTTCTAACCTTCATTTAACTGCAGAAAAGAAAGATTACAGGTTGCCAATAATTATGGATGATGTACATGGTGCATTATTAAAGAAAGTAACTTTTGAGCAAATAGATCAGAAAAAATTATTGTACACTCAAAAATCAACCGATATTAAGGTCCAATAATTAGTTAGTTTTTATTCGATATTTTAAATATTCTTTATGCATAAGTTCAGTAAATGTTTATTCATTACCGTTATAATTGGTCATTTAACTTGCCTTGTAAATGCACAAGAAAAGACTGAATTATATAAATATGTAAAGCCTATTATTGGTACTCAAAAAATGGGGCACACATTTCCGGGTGCTACTGTACCTTTTGGGATGGTGCAATTAAGTCCAGATACTGATACTTTATCTTACGAAGAAAACGGAAAATACAATAAAGATGTGTATAAATATTGTGCTGGTTACCAGTATGATGACCCTACAATAGTTGGCTTTAGTCATACCCATTACAGTGGTACAGGGCATTCAGATTTAGGTGATTTTTTGGTAATGCCAACAGTTGGTAAAGTTCAACTAAATCCCGGTACAGCCAATCATCCTGAAAATGGTTACCGCTCTAAATACAGTCATGCAAATGAAGTTTCTGAAGCCAACTATTACAAAGTGAAATTGGACGATGATAACATTCTAGCAGAATTAACAACTTCTACTCGTGTTGGCTTTCATCAATATACTTTCCCAAAATCTAAAGAATCTAACATAATTTTAGATTTAATGCATGGAATTTATAATTACGATAACAAAAACGTTTGGACTTATTACAGGGTTGTAAATGATTCTTTAGTGATAGGCTCAAGACAAACAAGCGGTTGGGCAAAAAACAGAACTGTTTATTTTGCCATGTCTTTTTCTAAGCCTTTTAAATCTTACGGAGCAAAAGATTACAGCCCAAAAGAAGTTTACAAAGGTTTTTGGGCAAAGTTTGATCAAACAAAAAACTTCCCAGAAATGGCTGCTAAAAAAATTAAGATGTACTTTAATTTCGATACAGAAGAAGGGGAAAAGGTAAAAATTAAATTCGCTATTTCGCCGGTAAGCACAGATAATGCTTTACAAAATATGCAAACAGAAATACCCGTCTGGGATTTTAACTTGGTTAAAAAACAAGGGCAACAAGCGTGGAATAATGAACTTCAAAAAATAGAAGTTAAAACTGCTAAACCAGAAGATGCTATCAATTTTTATACAGCCATGTACCATGCCTTTTTAAGCCCTACGGTTTACATGGATGCCAATAAAGAGTATAAAGGTTTAGATCAAAGAATACATAAAGCCACAGGTTTTACCAATTACACCACTTTTTCTTTGTGGGATACTTATAGAACTTTGCATCCCTTTTTTAATATCATCCAACCGAAAAGGAACGACGATATGGTTAAATCTATGTTGGCACATTTCGATCAAAGTGCTTTGCCGATGTTGCCAATTTGGTCAAATTCTGCAAATGATACTTGGTGTATGAGCGGCTACCACAGCGTTTCTGTAATTGCAGATGCCATTATTAAAGGAAACTTCACAGGTGATGTAAATAAAGCTTTAGCAGCTTGCGTTACTACAGCAAACCAACGTTATTTTGAAGGAATTGGAGATTATATTGATAAAGGTTATGTGCCTTCAGATAAAAACAGAACAGCCGTTTCTAATACCATAGAATATGCTTATGATGATTGGTGTATTGCGCAATTAGCTAAAAAAATAGGCAACACAGAAGTTTATAATACATTTATTAAAAGATCAGAAAATTGGAGAAATGTTTATGATGCTTCTATAGGTTTTATGCGTCCTCGTTTATCTGATGGTACTTTCCGGAAAGATTTTGATGTTTTAGAAACCGAAGGGCAAGGATTTATTGAGGGAAACGCTTGGAATTATAGCTTATATGTGCCTCAAAATCCAAAAGAATTGATAAAAATAATGGGTGGCGATAAAAAGTTTATTCCACATTTAGATTCTTTGTTTACCATGGATTTGCCTGATGAGTTTTTCGCTCACACAGAAGATATTACCAGAGAAGGAATTATCGGAAATTACGTTCACGGAAATGAGCCTGCACACCATGTTGCCTATCTGTACAATTACACATCGCAGCCATGGAAAACGCAAAAAACAGTACGCATGATTTTGGAAAAACAATACCACAACGGGCCAGATGGTTTAGGCGGAAACGATGACTGCGGACAAATGAGTGCTTGGTATATGATGTCATCTCTAGGGATTTACCCAACAGCGCCAGGTTCAGATCGTTACGATTTAGGTAGCCCATCAATTTTAAATGCAACTTTAAATTTAGAAAACGGCAAACAATTTACTATTGATGCAAAAAATCAATCGGCTAAAAACGTTTATGTAAAACAAGTTCTTTTAAACGGAAAAGCATTAAATCGTTATTATATTACCCATCAAGAAATTACTGATGGAGGTAAATTAACCTTTTTAATGGCAGCTACTCCAAATAAAAAAGTACATAATTAATTGTTCTATGTCTTTTAAAATGCATCAAAAGTTCTTTAAATATTTCAGTATGCTGGGAGTTTTTTGTTGTGCAGTAAATACAAGTTTTGCGCAAGATGAATTTCAGGTTATCGAATCAAGAATTATTGATTATTTAAAGGCTGATGTTAAAATTAATGAGCTAAAAGCAGCTGTAAAAAGTAACAGCTCGTCTTTAAAAGAAGAAGGTTTTTGGCCGAGTATTGATTATTCATCAACAGCAGAAACCGGTTGGACACCACTTATCCATTTGCAAAGAGTTAAACAGTTTGCAATCATACTCAATTCAGAAAATTTCGCTTTCGCTGATAAAGAAAGATTGGCATCACAAATTAATGCAGCTTTGGATTATTGGTTAAAGCAAAACCCGCAAAGTACCAATTGGTTTCAACAAGAAATTGCATCGCCAACGGCAATCGGAGAAATATTAATGTTACTAAATGGTAAGGGCGTAATTCCAAATGCCTTGCAAGACTCCTTATTAAAAAGAATGGATAGTGGTAATGTTTTAAAAGCTATTGGCGCAAATAAATTGGATATAGCCATCCACATGATTTACAGAGCTTGTGTTTCTAGAAATAAAGCTTTAATGGATTCGGCAGTTCATCAAGCTTTTTTACCTATATCTTTTGGTGGAAGAGAAGGTTTACAATCCGATTTTTCTTATCGCCAACACGGGCCACAGCTACAAATTGCCAGTTACGGACAAGTGTTTTTACACGGAACGTACAAAGTTGCATCATGGCTATCGGCTACCAGTTATGCTATTCCACCTCATAAACTAAAAATAATTGATGATTATTTAATTGATACTTTTTTAAGAACAATTAGAGGCAGATATATTGATTTTAACACCGAAGGCAGAGGCATTGCAAGAAATGATGTTTTAGATAAAATAGATATTACTCAAAATGCTGGAGTTAAAAGTTTATTAAGTTTGGCAAAAAAGGTTAATCCAAAAAATTCTGAAGCTTATAATAATGTAGAACAACGTGTTACACAAGCTAAAGAAGCATCTTTTAATATTAAACCATCACACACTTTCTTTTATAAAAGTGACTATACCATTCATTCCAGACCAACATATTCATTTAATGTGAGGTCAGTTTCTAAAAGAACCGTAAGGACAGAGATGGGTAATAGAGAGAATTTATTAGGGAAGTTTTTGCCTGATGGTTCTACAAATATCCAAAGAACTGGTGATGAATATTTTAATATTATGCCAATTTGGGAATGGGATAAAATTCCGGGTGTTACCAGTAGAGATTATTTAGAAGATAAGAAAATAACTATTGAATGGGGAGAAAGAGGGTTAAATTCTTTTATCGGTGGAGTTTCTGATAGGTTTTACGGCGCAAGTGTTTACCAATTAGATTATGACGAGGTTACCGCTAAAAAAGCATGGTTTTTCTTTGATAATGAGGTGGTTTGTTTAGGAACAGATATTAATAGTTATGCTAAAGAACAAATTACAACCACTGTAAATCAAGCTTGGTTAAAAGGTCCTGTAAAAGCTTTCGCTGATGATAAATTGATGGACGTAAAAAACCTTAATTCTAAAAATGTTGATTGGGTTTGGCATGATAGCATTGGCTATTACTTTCCAAATAAAGGTAACATTCAAATAATTACAGATAAACAAAAAGGAAGCTGGGCTAAAGTTAATGCAAACAGATCAGATGAATTAGTTAAAGGAGATGTTTTTAAAATGTGGTTTAAACATGGTGAGAATCCCGAAAAACAAGAATACGCTTATATCGTAAAGCCACAAGTTAGTGAGCAAGAAATGCTTAACATCAAATCTGACGCTATAAAAATACTTTGCAATACCCAACAAATACAAGCTGTGCAAAACACAGATTTGCAAATGGTACAAGTTTTTTTTTATGAAGCAGGAACTCTTAAAACATCAAATTTTTCTATTACTACTAATGAGCCTTGTGTTTTATTAATCAAAAATATAGCATCTGAAAAGCCTGTTTTATACGTTTCAGATCCTACCCAAAAACTAAGTCATTTGCAGGTGTTATTTAGTTCAACGTTGTTAAAAAGCACACAACCTATTTCAATTACTTTACCCCAAGGGGAGCATGTTGGAGACACAGTAAATTATCAATTTTAAAAGAATAATTATTCAAAACCGTTATAAATGAAAAAATCAATCTTACTCTTAGCCCTTTTTGCCACTATTATTTTCACTGGTTGTGCGCAAAAAAAAGTAGCAATAAATGTGAATAAAGAATTGAGTTTTGCTGCAAAGCAATATGAAAATATGTTGGCTACCCATCAAGATTTAACTCAATTTCCGCAATCAACAAAACCAAACGGAGACATGTATAATAGAACTTCTGAATGGTGGTGCAGTGGTTTTTTTGGAGGTTCTTTATGGTATTTGTATGAGTTTACCAAAGATGATAAGTGGAAAGTTGCAGCAGATAAATGGACAACTGCTTTAGATAAAGAAAAATACAATACCACCACTCACGATTTAGGTTTTATGCTTTACTGTCCGTACGGAAATGGCTATCGTTTAACCAATAACGAAGCTTATGTTGAGCCTATGCTTACTGGTGCAAAATCTTTGGCTACCAGGTTTGATCCTAAATATGGCTTAATAAAATCGTGGGATAAACATGCAGATTGCGAATACCCGGTGATTATTGACAACATGATGAATTTAGAGTTTTTGTTTTGGGCGGCTAAAAAATCTGGTGATAAAAAGCTTTATGATATTGCAATAACACATGCTGATAATACTTTGAAACACCACTTTAGAGATGATTTTAGCAGTTACCATGTAGTATGCTATTTGCCAGAAACTAAAGTTTTTAGAAAGAAAACACATCAAGGCGCTGCAGATTCTTCTGCTTGGGCCAGGGGGCAAGCTTGGGCGCTTTATGGATATACTTTAATGTACAGAGAAACCAAGGATGAAAAGTATTTAAAACAGGCAGAAGGCATTGCAAACTTCGTGATTAAACACCCAAACTTACCAGCGGACAAGGTACCTTATTGGGATTTTGACGCACCTAATATCCCTAACGAAGAAAGAGATGCATCTGCTGCAGCCGTTTTCGCTTCTGCATTTTTAGAGTTAAGTGTTTATAGTAAAAGTAACAAAAAACAATATTTTACCATTGCAGAGCAAATGCTGACGAGTTTAGCGTCGCCTGCATATACTGCCAAATTAAATGAGAATAATAATTTTATTCTAAAGCATTCCGTAGGGCATAAACCCGGTAAATCAGAAATTAACACACCAATAGTTTACGCAGATTATTACTATTTGGAAGCTTTACTGAGGTATAAAAAAATCACCAAACAATAATTTGTTTGGGGTTTGGTTGGTTGGTGAACAAGCCCTTCGGGGCTTGTTTTTTTTTGTTTATGGGGTTTTGTTTTGAGTGAAAAATATTTAAAATTGTTTTGCTGATTTATTTTTACTTTTAACAAAGTATTGGAGGTTTATTCTCCAATATATAAGTTAGCGGTTATTAAACTCAACTTCATGCCATGAGAAAAATACTTTTGACGACCCTTATATTATTATTCTTTGCTGGAACAAAAACTTTTGCGCAAGATGAACATTTTATAAATGACACATTAACAACCACGTTGTTTAAGGTTTTTCAAACAGTAAAACGAAATTCTGTTTACCGAAAACAAGTAGACTGGATTAAATTGGAAGACATAATTTTTAAACCAGAAAGAGAACATTTAAATTTTGAGGATTTTCAGCGTAGGGTCAAACTCATATTCTCAAGCATTGGTGACAACCATGCCTCTCTATTTGGGAATGGGAAGAAAATAAGTGTAGTTGACACATCAATTGTATTAAGAAAGACGCTGATAGACGAATTGAAAAGCAATAAACCTCAATTGCATATTGAAATACTGGATGGGAAATATGGTTACATCCTCATACCCTCCAATTCCCCAAAAGATAATATTCAGCGCATGGGACAGGCTATTCAAGACAGTTTGTGCCGCATACTGGAGCAGCCAATCGAAGGTGTTATTGTTGACCTTAGGGCAAACGAAGGCGGAAGTATCTATCCCCTATTTACGGGACTACACCAATTAATAGGAGAAGGATTTTTTGGCGCTTTTAGTAATTTGGATGGTACATTCAAAGAACCATGGAAGCTTAAAAAAGGAAATTTTTTTCAGCAAAATAGAATTGTCGCCTCTGTAACTACAAGATGCAATTGTTCTAAAAAACTGAAAATTGCTATTTTACTAAGTCAGGTTACAGCAAGTGCAGGTGAAATGCTAGCTATTTCTTTTAAAGGCAGGGAAAATACAATCTTTATTGGCGAGAAAACTTATGGTCTAACCACCGGTAATGTAAATTTCAAAATAGATGGATATCTCCTTGCATTGTCTGCAAGTTTTAGTCAAGACAGGAATGGTAAAATTTATAACAGTTACTTAAAGCCTGACATTGAACTAATAGAAGGTGATAATTTCGCTAACATTTCGATAGACAAAAAAGTGTTAGAGGCTATTGAATGGTTTAAAATTCCTAACAACCGCTAACCACAAATTTGTATTATAATGGCTGAATTGCTTTATGTTATTTCATCGCAATAAACTAAGTTTATACGGCAGACAAGTTTTTGCTTTCTATGCCATTACAACATCATCTGTCCGTAGTCTTAAGCGCAGCGTGACTACGGATTCATAAATAGAAAAGAGTCTCCAGACTCAATAATATGCAGAATTGCTTTGTTATTAAAAGTAATATCGAAGCAATATTTAGCGAAGGGTAGTGCAAAAAATGAACAGATGGCTTCGTACCTCGCCCTGACACTGGACAATGAAATCTCAACTCTTCATGATTTTAAGCTCAATTTAAAACCACTTTCAAAAACTCAATCATTCTTAAGCCAAAAAAACTTCAGCAGGAATTCCCAATTTTTTGTGCAAAACTTTAGCAATTTTAAGTGTTAAAGGTTTTTTACCACTCAGTAAAGCAGAAACATAGCTTTTGCTACCAATCCAATCTATTAAATCTTTGTTTTTTAAACCTTCATCTTCCATTTTCTGTTTTACAGCTAATAGTGGGTCAGGTTTAGGGATAGGGAAATGTATATCTTCATATTGTTTAATCAATAATAAAGCGACTTGCAAATCCTCACCAGCTTCGCTGTCAGCAGAAATATTCAAATCAAATTGAGTATCAACCCAATCTAATAATTCTTGATATTCTTCGTCAGTTTTTATGATTCTTAAATCCATCAGTTTTTAAATTTTACAGTGGTTACATCTATTTTATCATACAGTACCAAACCATTTAATCTGAATTACTTTATAAGTGAAAACAACTCTAATTACCAGCCTGTAATTGTTACCCATTATATTGATCACTACTCTATCATCACCAACTAAACTTGCACTTTTATGTACTACCTTTAATTCTTGAAAGTTCTTGAAATCAGAATTTAAGAACTCATAATACCATTCCAATAAAGCGTTTTTTGCTTTTGGATATGCAGAAGTATAAGCTAAAAGTGTTTTTCTATTGATGATATTAAACATCTGCAGTTTACTTATAGTGAACAAATGTAAAAAGTTTTCTAATAGAAAACAAATTCTAATGGTGCGATAACTTTAAGCGAAGCGTCTCTACAAATTTCCATCTGTCCATATTTTTAAGCGCAGCGTGACAACGTATTCATTAGATTAATGTTTTTTCTAATCTGAATAAATCCACTTAAAGTAAAAACAGGTGTCTTTGCTAAAGATATATTCTTGTTTAAATAGTTCACAAACCCATCTATTTCTATAGCAAGACTTTTCCTTAAGAAATTCAATAACAACAATAAAGTAGCGGTAAATTGTTGTTTTCTGCTCTTAATGAAATCTTTTTTTTATCTCTAACATCAAAACCAATTCACAAGTAAAAATCATCATGTGTTTACTTTTGCACCAGTTCTTGGTTGCTTTTTTGGCTAAAAAAATTGCGAAGCAATCTCGAATACTTAACAATAAATTTAGAAAATAATAAGAAAATAACTACCACTGCCCGGCATCGGGGCAGAAAAGCTTGTGTGGGAAAATTAATAATCTAACTTATGTTAATATCTCAACAAATCTTTAAATACATCACTTTATGCACTCCAATTCCTTCAATTTCAAAAGGCTCACTTATAAATTCAAAACCTAAGCTCAGGTAAAATTTAAAAGCTTTTTCTCTTGCATTGCACCATATATAATTAATTTTTCGGCCTCGTAAATAAACGATTGCAAAATTCACCAGTTTGTTTCCAATTCCATTACCTTGATAGGCTGTTTGGGTTGCCATTCCTCTCAATTGAAAAGCCTCACCAGTAAAATCGGGATGGTTTTGTTTATGGAAACTGGCAACGCAAACCAACTCATCGGCAACATAATAACCTAAATGGAATGTGCTTGCCTCATCATCGTTTACAAAAACACACTCTTGTAATTGTAATTTTCCGTTTCTAAGAATTTCGTTTCTTAGGGGTAAAACCTCTTGGGTGGTTATAAACTTAATCATGTTTTTGGTTTGCAATTTTTAAAACAATATCTACCAAACGGCTAGAGTAGCCAAATTCATTATCGTACCAACCTACCACTTTAATCATACCACCAACAATAGAAGTGAGTTGAGCATCAAAAATGCAAGAATGTGGGTTGTCAATAATATCTACAGAAACAATAGGGTCTTCCGTATATTCTAAAATATTAGCCATTTCTCCATCGGCCGCAGCTTTAAAAGCTTTGTTTATTGCCTCAACAGATTCGGGTTGTTTTTTTAAAATGCAGGTAAAATCTGTAAGCGAACCATTTAAAACCGGCACTCTAATGCCTGCGCCACCTAAATTCCCTTCTAAATGAGGGAAAATACTGGTAATGGCTTTTGCTGCACCAGTTGTAGTAGGGATGATGGAAGTAGATGCTGCTCTGGCTCTTCGTAAATCTCTGTGAGGTGCATCATGCAAACTTTGGTCGCCCGTCATAGAGTGAACCGTGGTAATATAACCTTCTTTAATTCCCCAATTGTTGTCCAAAACTTTAACCATTGCAGCCACATTATTGGTGGTACAAGATGCGTTTGAGATGACAGGACTATCCCAATCAATTTGTTGGTCGTTAACGCCTAAAACTACTGTGGGTATATTTTTATCAGATGTAGGTGCAGATAACAAAACCTTTTTAGCTCCGGCAATAATATGTTTATTAGCTAAATCCTCGCTTAAAAATTTTCCGGTAGCTTCAATTACGATATCAATGTTTAAATCGCCCCAAGGCAATTCTTCTGGATTTTTTTTAGCAAAAACAGCGACTTCTTTTCCGTTTACAATGATCGATTTTTCATCAGCAATTACAGTTCCTTTAAAATTACCATGTACAGAATCGTATTTTAACAAATGCGCTAATGTTTGGCTATCGGTTAAATCGTTAATGGCTACAATTTCCACCTCTTTGTTTTCAGCCAGAATTCTAAAAACTGTACGTCCAATACGTCCAAAACCGTTAATTGCAATCCTCATTGTTTATAATTTTGCGCAATTTACCAAAAGCATTTATAAGAGTTTAAAAAGGATAAACATGTTATTGCAACAATTTTGAAATGTAAAATTGAATGGTTTCAATAAGCTGTTTATTTAGTAAAGATTCTGAAAGGCAAAATTTATTAATAAGAATTTTCTATTTAGTATGAATATTTCAACAATAGTTTTATTTTTGCAGCGTAAATAAAAAATATAATTATGGTAAACGCAAATAACCCTTCACATTACAAAATTATTATAGGTGGCCTTTTTGTTACTTTGTTTGGCGTTTTTCTTAAACAAATTATTTACCACTCTTTAGTAATTGATTTAATTGGCTGGGCGTTAACCTTTTTAGGTGCTATCATTAGCATTGTAGGGGTGATGAGAATTTTAAAAGACTAAGCAATTAATATTTCAAAATATTTAAAGGGTACTATTTTAATAGTGCCCTTTTTTTGTATATACGCTAAGGTTTATGAATAATTTGAGATTTAAGCTTAATAATCCGATTAAGCATGAGCATAAAAGTTACTTCACCAATTTATTAATCTCTGGTATTTTACTCAAAGTCTCCTCATAAGCTAACCAAAAAATATCTTCGGCTTTTTTAACATCAAAAATACTGGTTTCACCCAAACCCTTAGGTTCTATCAGCACATCAATAAATTCGCATTTTTCTTCTAAAGTATGATTTAAAGTAAGTAAAGCTGCTCTTTCTATCACATGTTTAATTCCTCTTGGTTTATCTATAACAGGTAAATTATTGCAAGAAGAGCCAATAATAATATCGCATTTATTTAAAAGTGGTTCAACCGGGAAATTATTAATAACACCACCATCAATATATAATTTTCCATCAATCATAATAGGATTGAATACTCCTGGTATACAGCTTGATGCTAGCACTTTTCTAATTAATTCGCCTTCAGAAAAATAAACTAATTTGCCATCGTTAAAGTTTGTAGCAGTTATAGTTAAGGGGATATTTAAATGCTCAAAAGAATCATGAGGGATGTATTTTTTTAATAATGTAAATGCAGTTTCTAAGTTTAAGAGTGCTGGCAATCTAAAAGCTGGACGTAAATACTTATAAAGTTTAGTTTTGTTAAATTCTTCTAAAACATGGTAAGGGTCAACATCATTTGCGTATAATGCGCCTACAATTGCACCAGCACTGGTGCCAGTGATATGTGAAACAGTTATTTTTTTATCTTTTAATGCTTTTAAAACTCCTAAATGCGCAATCCCTCTTATGCCACCTCCACTTAAAACAATTCCTATTTTCATAAGTATAAAACGATATATATTTAAAGATGTTTTGTTAAGACTAAAAGCATAAAGCTAAAATCATAACGCTTAAAACCTAATTTAAGAAAAGCAGCCTCAAAATCAATCCTTTTGATTAGGATGATATTTTGCCATTGTCAATATCTTTTGCGCATCTTTCTCTAACATCAAATCTTTTAACTCTATTTTTGGATTGTTATTCATATAGTTTTTTACAATTTGCCAACCTATAAATAACGCTAATTTAGGTGCCGAATCATTTTCGCTACCTAAACCTGGGGTAAATGGAGCTTCAGCTAAATATCGCTGAATTTTCATGTAATCGGTATTAAATAATAAATCTTGTTCTAAAAAGAAAGCCCAAGTATCAGATTCAAATTCATTTGCCCACTCCATTTGTTTTTGAGAATAACCTATAATAACGCTATCGGCAGTATTTGGTTGTATTTCTTTCATAAAGTATAACAACTTACCGTTGTAAATCATTTTAGAAAGTAGGCTTTTGTCGTTATTTAATTCAGGAAATAACTCTTCTCTGGTAATCACTTCTACTACCCTTGGCGTAATGTTTTCTGGTGTAAACCTACGGCTAATGTAACGTGGTACACTTTCTACTAGTGCAGGGTAAAATTTTGATTGATTACCTAAAAACATATCTAACCCTACACCAACATAGCCAATGCCAATTGGTGTTTGTACTTGAAAACCAGAAATATAAGTAATTATTTTTGGTGTTTTCCATTCGGGATAGTAATATTTAATTCGCTTAAAAGCTTCAGTTAGTGCTGGTTTTTGATCGTCTAAATTAGGATATATAGAATCTGTTTCATGTTGTAAATCCCGAAAAGGTTTATCGCCTAAAACTTGAGCTAAAACAGTTATGTATTCAGAATTTTCTGTATTACCTAAATTTAAAATTTTTTCAAAATAATCGGTATAAAAAACACCGTATTTCTTTTTTAAATCTGGTAACTTTTCATTTAACGTATTCGGTGTAATTTTTGATAAATCTTGGTCAAAACGCTCAATTTGCAAGTCAATTTCTATATTACTGGTATCAATCCCTTTTTCTTGATTACAGGAGACAATGAACAAACAGATTATAAAAAAAAGTGTAATTTTAGAAAAAAATTTAAATTTCATTTGAACAAACAATTAATTTAGAAACCGAAGTTATGAAAAAGATATTATTAGCGTCACTATTTACGCTTGCAACGCTATCATTATTTGCACAAGAAGATTTTAAGGGATTTAAATTGGGCTTAACCGCACATCCAAATTTTGGTTGGATAAGAAGTGATATTGACGGCATTAAATCAAATGGATTAAGAGCAGGTTTTACTTATGGTTTAGTTGGCGATTTTTATTTTGCCGATAATTACGCTTTTAGTACAGGTTTGCAATTAACTACCATTAACGGACAAACAGAAAGCGAAAAGGTTGATAGCAAAGGGCAGCAAAAAATTTATAAACTACAATATATTGAAATTCCTGCCACTTTAAAGTTGAGTACCAATGAAATGAACGGCTTAAAATTTTATGGTCAGTTTGGTTTAGGTAATGCGTTTAATGTAAGGGCAAAACAGGATATTAAAGATAGCCCAATTGCAACTCAAAATGTTGAAAATACAGATATATATGATGAAGTTGCGTTTTACAGAGCTTCTTTAATTATTGGTGGTGGTGCTCAGTTTTTTGTTGGAGAAAAAACTGCGGTAGATTTAGGTCTTTCTTTTAATAACGGCTTTACAGATATTAAAAAAGGAGAGGGAACGCTTAAAAGTTCTTACCTAGGTTTAAATTTAGCTGTTTACTTCTAATTGTATTTTTAATTTTTTTATGAAAATTGCTTTAGCACAATTAAACTATCATATTGGAAATTTTGAAGCCAATACGCAAAAAATAATTGAAACGCTTAATCAGCAAAAAGCAGAGGGAACAGATATTGTTGTTTTTTCAGAATTATGTATTTGTGGCTACCCCCCTCGCGATTTTTTGGAGTACTCAGAGTTTATACAACTTTGTGAAAGTGCAGCAAATAACGTAGCTAAAGCTTGCCAAGGTATTGCTTGCATTATTGGTTTGCCTATCCATAACCCGGTTATTGAAGGTAAAGATTTATACAATGCAGCTTATTTTATAGCCGATGGTGAAGTGAAACAAGTAATAAAAAAGGCATTGTTACCAACTTATGATGTTTTTGACGAGTACCGCTATTTTGAACCCGCACATGAGTTTAAATGTGTTGATTATAAAGGGCATAAAATTGCGATTACTATTTGCGAGGATTTATGGAATTTAGGCGACAATCCTTTGTATAAAACTTGCCCAATGGATGAGTTAATCAAAGAATCTCCTGATTTTATGATCAATATTGCTGCGTCTCCATTTGCTTATAATCATGATGAAGAACGTATTTTTATCCTCTCGCAAAATTGCCGCAAGTATAACTTACCGCTGTTTTATGTAAACCACGTAGGTGCACAAACAGAATTAATATTTGATGGTGGTTCTTTGGTTTTTGATAAAGCCGGAGATTTAGTGTCGGAGTTTAAATATTTTGAGGAAGATGTTAGGGTATTTAATGTAGAACAAGTACAAAGCTCGATTGTATTAAACAAACCTTTTAAAAGACCAACCGATACCGAACAAGTTTATCAAGCATTAGTTTTAGGAATTAAAGATTATTTCCAAAAATCAGGTTTTACAAAAGCCACATTAGGACTTTCTGGAGGGATAGATTCGGCAGTTGTTTGTGCTTTAGCATACGAAGCGTTAGGTGCAGAAAATGTGATGGCGGTTTTAATGCCTTCTAAATATTCTTCAGATCATTCTATAAAAGACGCCGAAGCTTTAGCTAAAAACATTGGCTGTAAAAGCACAGTTATTCCTATTAAAACCGTTGCCAATGCTTTTGATGAAACTTTAAAAGATGAATTTGCTGGTTTGGAAGCTAATTTGGCAGAAGAAAATATTCAAGCCCGTTCTCGTGGGGTGATTATGATGGCCATGTCGAACAAGTTTGGCTATATATTGCTAAACACATCTAACAAAAGTGAAAGTGCAGTTGGTTATGGTACTTTGTATGGAGATATGTGCGGAGCTATATCTGTAATTGGCGATTGTTATAAAACACAAGTTTACCAATTGGCAAATTATATAAACAGAGAAAGAGAAATTATCCCAATTAATACCATTACAAAGCCACCTTCGGCAGAATTACGTCCAGATCAAAAAGATTCTGATTCTTTACCAGATTACGATATTTTAGATAAAATTTTGTTTGAATATATCGAGATGAGAAAAAGTTCTAAGGATATTATTGCTGATGGTTATGATGAAGCTTTAGTAAATAGAATTTTAAAAATGGTAAATAAAGCCGAATTTAAACGTTACCAAACACCTCCAATTTTACGTATTTCGCCAAAAGCTTTTGGCATGGGCAGGAGGATGCCAATTGTTGGGAAATATCTGAGTTAAGAAAAAAATTACAAGATTTAAAAAGGTGCTATTGCTGCAATTATTGTAGAATAGCACCTTTTTTATTTTTAGATTTCTATCCCAAATCTGACGAAATTTTTAAACAATAATTTTTTGGTTTACTTCTTGTATTATGATTAATTCATCAAACAAATTAATCATGAAAAGAAAACATACTTATAAATTAAAAAGATCAGCAGATTATACTTTTAACCTATACAGCATTTTTGCCTTATTTTTGTTAATCACCATAATGATTAATTCTTGCAATTAACTGGTATTAAGAATTAGTTAATTAAGTCTTTTGTGAAAAACAAATAGCTTATAGGTTCTTTGTTTTGCTTAAAACTAAAGGTGTTATTAATAACTTCTGCTTTGCTGTTTTCTGATTTTTCGAATGACAAGAAATAGCCTTTGTTAGATTTGAAAAGAAATTTATCATCTAACTTTTTACTGGTTTTTCCTCTTTTACTAACGCTCAAAAAAACTTCTTCTTTTTCTAAACTATAAAGAAGATTCTGCTTTGGGTTGTTAATGAAAAAGCTTTTGTTCTCTGTTAGCAATTTCTCCAGCTTGTTCATTATTTTAATACTCAAATCAAATTTAGCTACCGCAATAATTAAAGAATCTGTAGTAAAAAAAATACTTTCTAGGTTTTGAGTTACTCTAACATTTACAGGTTTTAAAGTGCTAGTAGTATCTGGTGTAATTTTTTCTTTGCTTAAAGTTAATTTTATAATGTTGGCGTTATAAGCTGTTATACTTAAATTTCCACTATCGCTAAAAATATTTAATGTACTGTTTTGCAAACTCTTGCTATTATAAATTGGCAATATTTGCTGTGCAAAACAACTTGTAGCAATGCACACTGAACTTAGGCAAATAATAAATATTTTAAATCTCATTTTAAAGCTAAGTTAAGCATTAAGTAAAATAGAAAGCGTTAATTATTAGTTTTATAACTAACAATTAACGCCCCAATTATTAAAAAATAAAGCACCTATTTCAAAATTTCCCTAGCAATAACAACTTTTTGTATTTCGCTTGTTCCTTCGCCAATGGTACATAATTTACTATCTCTGTAGTATTTCTCTACCGGAAAATCTTTGGTATAACCATAACCACCAAATATTTGCACTGCTTCAGTTGCTGCTTTTACACAAACCTCTGATGCGAAATATTTTGCCATTGCAGATTGTTTAGTCATATTTAAACCTTTATTTTTCATGTCGGCAGCTTGGTAAATTAACAATTCAGATGCTTCAATTTCTGTTGCTAAATCTGCCAATTTAAATGCAATGGCTTGAAAACTTGATATTGCTTTCCCAAATTGATGACGTTCTTTAGAATAAGCTAAAGCGGCTTCGTAAGCACCTTTAGCAATCCCTAAAGATAAAGCCGCTATAGAAATACGGCCCCCGTCTAAAATTTTCATAGCTTGTTTAAAGCCTTCGCCCTCTACACCTAATAAGTTTTCTTTAGGTACTTTAACATTATCAAAAATAAGTTCGGTAGTTTCAGAAGCTCTCATCCCTAATTTATTTTCTTTTTTACCGTGGGTAAAACCGGGCGTCCCTTTTTCAATAACTATTGCAGAAATTCCTTTTGCATTTCCTTTGTCACCAGTACGAACCATTGCAACAGCTATATCTCCAGATTTCCCATGGGTAATCCAGTTTTTAGAACCATTAACAATGTAATGGTCGCCTTCTAAAACTGCCGTAGTATTCATACCTAAAGCATCAGAACCAGTGTTAGCTTCGGTTAAGCCCCAAGCCCCAATCCATTCTGCAGTTGCTAGTTTAGGTAACCATTTTTTCTTTTGCTCCTCGTTTCCAAAATATAAAATATGGCCAGTACATAAAGAATTATGAGCAGCAACAGATAAGCCAATAGAGCCACAAACTTTTGCAACTTCTTCTATCACTTTTACATATTCAAAATATCCTAAACCAGAGCCTCCGTATTCTTCGGGAACCAATACTCCCATTAAGCCTAATTGGCCCATTTCTTTAAATAATTCTATAGGGAAAGTTTGGGCTTCATCCCATTCCATTACATGAGGTTTTATCTTTTTAGCAGCAAAATCTTTTACCATTTGGGCTATCATTGTTTGGCTTTCAGATTGTGAGAAATTATAACCTAACGTGTTTTGATTTGTTTGCATAATTAATTGGTTTTATACAAAATACAGATTTATGATAACATAAAACCAATATTATATATGGCAAACTATGGCTCAAATGGTATTTAGTTCAAAAATTAAACTTCCGTACTTAAAACTAGCTTTAATATGGTGCTAAATCTGAATGTATAATCTTTGTTATATTTAAACCTTTATGTTTTTAGCTCAATACTTTGCTAGGGTATAAATGTTTTTAGAAAAATGCGCTAGCTTATTTTTTCCATTTAAAAACTCTAAGCCAACTATAAAAGTAAAGCCAGCAACAATACCTTCCATTTTTTGTATCAATAATGAAGTGGCTTCAACCGTACCGCCAGTAGCCAACAAATCATCGTGTATTAAAATTTTAGCTCCAGGTTTAAAAGCATCAGCATGTACTTCTATCACCGCCGAACCATATTCTAAATCATAACTTTGCTGTATGGTAGTGTAAGGGAGTTTTCCTGCTTTTCTTATCGGGATAAATGGTTTATTCAATTTATTGGCCAACATTAAACCAAACAAAAACCCTCTACTTTCTATGCCAGCAATTGCGTCAAAATCTAAGTCTTTTAATTCTTCCACAAAAGCATCCACAATATTGCTGCATAAATTTTGGTCTTTTAAAATTGGAGTAATGTCTATGAAAACAATTCCTGGTTTAGGAAAATCTACAATGTCTCTTATGCTTTTTTTAATACTTTCTTCAATCATCAGAATTTGAAATAGGGCGTAATTTTTTGAATAATTTCTGGGGTTAATATCGCAATTTTATTCAAATCCGTTGCATTTTTAAAATCGCCATGTTGTTTTCTATAAGCCAATATTGTGTTTGATTGCTTATAACTTAAATATGGAAAGGTTTTTAATTCCTCAAAAGTGCATTTGTTAATGTCTATTTTTTGAATGGCGTTGGTATTAATTAATACCTGAGTTTTAATTTGCTCAAACTTTAAAGAATCAATTCCCCAAACTTCTTTCAATTGATTAATAGATAAAAAGCCGCCTAACCTATTTCTATATTTGATAATACGAGAAGCGAAAGCTGGGCCTATTCCCCTTATTGCCAGTAAAGAAGCTGAATCTGCACTATTAATTTCTACAGTTGCTATACTTTTTGCTGTAGAGATAGTTTTATTTGGAGTTTTTGTGTCATTAAAATTAGTAGCACTGGTTTGTTCTGGTATTTTAATGTGAGGTAAAAGTTGTTCAAAAAGTTCGGGTTTTATAGCCCACATTTTTTTAACATCATTTATGTTTCTAAACTGCCCGCCTTTGTCTTCGTATTTTTTAATCATTAAAGCTTGTTTTTTGCTTAAACCAAGTTTCATCCATTCAGATGTTGGTAAATGATTCGGATTAAAATCAAACAATTGAGCTGTTGATTTTTTGTTTTCTTCTTTAGGATAAAAACGATCTGTTTTCTCATTAAAAGCTTCCACACTATCAATTTTTGGTGTTAAAGTTTCAATAGAAATTTTTAGTGGTTGAAACATGATACGTTCATAAACGTAGGGAGAAACAAATACAAATAGCATAATTAATACAAAAACAACTATACCTCTAAATTCGCGGGGAGAAACCTCTAAATAATCTTTAAGTTTTTGATTCATAGGAAAATAGTAGAAATCAAATATAAATTATTGCTACCAGTTTTAAAACAAAAAAATGTTTTTTAAAATATTTGGTTTAACTATCGAAACAATCGTTGTTTTTTTAACTGATTTTATTTATTTATTTAATACTTAAAATTCAAACCTATTATTTTATAAATTTGCTTGTCTAAGCCAATAAACTGCAAGTAAAAATGAAAATTATTAGTACCGAAGAATTTGCTAAAGCCACTAAGCTTAATAAGCTAAGAATGCCTGGTTTGGCAGCTTTGTTAATGGAGGTAATGAAAATTAACGATATTAATGATACTTTTTCTAAAGCAGAAAAATTTGAAGGAATAGAGTTTGTTGACGAAATTTTAAGACTGGTAGGTGTAAAAGTTGAAGTTAATGAAGCGGACTGGAAAAACATTCCGTTAGAAGGTGCTTTTACGGCTATTGCCAACCACCCTTATGGTGGTATTGAAGGTTTAATATTGATAAAAATATTATGTACTGTTAGGCCAGATGCTAAAGTGATGGCTAATTTTATTCTTAAAAAAATACCAAATCTCAGCGATTTTTTTGTTGCCGTAAATCCTTTCGAAAATGTAGAGCATTCATCAAGCATAAGCGGAATAAAAACAACTTTGTCTTTATTAAACTCTGGTACGCCTATTGGTATTTTTCCTGCCGGTGAGGTATCAACTTATAAAATTGATCAACAACAAATAACAGATAAATTATGGCACCCAGTTGTAGGTAAATTAATTGGTAAAGCTAAAGTGCCGGTATTGCCAATTTACTTTCACGGAAATAACGGGTTAATATTTAATTTACTTTCTCTAATACACCCAACTTTAAGAACTGCCAAATTACCGTCAGAATTGTTTAATAAAAAAGGACATACTATTAAAGTTAGAATTGGGAAGCCAATTGCCTTTGCAGATATCCCAAACAATGATAATAGCACAAGTATATTAGCCTATTTAAGAGCAAAAACCTATGCTTTAGGCGTAGGGTTAGAAAACGTAAAGAAAATTTTTAGCGCTCATAATTTATTTAAAATTAAAGGCAAGCCCGAAGAAATTGCACCAGCTATTGATGCTGATTTATTGGAGGCAGAAGTTTCTAAAATTAGAGACTCACATAAAGTTTGGACAGAGAAAAACTACGAGGTTTATATTACGCCAACTTCTTACATTCCAAACATTATTAAAGAAATTGGCCGATTAAGAGAAATTACTTTTAGAGAAATAGGTGAGGGTACCAATAAATCAACAGATTTAGATAGCTACGATATTTATTACAGTCATTTATTTATCTGGGATAAAGAAACAAAAATGGTGGTTGGTGCTTACCGCATAGGTAAAGGCGATGAAATATTTTACAGCTACGGAAAAAAGGGTTTTTATATTTATGAACTTTTCAAAATCAAATCTCAACTATATCCTGTTTTAAGAAACAGTTTAGAATTAGGAAGAAGTTGGATAAGAAAAGAATACCAGCAAAAGCCGTTACCTCTGTTTTTATTGTGGAAAGGAATTTTGAAGTATGTTTTAGATAATCCACAATTTAGATATTTAATTGGGCCAGTATCTATTAGCAATGCTTTTAGTAAATTTTCAAAATCATTAATTGTTAATTTTATATACCGAAACCATTTTGATACAGAAATGGCGCAAATGGTTAAACCCCGTAAACAATTTAAAGTAGATTTTTCTAAAATTGACGTAGATTTATTAACTGCAACCAGTAGTTCTTTAAAAAATTTGGATAGCTTAATTGCCGAAATTGAAACTTCGCACATTAAAGTACCTGTTTTATTAAGGCAATACATTGCTTTAAATGCTAAAATAATCTGTTTTAATATAGATCCTAAATTTTCTGACTGCTTAGACGGTTTCTTGGTTTTAGATTTGCAAAATGTACCACCAGATATGTTGGAGAAATTAGGAAAGAATATTTAGCAAAAATAATCCATAAAAAAAGCTCCTTGAAAAATTTCAAGGAGCTTTTTTTATGCTTTAAGAATAAACTTGTTAAGCAGTTGGAGTTGTCTCTTCTGAAGATTCTTCAGTTGCTGCTTCTTCTGTAGTCTCAGCTTCTGCAGTCACTTCTTCTCCTACTGCTGGTTCTTCAACCGGAGCATTTTTAAGAGCTACAGCTGCAGCAACAGCTTCTTTTCTTTTAGTTTCTGCTTCTAATGCAGTCTTTTTAGTAGCTTCTTTGCTAGATGATAAACCATCTTTTTTAGCTTGGATTTTACCATCTTTAGCTTCTAACCAAGTAGCAAATTTTTCGTCTGCTTGTTCTTGAGTTAAAGCTCCTTTAGCAATACCACCATTTAAGTGATTTTTGTAAAGTACACCTTTGTAAGAAAGGATTGCTTTTGCAGTATCAGTAGGGGTTGCACCAGAACCTACCCAATTTACAGCGCTATCAAAATTGATATCAATTGTTGCTGGGTTAGTGTTTGGATTGTAAGAACCTATTCTCTCAATAAATTTACCATCTCTTGGAGATCTTGAATCTGCTACTACGATGTAATAAAAAGGTTTTCCTTTTTTACCGTGTCTTTGTAATCTAATTTTAGTTGCCATTTTTTAATACATTAAATTTTTGCAATATCTCTTTTACTCGAAAAGAGGATGCAAATGTACGTTTTTGAGAGTTAATAATCTAGTAACCAGAAAAATATTTTTATTTATGCTAAGAATATAAATTGTATTACTTTTATTCTATGTTTATTAAGTCAATCGTAATCACTTTAGCCATTTGTTTAGGCTCTTATTTTGCTCAATCGCAAGAAAATAAAATCTTGCTTTCTTTTAGTAATCAAACTACAAAAACAATTAAAAAAGGAGACTACGTAAGATTAGCCTATCCGTCTAACAAATTGGAAATAAAAAAAGCAGGTAAAATGCCAGAGTTTTTAGGTTTTAGAGGAAGAGTTGATTCTATTGCTGAGAATCAAATTTGGTTAAAGGTTGATAAACGTACCAATAAGCAAAAGTCATTTACAATAGCGGATATTACCGCAATAAAGAAAGTTTCAAAATCTGCTGAACTACTTACTTTTATTGGTTCTTTTGCAATTATTGGAACATCTGCGGTGCTAATTACCAACTCTTTAGATATTAGTCCGGCTTTAACTGCTTTTTCTGGGGCATTTGCTTTGTTTCCGGCGGCAATATTAACTGCAAACTTATTTTATCCAACTAAGCCAAGTCATAAAATTGGTGATGGTTATACTTTAAAAGTGATTACTATTAATTAGAATTACATTTTAAGGTTAGAATTTGAAATCAATAATTGATTTCAGGATTTTTAAAACTGGGTTTTCTGATTTATTTTTTAGAAAAACCATTATCACCAATCTATAACCACAAAAAAGCCCCACCAAAAGGTGAGGCTCGGATATTATTCAATTAAAAAACAGCTTATGCTAATAACCTAATTGGTTGCTCTAATAAAGCTTTTAATGTTTGTAAAAATTTAGCTCCTGTTGCGCCATCAATTACTCTATGGTCACAACCTAAACTTAATCTCATTATATTTCCAGGCACAACTGCACCGTTTTTGACAACTGGTACGTTTTGTATCGCTCCAACAGATAAAATTGCACCATCTGGTGTGTTTATGATTGATGTAAAATCATCAATACCAAACATTCCTAAATTAGAAACAGTAAATGTTGAGCCTTCCCAATCTTTAGGTTGTAGTTTTTTAGCTTTCGCTTTTTGAGCGAAATCTTTTACTTCGGCAGAAATGTGAGATAAGCTTTTTCCATCTGCAAAACGAATAACTGGTACTAATAGCCCATCTTCAATAGCCATTGCCACACCAATATTTGTATGTTCGTTAAAACGGATTTTATCTCCTCTGAAAGAAGAATTAACGGCTGGATGTTGTTTTAATGCAATTGCTACTGCTTTAATTACAATGTCATTGAAAGAAACTTTAACAGGAGCTACCGTATTTATTTGAGTACGAGCCTCCATTGCGCTATCCATATCAACAGTAATGTTTAAATAGAAATGCGGTGCTGTAAATAAGCTTTCGGATAAGCTACGGCTAATTGCTTTACGCATTTGAGAAACTGGTTTCTCTGTAAAACTTTCTTCACCCACATATTGCGGAATTACTGGTGCAGCAGCTGCTGGTTTAGCAGGCTGTGCTGATTCACTTGCTGCTTGTGGTGCAGCAGTTTCTTGTTTTGCAGCTGGTGAATAACCCTCTATATCTTTTTTAACAATACGGCCGCCTTCTGCACTTCCTTTTACATCGTTTAAATTGATGCCTTTATCTTCGGCTAATTTTTTAGCTAGAGGAGAAGCTTTTACTCTACTATCATCATTTGATGAAGAAGCTTTTTCTTCTTTAACTGGAGCTGTGGCTGCATCTGGAGCAACTTCTTTGTTAGTTTTTTCTTCTGATTTTTCTTCAGCTTTAGATTCTGGTGCAGCACTTGCATTGCCTTCACTTAAAAGCGGAGTAATATCTGTACCTTCTTTACCTACAATAGCAATAATGCCATTAACAGGCACAGCCTCGCCTTCTTTTACTGATAAATATAATAAAGTACCTTCTTCATAACCCACAACTTCCATTGTTGCTTTATCGGTTTCAACATCTGCAAGGCTATCGTCAGCTTTTATTTTATCGCCAACTTTGAAATTCCATTTATTAATTACCCCTTCTGTCATGGTATCACTAAGGGCAGGCATTCTAATTACGTTGGCATCTATTTTAGAAACATCAACTTTTTCTGTTGCTTTTTCTTCGGTTTTACTTTCTGCCTTAACTTCGTCGGTTTCCTCTTCTACTTTTGGAGCTTCGGATTCTTCTTCTTTATCTGTTGCGGTTTTTGCACCATCTAATGCAGATTGGTAATCTTCACCTTTTTCGCCAATAATAGCTATAAGTGTATCAACCGGAACAGCTTTTCCTTCCTCAACTCCAATATAAAGCAAAACGCCTTCTTGAAAAGATTCAAAATCCATTGTTGCTTTGTCAGTTTCTACTTCGGCAACTACGTCACCAGCTTTTATAGAATCACCAACTTTTTTATGCCATTTTGCTAAAACACCTTCGGTCATGGTGTCACTCATTTTGGGCATTTTTATCGCTTCAGCCATTGTATATGAGAATAATTATAATCTGTGTTAAATAAATGTTAGTCTTTAATAAAAGGGTAGTCTGATTCTACATAAACATCAGTATATAATTCTGACGGATCTGGCCAAGGAGATTCTTCAGCAAATTTTACTGCTTCATCTACCTGAGCTTTAATTTTAGCAGCAATTTCATCAAACCATTCTTCGGTTGCCCATTTTTCTTTTTGAATTTGAGCTTTAACAATTTCAATTGGATCTTTTGCTTTATACTCTTCTACCTCTTCTTTTGTGCGGTATTTTTGAGGATCTGACATTGAATGCCCTTTAAACCTATAAGTTCTTATTTCTAAGAAAGTTGGTCCTTCGCCTTTTCTTGCTCTTTGTACAGCTTCATCCATTGCGTTATGCACTGCAACAGGATCCATGCCATCAACTGGCATACATGGCATCTCGTAACCTAAACCTAATTTATAAATATCTGTAGTATTTGATGTACGAGCAACAGATGTACCCATAGCATAACCGTTGTTTTCAACCACAAAAATCACAGGAAGTTTCCAAAGCATTGCCATGTTAAAGGTTTCGTTTAATGCACCTTGACGTACTGCACCATCACCCATGTAGCAAATATTAACATTATCTGTTCCTAAGTATTTCTCGGCGAAAGCTATACCAGCACCAACAGGTATTTGACCACCTACAATGCCATGGCCACCAAAAAACTTATTTTCTTTGTCGAAAAAGTGCATAGAACCACCCTTTCCTTTAGAACAGCCAGTTGCTTTACCAAAAAGTTCGGCCATTGCAACATTTGGAGACATGCCCAAAGCTATTGGATGTGCATGGTCACGGTATGCGGTAATCATACTGTCGCCTTTTTTAATTGCCGACATTGCACCTGCAATTACAGCTTCCTGACCTATGTAAAGGTGACAAAAACCTCTGATTTTTTGCTGACCATATAACTGGCCTGCTTTTTCTTCGAATCTTCTTAGCAGAAGCATCAACTCATACCATTCAAGGTATGTCTCTTTTGTTATCGCAATTGAACTCATTCGTAAATTCTAATTATGGAAAGCAAATCTATTAATATCTTAACAAAAATAAAACCTATATGTTGTTTTAATGATATTAAATTGAGAATACTTTATCTAAATAGGTAAAAATAGCCATTTAGAGAGATAAACCATTCTGAACGTTAGTGTTTGACAAATTTTTTAAATCAAAGAATTGAATTTGGGAATAGAGTTATTGTTAAGATTTGTTAAAACCTTTAATAACTTCTTGCGTAAAAGAAACTTTAATGCTATTTTCGCAACAACAAAAATAATGTTTTGTTTAGTTCGTTAATAAAATCCTTACTTTATTAATTAATAAAATCAGTTTCAATGAAGAAAATTATAATTTTTACACTTCTCGTTAGTTTTTTCTTAACTGCAAAAGCGCAAAATTCTAAACAAAGTTCTTCCACCGCTACAAAAACCGAAGTTTCCGATCCAGATAATTTAGCTAGTCAATTTTTTTCTCAAGTAATGGGGGTTGCAGTATCAGCAACAAGCAATACTAAAATGTACCAATTTATATACGATTGGTTGGGTACACCTTACCGTTTAGGTGGTGATACAAAAAAAGGTATTGACTGTTCTGGATTTGCATACGAATTGTATAATAAAACATTTAATACAATTATTGGAAATAACTCAAGAAATATTTTCAGCATGGTTAATCCCATCAATAAAGTTGATTTAAAAGAAGGTGATTTAGTTTTTTTTAAAATACACAGCAAATCTATTAGTCATGTTGGTGTTTACATGGGCGATAATAAATTTGCACACGCATCTTCTAGTAAAGGTGTTATGATTAGCAATTTACAAGAACCTTATTGGCAACGGTATTTTTATAAAGGTGGTCGAGTTTTAGAAAACTTAAAAAGCCAACTTAACAATGATTAATTTAAACCCGCCTTTAAAGCGGGTTTTTTTTATGACTCATCTTTTGTTGTTCTCACCAAGCTAATTCCGGTAAAAAAGAATACAACTCCCAATACTCCTAAAGTTATAACAGTTCTTGTATCTCCGCTTTGCTGCACAAAAGACACGGCTGTATATATTAAACCAATTATACCTAATATTGTAAGTATTGTTCCAAAAGTTCTTTTTAAATTCATTTTCTTATTTATTTAAATCACCATAAACAAATAACTTGCCATTTAATTTATTACTAATTACTTTTTGAATTTAGAATATATAAATGCGATGACAATAAGCACAAAAACTACTACAAATATTCCTGCGTAGTAACCTACTTTAAAAATACCTTCAACAGCAGCACAGCTACTTAAACTTAATAATAAAATAAATAACGATGGTAAAATAAACTTCTTCATAACTGAGCATAAAAAAACGGGAAGATGAATTTCTTCCCGTTTTTTTATTATTCAAAATGATGCCAAATTATTTCGCAGCTTCAAAACGTTCTGCAACAGCAGTCCAATTAATTACATTAAAGAAAGCTGCAATGTAATCCGGACGTCTGTTTTGGTAATTCAAATAATAAGCATGTTCCCAAACATCCATTCCTAAAATAGGTGTTCCTTTAACTTCTGCAACATCCATTAATGGGTTATCTTGGTTTGGGGTAGAGGTTACTGCTAACTTACCATCGGCACCAACAATTAACCATGCCCAACCAGAACCAAAACGAGTAGCACCAGCCTGTGCGAATGCAGTTTTAAAATCTTCGAAAGAACCAAAAGCAGCATCAATAGCAGTTGCTAAATCTCCTGATGGAGTGCCACCAGCATTTGTACCCATTACTGTCCAAAATAATGAATGGTTAAAATGACCACCACCATTGTTTCTAACAGCAGCTGGATAATTAGAAATATTTTTACAAATATCTTCAATAGAAGAAGCATCTTCTTTGCCTTCTAAAGCTTTGTTTAAATTAGTAACATAGGCAGCATGGTGTTTACCATGGTGGATTTCCATTGTTGCTTTGTCAATATTTGGTTCTAGTGCGTCTGTTGCGTAGGGTAACGCAGGTAATTCAAAAGCCATAATTTTTAGTTTAAAGATTATTTAATAATTATAAATATAAGCACCTGAAATTTAAAATTGTTCAGATTAATGTTAAGATTTATTTCTTTTTTTTTGAAAAAACGATTTAACAAGTTCGCTACACTCTTCTTCAAAAATCCCTCCAATAAATTGTGTTTTAGGATGTAATATGTTTTGAGAAAGACGAGAGAAGCCTCTTTGTGGATCATGAGCTCCAAAAACAATCCTCGAAATTTGTGTCCAATAAGCTGCTCCGGCGCACATTACACATGGTTCTAAGGTTACATACAAAGTGCAATCTGAAAGATATTTTCCGCCTAAAAAATTTGAAGCAGCCGTAAATGCCTGCATCTCTGCATGGGCAGTTACATCGTTTAATTTTTGTGTTAAATTATGTCCTTTTCCTATAACTCGCCCTTTACAAACTAATACAGCACCTACCGGTATTTCATCAGCGGCTAAAGCTAAATGAGCTTCCTTTAATGCTTCTTTCATAAAAAAATCGTCTTCTGGTATAGTAGGCTCGTTGGTAAAGGAATAATATTTCATTTTTTTGTTTTGTGATGCAAATATAATTTTAGTTATTGGGCTTTATGTGTTTTGCCCGATAAATTAATAAGCTTAGATTTTAAAATATTTAGGTTTGATGAGAAATAAATTACCTTATAAATTCGATTTGTGTAACTTTTAAAGCACTTCTCTGTCCAAATGGAAAAGATTATTAATCAAAATTAAAATTATGATAGTTACAACCACCAATAACATTGAAGGAAAAAAAGTAGTTAAATATTTAGGAATTGTTACCGGAGAAGCCATTATAGGCGCAAACTTTGTAAAAGATTTTTTTGCAAGTATAAGAGATATTGTTGGCGGTAGGGCAGGGAGTTATGAAGAAGGTTTACGCGAAGCAAAAAATATTGCAATGGCAGAAATGCAAGATTACGCAGCAAGGTTAGGTGCTAATGCTGTAATAGGAATTGATTTAGATTACGAAACTATGGGAAGTGCTGGTAGTATGTTAATGGTATCTGCAAGTGGAACTGCAGTTTTTGTAGAAGGATAGTTCGCAAAATAGATTTTTTTATGTAAAAGCAATTTCAGATTTTTGATGAAAAAATCATCTTATGAAATCGAAATTATTACTGTTGTTTTCGGTTATTTTATTCTTATCCTGTGTAAAGGAAGAGGGTACAACTACCGCAGAAAAAGAAACCGTTAAAATATTTATTATTGCAAGTACCGGTATTTACATGACTGGAAGCACACCACCTGTTTTGGAACTTTCGGGATCTAATATTGAAACCGTAAAAGATATTAACGGTAGTTATATTTTAGAAGTTGATTATGAGAAAGGGCAGCGACAAACGCTTACACTAAAGTCATCAAGATCTGATTTAGATGTTTTTCTTCAAGTATCAAAATCACCGACATATAATTTAACTGGTAATATAATTGACAGATTTGCTAAAGAATCTTTAACAGTGAGTTTTATAGCTCAGTAAAATTAAGTGCGAAAGAAAAAAGGAGATTTTCTTAGAAAATCTCCTTTTTTAATTTAAACCGTAGTTTCAATATTTAATTCTTTTTTCTGCTTTTCATCAATGGTTGATGGTGAATCTATCATCACATCACGTCCAGAATTGTTTTTAGGGAATGCAATAACGTCTCGGATAGAATCTAAACCCGCTACAATAGAAACCAGCCTATCAAAACCGAAGGCAATACCGCCATGTGGAGGTGCGCCATATTCAAAAGCTTCTAATAAAAAGCCAAATTGTTTTTGCGCTTCTTCTGGGCTAAAACCTAAATGTTTAAACATGATAGATTGTAATTCTTTATCATGAATACGGATAGAACCACCGCCAATTTCGGTTCCGTTAATCACCAAATCGTAAGCATTTGCTCTCACTTCGCCTGGTTTGCTATCTAATAAAGCAATATCTTCTGGTTTTGGCGAAGTAAATGGATGGTGCATAGCGTGGTAACGTTCGCTTTCTTCATCCCACTCTAATAATGGAAAGTCAATTACCCAAAGTGGTGCAAATTTATTTTTATCGCGTAAGCCTAAACGGTTACCCATTTCTAAACGAAGCTCATTTAATTGCTTGCGTACTTTGTCAGTTCCACCAGCCATAATTAAAACTAAATCACCAGGGGTAGTAGCAAAAGCTTCTGACCATTTTTTTAATTGCGTTTCGTCGTAAAATTTATCGACAGATGATTTTAAAGTGCCATCTTCATTATGGCGCATGTAAATTAAACCAGTTGCACCAATTTGAGGGCGTTTTACAAAATCTGTTAGTTCATCTAATTGTTTACGAGTATAAGAAGCAGCTCCTTTTGCATTTATACCTACAACTAATTCGGCATTATCAAAAACTGGAAAACCAAACCCCTTTACAAGGTCTTTTGCTCCCTCTCCTTCGGAGAGGGTTGGGGTGAGGCTTACAAATTGCATATCAAAACGGATATCTGGTTTATCAGAACCGTATAAACGCATTGCATCTGCATAATCCATACGTGGGAAATCGCCTAATTCTAAATCTTTCACATTTTTAAACATGTGGCGAGTTAATCCCTCAAATAAATTTAAAATATCTTCCTGCTCAATAAAGGCCATTTCGCAATCTATCTGCGTAAATTCTGGCTGACGGTCGGCTCTTAAATCTTCGTCTCTAAAACATTTAACAATTTGGAAATAACGATCAAAACCTGATACCATTAACAATTGTTTAAAGGTTTGAGGCGATTGTGGTAAAGCATAAAACTCACCTGGGTTCATGCGACTTGGCACCACAAAATCTCTTGCACCTTCTGGCGTAGATTTTATTAAAACAGGAGTTTCAACTTCTAAAAAGCCTTGCGCATCTAAATATTTACGTATTTCTTGCGCCATTTTATGACGAAGAATTAAATTATTACGAACTGGGTTACGGCGTAAATCTAAATAGCGGTATTTCATACGTAACTCTTCACCACCATCTGTTTCGTCTTCAATCATAAAAGGAGGTAGTTTTGCAACGTTTAAAATTTCCAAATCAGAAACTTTAATCTCCACATCTCCGGTTGCAATTTTAGGGTTTTTATTAGAACGTTCTACAACAATGCCTTTCACTTTTATCACAAACTCACGACCTAAATCTTTTACTTTAGTACGTAAGGTGGCTTCGTCGTCAGTATTAACCACTAATTGTGTTAAACCATAACGGTCTCTTACATCAATAAAAGTAGTTCCACCTAAATCTCTTGATTTTTGTACCCAACCGCTCAATATTACTTCCTGACCTAAATTTTTGATGGTTAATTCACCACAAGTGTGCGTTCTGTGCATGATCCTAATTTTTGTAAATTAATATATTACCTATAAATAGATTGCGAATATAAGTTTAAATATATTTTTTGTGAATTTTATTGCAGGGTTTTCTACATAGTAAGTTTTAGTTTGATTATTCTACGATAGAAAATACTACAAATGCGTTATTGAAGCGCAACTCATTTTATTGAACTTTTGAGACAATCAAATCTCAAAACAAAATGAAAAAATTATTAATTATTGCATTTAGCTTGTTTGTTACAAGTGTATTTGCGCAAAGTATGAATCCTAAGCAGTATGCCCTAATAAGCGGAGAACTCTTAAGAGGAAAACCCATCAATTATATTCCTTATGTAAATGAAGATAACATGGTGTTTTCGCGGAATGCCGACTATTTGTTTTTAGTTAATGTGGACCAAAAAGAAGAAGGAAGGCTTGTAGTTTACTCGCTAAAGTTAAAGAGCGAGATCAAAACTTTTAAAATTAAGAAAACAGGAATTGATTATTTTTGGGGTAAGATAATTTGTAATCCAGAAAATTCTGGTCAGTTGGCAATTGTCCTTAATAAAGGTGAAGTGAGAGTCATTAACAATTGGCAAACTGCACCAGAAGATGTTTTACTTCAAAAACCAGGTGAGCATTCTGTTGCTGTAAATGCTTATGTAGAAATGGGACAAATGGCCTTTTCTAAAGATGGAAAAAGCTTGTTTTTTATTGAGAACAGAACTAAAGCTTCAATAGACAAGAATGAAGTTGTAAAATCTGCGGACTTATCTACGGGTAAAATAACTGTTAAAAAACTTCCTGATGGCAAAAAGCCTTATATAGCCTATCAAATAAAAACATTTATTGGAGTAGATGAAATTATAGTATTTAATGAAGGAACTAAAACCCAAAATAGTAGCATAGAAATATTTGATTTAACAGCTAACAAATTTGTAAGGAAGTTTGATTGTGGAACTGCAACAGGCTTTAATAGTTCTATGGCCAGCCCTCGTATTGTTTTCTTTAATTACGGAGGTTATGAGTTAAACCTACAAACAGGCCAAAAAAATGAAACCATCAAAAGGATAAAAAAATCTTTAGAAGGGGAGGATACCAGCTTAGATATACATTATGCACCAGGTAAAGGGTACGTTGTAGGTTATCTATATTATTGGGAGAAGCGAACTGAAACTGCAACTACAATCACTACCAGAAGAAAAACCAAAAGTGGATTATTCTTTTTTGATGAAAACGGAAATAATGTAATGGGTAGTTTCCCAGCTGTTAATGCCAAAATACCAGATGCTGGTGTAAGAAACTATCAAATATCTCCAAATGGAAAGTATATTATTTTTAATCATGACGATAAAGATGACAGTAAAAATGAGCGTTTAGTAATCGCTACTTTATAGTCTAAAATTTTTAAATAATCATAAAAAAGCTGTTCTTGTCACAATAAGAACAGCTTTTTTTACTATATAATTTCCTGTTTTATAAGTCTATTTCCCAAAAAATACTACAAATGCGTTATTGAAGCCTAACTCATTTTATTGAACTTTTGATCTAATCAAATCTCAAAACAAAATGAAAAGAATTTTATTAAACGCACTATTGTTGTTAGCAGGAAGCACAGCATTTGCACAATTACAAGTAAGTACTAAAAGCTTCGATTTAGAGTCTCAAAATAAACACAAAGGCTGGAAGATCATTGACGCCGGTATTGATGAACAAACCCAAAAAACATTTATAAAATTTTCGCAAGCAGTTTGTGATGCCTCTAATGGAATCAACTCAATTACTTTTAAGGGAGTTAAATGGAATATTGATCAATTAAATTTTGACAATGATTTTAATTACATCAATACCGAGAATAAAAATTACAGTAATACCGAAGAAGCTTTAAAAAACGGAGAAATTGTATTTGGTAAGAAATATAATGTTTTAATGAACAACATTACCAATATGGTGGGTGGTATTGCTATGCCTACTGGACCTATTGATAACTCTTTTATGTTCCAAAATATTATTACGGTACGGCCGGTATGACAGGCTTTAAACTTGCAGTTTCAAAAATAGGTTTAAAGCTAAATGCAAGTGTAGGCAAAACTGGAGGTGGTTTTTGCTCGGAAGATGCTACAGTTTATAAAGTAAGTGCTGTAGACATGAAAGAAGCTAAGGGACAAATGTGGATACCTATGTTTAATCACCCATTACCAAATCAAGGTAATGTTTTGTTTAACACCGCTAACGTAAACACCGAAGGCAAGACCCATAATGTTTTCAGAAAGTTTGATGAAAATGGAACTATTTTAAAAGAGAAAGCATTAACTTTTGATTACCAATGCTTGGTTTATGGTAAAGAAATAGAAATAACGCCAGGTAAGTACGATTATGTTTTCTTAACTCGTACAATCGATTACAAAAAATCACCTTTAAAAGTTGCCCCGGCAAATCAGTACGAATACATTAGACTTGATGGTGATACTTACGAAACCAAAGAGCAATTAATTTTTACTGCTCCAAATTCGCAATGGTTAGTTAGCCAGGTTGTTGAAAAAGATGGAGCAGTTTATTTGTTTGGCGAGGCTGGCAAAGGAAACAACATTCATGCAGATTTTACAGTGCCTAAAGCATCAGATTACCCAAACGTACAGATTGCAAAAATAGAAGCTGGTAAATTGGTTTATGCAAAATGTATCACTCCAAAAGATATTCAATCCGCTTTGGTAAATATAAATGGAGAGTCGGTTAAAGCAGATTTATGCTTTAAAGTTGCCGATTTACAAATGGCTGTTGTAAATGGTAAATTTATTTACAGCGGACAAATTTATATTAATGGACTACGCGAAAATGCTCTAATTAATGCAATTTTTGACGAAAAAGGAAACCTAGACAAGTATATTGTTAAAGAAGCTGAATATTCAAAGGGTTACTTTACTTTCTCAAAAGATAAAAATACCATGTTTTGGATTATACAAGATGTAACCGAATACAATAAATGGGATAAGAAATTTGGAACCGTAACACCTAAAGATTCTAAACAAATTATTACAGCTCCGTCTGTTGTAACTTATGATTTGGGAGCTAAAACTGCAAAATATGAGTCGTTAAAAAATGACACATGGGGATTAAAATTTAGCGACACTTTTTATTAGATAATGATGATAAGATTTTGATGATTGGCGCAAACATCACTAAAAAAGCTCAAGAAAGTGAAGTTGTTTTTGTAACCATTAAAAAGTAAAACAATGAAAAAGTTAATCATTTTAACAGCCTTTATGTTTCTAATGGTAGGTGCTAAAGCACAAGACGATCAATTATACTTTGGCCTATATAGAATGAGCAGTGCAGATGTAACTTTAAAAACTGGCAACGCATCATTTAAAGCAAATAATCTAATTTTTAAAATTGATTGGTTAGCAGGAAATACCGCTTGGGTAGGTGGTGATTTTTCACTTGTTCCTAATATAGACTGGGGAGGAACTGTTGAAGCAAAAGAAACCATACATGGTGCTTGGGCCGAGGTTGATTTTGGGTGGTATGTTAACCCAAAAAAGCCAATAAAAATTTTAGGATCAGAAACACACATTGGATTAGGTTTTATAGGTGGGTTTAAATCTGCTGGTTTTAGCACAGCGGGTATCACATTTCCAGGAGCTAGTTTATCTGCTTTAACGTATTTGAACGATAAAATTGTGATTAATACTAAGTATCATTATTCATTTTTCTTTAATAATACAGAAAGTGAATATACTGCTCGCAATATTAAATTAGCCTTTGATTGTACCTACCGAGTTGTAATAAATTGGGTATAACGGTTAGTCCAAACTTTAATAGTTTTACCACAGAAAATAGCTCAGGAGGTTTAGTAAACGGAAAATACAAATCCGTAGATTTTGGATTTAGCTTGTTTTGGTAGTTTAACTTACCTAATTATTTACTAATTAAAGCAGGGTTCTCGAAAGGAGAAACCCTGCTTTGTTGATGTTTATGATTTTTTTTTAGCTGAATAAAATACTTAAGATTTTTCTTTCGCAAATGTTTTATTTTTATAAAAGCAAAGTATTGTTTTTTAGGGTTAATATTCTTTCATTTGTTGAAAAAATATTATTAGATATTAATATGCTAAGGAAAATTTTATGAAATACAAATTACTGTTTGCTTGTTTGCTTTTTGCTGTTTTTGCATTTGCAAAACAAAAACAAATTGTTAGTTTGAACAAAAATGTTTTATATCAAAGCAACGATTCGGTTAGAGTTGAAAAATACTTTGAATTAGCCAAAAAATTTGAGCAAAACAAAGACTCTGCAAATATTACCAAAAATTATTTACTGGGTATAAGTTTATCTAAAAAAATAAAGAAACCTATTAGCGCAGTAAAGGGATATAATGAATTGGCTTTTTATAATATACTAAACGCTAAGTACAACAATGCACTAAGCTATTTGTCTCAGGCGATAACTTACGGAAAGCAGAATAATGTAATTGATGAGTTAGGAAGGAGTTATTTTTATAACGGAACTGTATTTAATTCTTTAAAAAAATTCGATACAGCAATTGAGAATTATTTAATAGCAAGTGACTTATTTAAAAAATCAAATAATTTAAAACGTTTAGGAAATTGCTACCATAATACTGGGAATAGTTTTTATGCTAAAAGTAATTTTGAAAAAGCACTCGATTACTATTATAAAGCGGTTGATTTTTACGAAAAAGCTAACGAACAAAAGCTGAAGGGTAGTGTGACGATGAATATTGGAGTTATAAATTATAACTTAAAAAATTACGACATCGCCTTAAAATTTTTTAATCAGGCTAAGGCTATTGCGAAGAAGAACAATGATGAACTGCAAATTTTAAATGTAAATGCAAACATTTCTACAATTTATCATGGGCAAAAGAAATACGATGAAGCCATTTTAGTTTTAAAAGAAAATTTAAAGCTTAATGAGAAAATTAAAAATCGGAATGTTGAAAGAGCAAGTATAAGCACTTTGGCAAGTTGTTATGAGAGAATTGGAGATGTAGAAAATGCCGAAAAATATTTGAAAGCAGCATTAACAATTGCTCAAGAAGATGATGACAAAGAGTCGTTAATCATAAATTATAATAATTATGCGAGTTTTTTGAGTGGTACTAATCGTTTAAATGAAGCAATTAATTTAGAAAAGAAAGCGCTTGCAATTGCAAATACATCGCCAGAATTTTTAAAATTTAAACATACTTTATATAGCAGCCTTGCTGCTTTTTATAATGAATTAAACGATTTGAAATCAGCTTTTTTATATAAGGATTCGCAAATTGTACATAAAGAGTTACTGATTAATGAAACTTCTAATAACAAGCTTTTAGAACTCCAAACTAAATATGAAACTAACCTAAAAGAGAATAAAATTCTTATTCTCAACAAATCCGATTCATTAAAAGGTTTGCAAGTTGTGGCTCAACAATTTGCTATTAGCAAAAATTTATTTGATATCTCTCAACAAAAATTTGCATTGGCAGAAGATAGTTTATTGTTGTTTTCTCAAAATCAAACCATACTTCAAAATAGGTTAGATTCATCTCTTAAGGAAAAGAAAATTAGTTCACTTACCAAAGAAGGTTTACAGAAAGAATTAGCACTACAAAAGCAACAGGCTGCTATTAATCAAAAAAACAATACCATTATTATTGTTGCTATAAGTAGTGCGTTATTGCTATTAATAGGTTATGGGCTGTTTAGAAAAAAACAGCTAGAACAAAAAGCCATTTTAGCAACCGAGCAAGCCAAACAACGAGAACAACTTACCAAGGCGGTGATTGATGCAGAAGAAAACGAACGTAAACGTATTGGTAGTGATTTACACGATGGCGTTGGGCAGCTTTTTAGTGCCGTAAAAATGAATTTAGCCGGTTTGTTAGAAAGAGTAAATTTTGAAAATAGTAATGAGAAATTTTTGGCAGAGAAGACCCTTGCATTAGTAGATGAAAGTTGTAAAGAAGTAAGAATTATATCTCATAAAATGATGCCTAATGCGCTTTTAAGATCAGGAATAGCCTCAGATATTAAATCTTTTATAGAGAAATTGGATGAGCAAAACTTAAAAGTAAATTTTGAAGCAAGTGGTTTTTCAGATCAGTTAGAGCATAATGAAGAGGTGATATTATATAAAGTAATACAAGAATTAGTGAGTAATATTATTAAACATGCAAAAGCAACTGAACTTACTATTAATTTAATTAACGATAATGGAAGTATTAAGGCGTTGGTAAAGGATAATGGAATTGGCTTTGATTTATCTAATATGAATAGTTTTGAAGGTATTGGTTTAAAAAATATTAAAACTAGAGTAGATTATTTAAAAGGAAAAATAGATTTCAATTCAGCACCAAACAAAGGTACAGAAGTAAATATTTTTGTGCCTTTAAGTTAGTTAAACTAAAGTTGTAGAATTTATGACAGGTATTAAATATCCTCTTGTTTTAAAATAATACTACATCTGTATTATTGATAAACTATTCATTTTATCATTTATTTGAATAATTAATTGAGAAATTATTAAACAGTTAAAAACTTTAGTTTAGCTCAATTAATAGTGAGATAATAGTTGAGGTTTGATTAAAGGCTGCAATTATTTGCAGCCTTTTTAATATTTTAACATGATGAAAAAAATACCTATTGCCATTGTAGATGATAAGCGTTTACTAAGAAACTCTTTGAAAGAGCAGCTTAATTTTTCTGATGATGTAGATGTGCTTTTTTTAGCAGAAGATGGGGCAGATTTTTTGCAACAAATGGAGAAATTAAATATCGAAAAGCGTCCTTTGGTGGTAATGATGGACATTGAAATGCCCAGAATGGATGGTTTAGAAACGGTTTTAATTGCCAAAGAAATTTACCCAGATGTACAATTTATTATGCTTACTGTTTTTGATGATGAGGATAAAATTTTTGAAGCTATTAAAGCTGGTGCTTGTGGTTATTTATTAAAAGACGAAAAAATATCGGTAATTATTAAATCAATAAAATCGGTTGTAGAAGACGGTGCAGTGCCAATGTCGGCAATTATTGCCCGTAAAACTTTAAACTTAGTAAAACTACAAACGCCTTTAGTAAAAGATGTTTTAACAGAAGAGTTTGATTATCAACTTTCTATTAGGGAAATGAGCATTTTGGAATTGATTGTAGATGGATTAAACTATAACGAAATTGCCGAAAAATTATTTATTAGCCCGCATACGGTGCGTAAACATATCTCCAATATTTACGATAAACTGCATGTTTCTAATAAAACTGCCGCTATAAAAATTGCTTTGAAAAAGAAATGGTTTTGAAATTCTATTCCTCCAAAGCCTCTTCATTTAACATATTTGCGTAATAGGTCCTCAGCTTAGCAACTTTAGGCTCTATTACCGCCCTACAATAACCGGCATATTGGTTTTGGTTATAATAATTTTGATGATAAGCCTCTGCGGGGAAGTAGTTATTTAAAGGTTCTAACTCTGTTACTATTGCTTGGCTATATATTCCTGATAATTCATTAATCACACTTTCGGCAATTTGTTTTTCTTCTTCTGTTTGGTAGTAAATGCCCGAACGGTATTGCGTACCAGCATCAGCACCTTGCCTGTTTAAACTTGTAGGGTCGTGGCTAGTCATAAAAACCTTTAATAAGTTTTCGTAGCTAATTATAGAAGAATCAAAACTTACTTGTACAACTTCTGCATAACCAGATGAACCACTACAAACTGCTTCATAAGTTGGGTTTGGAACAAAACCGTTCGCATAACCCGATACTACTTTTTTAACCCCTTTTAACCTTTGTATAACGGCTTCTGTACACCAAAAGCATCCTCCACCTAATGTTACTATTTTAATATTTTCGGCCATTTTTTTTAATTTTTACTCAATAAACAATCTGTAAAATACGCTTTGGTATCTAAGAAATGATTAACAACAGAATAGCCAGATTGTTGCGCTAAGTTAGTAATTTCTTCAAAGGAATATTTTTTTGATTGTTCTGTCCAAATCAGTTCATCCTTTTTAAAATACAAGGTTGTTTTACTATTTGGTAAAAAAACTTCTTGTTCTTTTAAACTCACTAAATAACTATAAAGTTCGCCAGTTCTTGGGTTGTAATAACAATAGAAATCAAAATTATTTAAATCGAAATTTGCAGATAGTTCTCTGTTTATCCGTGTCAATAAATTAAGATTAAACGCTTTAGTAATTCCTTGTGGGTCTGAATAGGCTTGGTGTATAATTTGCGGATTCTTTTGTAAATCAATACCCATCAATAGCTTATCACCTTTTTTCATGGCACTATTAAAAAGTTGCATAAGTGCAATTGCATTATTTTTTGGATAATTGCCAATGTTACCGCCTAAAAATAATAGTAAATTTTGATGTTTGTTTGTTTTATTGAAATCTAACATTACGTCAAAATAATCTCCTACTAATGGTTTTATTTTTAGGTTAGGAAGCGATGATTTTAATTTACTGGTTAGCATATTCATAGCTTCCTGAGATATATCTATGGGGATATAATTAAAATCAACTTCTTCATTTATCAAAAATTCTAAAAGTTTAAATGTTTTAGAGCCATCACCAGCACCCAATTCAATAATATTAAAAGGTTGTTTGAACTTTAAACTTTCAAATATTTGTTTAGCTTGTAATTCTAAAATTTCAAATTCGCAATTGCTCAAATAATATTCGGGCATTTCCATAATTTTTTTGAAAATACGGCTACCTTCATCATCATAAAAATATTTTGAAGATAAAAATTTTTTAGGAGCGCTTAAGCCTGTGATTACATCTTTTTCAAAAGTACTTAACATATAAAATTCACTAAAATCTGTAACCTACATTAAACGAAATCAATTTACTTTCGCTAGAGAAACCATAACCCGCACTTACTAAGAAACTGTTATATAAATTTAACCAAATACCTGGACCATAACCTTGATGCCATTTTTTAGAATCTGCAAAACTGTTTCTTACAGTAGCAATATCATAAAATGCGTAAACGCCAAAGTCGCCGGTAAGTACATAATTTCTAAAAGTAGATACGGGCAACCTCACCTCAGAATTTGCATAAATTGCAGATCTGCCTGAAAATCTCTCGTTTCTAAATCCCCTTAAATTATCGTTATTACCAATGGTATTTGCTTGATAGAATTTGTAATCTCCAATATTAGTTCTGGCACCTAAGCGCATAGCTACTGTTATTGGTAAGCCTATATTTGGTGTTCCAAAAGCAGATACATCTGTACTTAGTCTTAAAAACTTATCTTTCTCACCATTAATTTCATTGTAATATTCGGCTTTTGTAAGCCAATTTAAACCAGTTTGAGGTTTTAATTTACTGTCTGTTAAAGAAATATCTATGTAAGATTTTAAAGTCAAAAACCTGCCAGGGTTTTTATCAGTTATGATTTGAGTTGCCAAAAAGTTAGCTTCATTTCTACCATTTATTTTGATAAATTCAAATCCGGGTCCGATACCAAACTTAACCCGATCGGAAGCTCTTCTTTGGATAAAAAATTCTGCATTATAAGTTTCTGATCTTACTCTGTAAAAATCTACCTCGTCATTTAGGTTTTGGGTGTTATTTCCAATTCCGTAAAAGTTGAAAGAGTAAGCTGGACCTGCATAATTCCCATTTAAGATTAAATCATACTTATGTGCAAAAAGAGAATAGAATGTGCCTCTGTAACTGCCAAAGATGCCTTTAGTTTGTACAGAGTGAAATATTGTAGCTCTCTGATCATAACTATAAGGAGCTTTTCTGAAACCATAATGCTTGGTTTGGTAAGCGAGACCTAATAACAATCCGTCTTTATTGTTTCTAAAATCAGCATTTGGTGTTATTGAGCCTTTATCATATTTAAAATTATCAGGTAAATGTTCGTTTACCCAACCTCCATTAGATTTATAAACTTTAGTGTTTCTTCCTTTTATAAAAGTATTTTGTGGTGTATCGTAAAATACAGTTCTGCCATTTTCAGCAGTATCTGCTAAATAATCTGACTGCGAACCGCCAACCACAGTAAGTTTAATTGGTCTGTCAGATTTTCCTCTTACCACCAAACTATCATTTTCTCCAAGTAAATAAAAATTTATTTGGCGAGTGTGTTTGTTGTCAAAAGAGCGGCTGTATATTTTTCCATCAAGTTTTCCATCTTTTTTTGTTTTGTACACGGTAACTAATGTGCTATCTTTTAGCCTATCTATTTCAACATATTCATATTTATCAGAACCTGTTATGGTAACTTCTTCACCTAAAACATTGTAATAAGCTTTTGCCGTTTTTTCAAGTTCGTTTCTTCTTGATTTCAATTTAGCAATTAACTCGGCCCCGGTTAAATCAAAAGCTTTTTTAGGTAATTTACTTACTGCTTTTTCAATAACTTCATCTGTTAATTTCGCTCTCATAAATGAAGCGGTATTCATCCATTCTTCATAAGTAAGCTTATTTAATAAATTTCTATCAAGGTTACGGGCTGCAATAGAAAGTTTAGCAGGGTCTTTTATCTCGTATCCAAAAGATTGAATATCTGGCACCATTTTACTTATTAATTTTGGAATAGCTCCCTCAAATTTTGTGAATACTTGGTCTCTATCTCTCGGAATTGGTTTAAAGATTTCGCCTTTACCTTTTTTCTTAAACTCGGCCCAACGCCATTGGTCTTCATGTCTATCCCAATCTCCAATAAGCATATCAAAAAGTCTTGCTTTTAAAAATTCTTTTTGGTCAACTTCATTGTCGTTATCTTCTTTAATTTTCTCATACATGGTTGCAGTACTTACTGCGTTTTTAGTAAAACCAAAATCTTTAAATTTAGATAAATCTTCATCGGGTCTAACCTCAATAATACCTGCTCTGCCACCAATTTCTTGCAAATACGGCCCCAATAAAATAGAATACGGCATATACACAATTTGTGGGTTTGTATGAAAAACACCAATAGCATCTGCTAAATCGGGAATAATTAGCGCACCAAATGGATGTGCAGAAGATATTTGATCTTGTACAAAATCATCTGCAAAAGTGCTTTTGAACCCTTCTGGTAATAGAGCAGACGGATCTTTATCAATAGTTCTAAATTGGTATTGTATTTTGTCTTTTCCTTCTAACCTTAAAGAAATGGTTTGGTTACCACCCCCTAGTTGTAAAGGTGTTAAACCACCAGCAAATTTAGTTAAATCTAAATACGGAATTTCAATTGGTGTAGCCCAAACAGAGCGGTAATGTTCACCAAAAACAGATTGTTTAAATTTTGATGCCTTATAACGTTCGCCAACAGCCATAACTTTTACAGAATCACTGTAGTTAGCATTTATTTCTAATCTTTCTTTTTGTTTAGTGGCAGGTAAAGAATACAGCGGTGATCTGTAAACTAATTTTCCAGTACTGCCGTCATTAATAGGCTCCCAAAATTCTACCCAGCATTGTCCGTTGTTATAGTAGTTTAAACGAGCAAAACCTTTTGTTCCATGCCCAAATAGCGCATCGTTACCTTTAAATAACGAACTATTTTTACTGCCTGCCCCACTAACAACATGGTTTAGCGTTTTATATTTTGTAAGCATTAAAGCATGTTCGTGGCCGGCTGCAAAAACTACATTAGGTTGGTCTTCAAAAATTGCTAAAAGTTTAGTTCTTAAATCTTGGTAACGTTTGTTAGAAATATCTTGACGTGATAAACCATATTGGCGCATTAGAGGATATATGGAACCTATAATTGGCAAAGGGATGTATAAGTTATCTTTAACTAATGTTAATGGAAAAATATATTCTAATAATGTGAAATAACCACCGTGTTTTCCGTTAGAAAATAAAGGGTGATGTTGCGTAAACACAATATTTTTACCTTTATTTCTAATAACAATATCTTTAATTTGTGCTATCAATTGGTCTTCATTTTCTACTGTACAACCTTGTTCAAACCTATCAGAACGGGCGTTTGATGTTAACCACCATTCGCTATCAATGGCAATAATTACTAAATTGCCATTCATTTGAACGGTTATTGGTCCAGCACAACCGTTACTTGGTAAAAACACATCTGTACTGTCTAAATAATTTTCAACAAATTCTTCTTGTCTTTTTAAGGCAGCCAAACCACCGCTAAGGCTGTGGTTCCAATCATGGTTACCTGGAATAATTATCTTTTTACCTTTAAAGTCTTTTATAATTTTAAGCTGTTCGGTAATAAATTTCTCTTTTTCTGGTCTATCATTATCGCCTACATCTGGCATTCCATTATTATAAATATTATCTCCCATAAATATCACAACATCTTTTTTGCTCGAGTATTTATTGATAACAGTATCTAAACCATTTTTACTAATAGTTGTATCTGTTTTATACATTTGCTTTTCCATAAGCTTTAATGTAGGTTCTTGCACATCTAAAGATGGGTTTCCAGCATCACCTACTAAAAAAACAGTATAGTCAAGTTTTAAAGAATCAGGATTGTTAGCTTTTTGCCAATCTCTTTCACTTTTAGCATAAAATGGTTTATAGGTAGTACATGAAGTATATATTAAGCTAATTATTAAAAAGCTTAAAATTAATTTGTATTTATTTTGCATCTGTTTGATAGACTTTAGTAATGTTTCCTTTTTTATTTTTGCCTTCGTTTGATATAAACATTTCTCCCTTACTGTTGAAAGCTAAACCTTCTGGTTGTGTAAACTCTTTTCCTGTTAATTTAATAATGTTTAAAAATGCTCCTTCTTTATCAAGTACAATCACCATATTATTTATTGCAGATAAAATATAAAGATTGCCGTCAATGGGATGATAGGTTAAAGCAGATGGTTTTATCACTTCATTCAAATTATCGTTGCCAGCAGCTTTCAAAAATTTTTTAGAAGCTTCAATAAGAGCATCACTTTCAAAAGCACTTTCTATATCTTTAAAATGAATTTGGTAAACGGGTATCTCATTTAATGTTTTATCAATTAATGAAAACTGGTAAATATTTTTTGTGTCTTTCTGGTTCTTATCTAGGTTTTTTTCTTTAACAGACAATAGCAAGCTATTCAATTCTTTATTATAGGTTAAACCTTCAATATCATTTTTACCCTTTAAAGGGGTATTATAATGAATAACAGCTGGGTTTTTATTTGCAAAATTTCTGATTTCATATATTGTACCATCACTTTTTACAACATATAAGTCTGAACCCACTTTAACAATATCTTCGTAATCACCATCATCTGCAAAAGTATATTCTTTAATAATTTCCTGTTTCCCTAAATCATAGTAATATATAATTCCATGTTCATCTTCAATTGCGGCAACTAAACTATCTGTAATAAAGGTAATACCTGATATTTCTTGTAGTTTTTTTGGTAAATCAATTACAATGTTTTCTGAAGTTTCTTTTTGCTCGTCCGCTTTATTATATTTAGTGTTATTAAAACATGATAAAAAAAAGAATGAAAAAAATAAGAGTAAATATTTATGCATTTTGGATTTAAATTTGATAATATAATTACGAATGATGGTTTAATCAAAACTTATACCATTCGCACATTTTTAGTAAATTGAAAAAAATAATATATGGATAATTTATATTCTGAAAAAGAAGTAGAAGCACACATTTTTGAGTTATTTAAAGAAAAACTTCCAGATAATTGTGTTTATCACAACTTTAACCATACGTTACAAACCGTAGAAGCAGTAAAATTATTAGGTGAAAGTTACAATTTAAGTGCTGATGATAAAGAAAATTTAACGATAGCTGCATGGTTTCACGATACTGGTTACACCAAAGACTATAAAAACCACGAAGAAGAAAGCGCCAATATTATGTTAGCTTATTTTTCTAAAAATGAAAACAAAGAAAAGTTTGATAAAATTAAAACCTTGATATTAAGCACCAAGTATGGTGAAAACCAAGCAAATTTGTTAGAAGAAATTTTGCATGATGCCGATTATGTTAACATAGGCAAAAAGAAATTTGATAAAAGAGCTGAATTACTGAGATGCGAATGGGAAAAAGTTAATAAAAAAACTTACAATGATTTAGAATGGGCTGAACTGCAGTTAGATTTTTTAATTTCCAAAAAATTTAAAACTAGCAAAGCTGTTGCCGAGTATGGTGGCAGAAGAGAAAGTAACATTAAGAAGCAAAGGGAAGTAGTTGAAAAGGCTAAAAGTGACCAGTATAAGCTACAGTTAAAAGAAAAATCTACTACTGCTAAACTTAACAAAGAAGGCAGAGGAATTGAAACCTTGTACCGTTCTGTTTATGGTTACCACATGAATTTGAGTTCAATGGCAGACCAAAAAGCAAATATTATGATAAGTATAAATACGATTGTTGTATCTGTTATCATTACATTATTTGGTTCGGGCTACACATTTGCAGATTCTGAAGGCTTTCAACACATGAGGTTTGTTTTTCCAATGCTGTTACTGGTAATTAGTAGTTTAATTTCTGTAACATTTGCAATCTTATCTGCCCGCCCAAATGTTACCACCAAAGAGAAATATGAGCTTGACAACAAAAGTAGCAGTATATTATTTTTTGGAAATTTTGCCCAACTACAACTTAAGCAATTTGTGGATCATGTAAGGGAGTTGAAAGACCAAAAAGACGAATTGTATGATAGTATGTCTGTTGATATTTATCATTTAGGAGGTGTTTTGGTGAAAAAATACAAATTGTTAACTTGGTCTTATAATATTTTTATGACTGGTTTAATTCTTTGTGCTGTTGGTTTTATAGGTATAATTATATATTCATTTTAACAGATTTACAGTCAATTAAGGATATGTAAGAATAGTGCGTTAATCCAAAATGTTCGTATTTATCTTTTCCTTTTTTAACGTTTTCCCAATTAAACCAAGTTTTAACAACTTTTTTATCTTTTAACTTTTCAATATATTTATTGGTGAGTAATATATAGCAAGGATCAATGATGCTGTTTTTAAGTAATTTATGGACTAAAATCACATCTTCACCCATTAGTTTGGTGCGGCCCTTAATTTTTGTAAGCATAATGTGCCCGTGATGGATAACTATTTTAATACCCAGTTGATTTTTAGAAAGATAAAGATGGTATAATTCAGGGTCTGTTTGCTCAAAAGCAGCAATGGTATCTAAAAATGTATGATATATTAACTGGCACTGTTTAGCAACTTTATTTACCGCCGGCAACCTGCCAGTTTTGTAAAAAAAAACTGCATCACCTTCAATTTCTGCAACACTTAAGCCTAAAATATTAGCACTAATCACATTATTTAAAACATTGCTAATTACTTTATGCGCAAAATCTGGATGTTTTGTTGAAGTGATAAACTTTGTAAACCCTGTTATATCTGGTATGCAAAAGAAAACAGGTGCCTCAGATTTTTTTTCCATTTATATGTGATATCATTCTAATTTAAAACAATGATATTAAAAATACTTTGTTTAAAGGAATAAGGTTGAGATTTTGATTTTTAAAAGATAAACCAAAAGAAGCCTCTACATTGCCGAGGCTATGTAGCGGGGAGCAGGATCGAACTCCGTCCGCCTGCTGGCGTATATGAATTCTGAGTTCTAACCTATATTTATCATTTCCCATATAAAGGCTCTTCCTTTGGCTGTTTTCAATTGTTTTTCCCTTTTAAGCGCATCAGTTTTTATTTCGAAAGTTTCTGTATGAATAACTTCCCAAGGTCTGTATTTTAATGTATAACCTTTAGTGCCTAAAATATTATGAGAAATCAGTCTTTGTTCTAAATCAGAAGTAAATCCTATATAGATTTTTTGATAGTTAATTGAATACAAAACATAAACTGTAAACATAGGATGTTGTTGAGTATAAACAAAAAAAGCCTCTACAATGTAGAAGCTTTAGTAGCGGGGAGCAGGATCGAACTGCCGACCTCAGGGTTATGAATCCTGCGCTCTAACCATCTGAGCTACCCCGCCGTGGGTTTTATATTAATAATTTCAATTTTCTTCTGCAGTCCGCCCGCTGGCGGATATGAATCTTGCGCTTTAACCATTTAGGTTAATCGCTGGGTCATTTTTATTTGAGGTTGCAAATATAGCGTAATTTGCTTTCGTTTTAAAAAGAATATTGAAAATTATTTTATTTTTATGTAAAATTCTGATTTTCAAAATCTTAACTTTTTAAGGCTATTGTTTATATCACTAATGATATAAAATAGTTTAACTAATAATTTTTTGTTGAAGGCATAATTATTAAGAAAATAAGTTTAGTTTAATTTTAAAATACTTTTATTTAAAAAATGAATTTCAAAAATTAAATCGCATATTACATTTCTTAAATTTAGTAAAAGCTCATGAGCGAAAAGGTAAAATTTACATTAGAATACGAAATAAGATCATCTTCGAAAATTTTGTTTAGCTTCATTAGTGAACCAAATGGATTGTCGGAATGGTTTGCAGATAATGTTAAAATAAAAGATCATGTTTATACCTTTATTTGGGATGACGGTGAAGAGCAGAAAGCCAAGCTATTATCAATAAAAGAAAACAAATTGGTTAAATTTCATTTATTAGATGACGAACCCTACACTTATTTTGAGTTCGAAATAATTAAAGATGAGCTTACAAATGATGTAGCTTTAATGGTAACTGATTTTGCATTGCCAGAAAACTTAAAAGAACGCCAAGCAATTTGGGATATTCAAATTGATACCCTCCTTAATGTAATTGGCGCATAATTTTGCTATTTTTGTAGCGTGAAAAAAGTACATCTTTTAGTTTTAAAAGCATTTATTAGACCTTTTATTGTCACTTTTTTTATAGTGATGTTTTTATTGTTAATGTTATTTTTATTTAAATACATTGATGATTTAATTGGTAAAGGTTTTGAATGGTATGTGATTTTAAAACTATTAATGTATGCCGCTGCTACCAATGTAGCAATGGCTTTGCCCTTAGCCATTTTACTTTCTTCAATAATGACATTTGGCAACCTTGGCGAAAACTATGAGCTGGTTGCTATAAAATCTGCTGGAATTTCTTTACAAAAGGCAATGGCCCCATTGTTTATTTTGGTAACTTTTTTAGGCATTGGTGCATTTCTTTTTTCTGATTATATGCTGCCAATTGCTAACCTTAAAATGGGCGCATTACTTTATGATGTTAGAGAACAAAAAGCAGCTTTTTTAATAGAAGAAGGCGTATTTAATAATAGTATTCCAGGCTATTCTATAAGGGTCGAAAAAAAGGAAAATGATGGGCAAATACTTAAAGACATTGTAATATACGACCAAACTAAAGGCCAAGGAAATACCAATATTTTAATGGCAAAAGAGGGCGAGATGTATAAAACAGATGACGGAAACTTTCTGATTTTACGCTTAAAAGATGGGGTAAGGTATGAAGAAAATACAGGAAAAACCGGTTATAACCCTCGCCAGGAACTTACCCGATTAAGATTTAAAGAAACTGAGCAAAAATTTGATTTATCGAGTTTTCAATTTAAAAGAGAGGATGAAAATCTTTTTAAAGGAAACTATCAAATGCTAAACATTAAACAATTATTAGTTTACAAAGATTCGGTGACGCATTTAAGTGATAGTATTTCTAAAAATGTTTTTAAATCAATAGCTCCATACCACAAAATTTTTTATGCCACTCAAAATTATAGGATTGCTAAGACTATAAAAAATATAACCTTTAAAAAGGATGGGGTTTTGGCCGGGATTGATAGTATTAAAAGAGAGTCAGTTTTTTCTGGAGCTAAGGATAATATTAGAACAATTAAAGAAAGCATTAACGAAGCAATAATCCAAAAAGGAGAAAAAACAGATGTAATAAGACGCTACAGAATAGAATATAACAGAAAATTTACACTTGCGGTTTCTTGTTTAGTTTTGTTTTTTATTGGTGCTCCTTTAGGTGCTATTATTAGAAAAGGCGGTTTAGGTTTACCTGTTGTTGTATCGGTTTTATTCTTTTTAATTTATCATATTATTAGCACCGTAGGCGAGAAATCTGTTAAAGTAGGAAACATGGACCCAGTTTGGGGTATGTGGATGGCCATATTTGTACTCACACCAATAGGTTTATTTTTAACCTACAAGGCCACTGTAGATTCTGCTTTGTTTGACGTGGATTTTTATAAAAATTTCTTCAAAAAAATATTTCGTAAAACTAAATCAAGTTAAAAAGGTTCTCAATTAATAGCATTAAAAGTATAGGTAAATATCTAATTAGTAGCCTTAACTTTTATTGCATCAGTTTGACTGATAAGAAAAAAGCACAACAATAAATTAATTAAATTTGCATCTCAATTATAGAAATAGACAAAGCTATTTTAAAAGCTTAAGTTTCAAAATTGATTTGATAGAATTAGAGGGGTTTTAAAGCAATAAAATTAATATGCTAAACACAATAGAAGAAGCAATAGAGGATATAAAAGCCGGGAAAGTTATTATTGTAGTTGATGACGAAGACCGTGAGAATGAAGGTGATTTTTTGGTTGCCGCAAGTAAGGTAACACCAGAGATTATAAATTTTATGGCTACCCAAGGTAGGGGTTTAATTTGTGTGCCTTTAACTCAGCAAAGATGTGCCGAGTTAGATTTAGAATTAATGGTTGGGCAAAATACTGCAACTTTTGAAACTAACTTTACGGTATCTGTAGATTTAATTGGCAATGGTTGTACAACGGGTATTTCTGCTTCTGATAGATCTAAAACAGTGATAGCATTAATAGACCCCGCAACAAAATCAACAGATTTAGGAAGACCAGGGCATATTTTTCCGTTAATTGCTAAAAATGGAGGGGTTTTAAGGAGGTCTGGACACACAGAAGCTGCAATAGATTTTCCGCTACTAGCCGGATTGGAACCTGCAGGAGTAATCTGCGAGATTATGAATAAGGAAGGTGAAATGGCTCGTTTGCCCGAACTGTTGGTAATGGCAAAAGAGTTAGACATGAAAATTGTTTCTATCGAAGATTTAATCTCGTACCGTTTAAAAACGGAGTCTTTAATTAAGCAAGAAGTTTCTGTTAAGCTTCCTACAGAATGGGGCGATTTTGAAATGGCAGCCTTTACACAAGTAAATACCCAAGAAAATCATATTGCTTTAATAAAGGGAACTTGGGAAAAAGATGAACCTGTTTTAGTTAGAGTACATAGTTCTTGTATTACAGGTGATATTTTTGGCTCATGCAGATGCGATTGTGGCCCTCAATTACATAAATCTATGGAAATGATAGAGAAAGAGGGGAAAGGTTTAATTATTTATATGAACCAAGAGGGTAGAGGGATAGGTTTGATAAACAAATTAAAAGCGTATAACCTGCAAGAAAATGGAATGGATACTGTTGAAGCTAATTTAGCTTTAGGGTTTAAAATGGACGAAAGAGATTATGGTGTAGGAGCTCAAATTTTGAGAAGTTTAGGAGTTAGAAAAATGCGCTTAATGACCAACAACCCTACTAAAAGAGCTGGATTAATTGGTTACGGTTTAGAAGTGGTAGAAAATGTTGCTATTGAAATAGATTCTAACCAACACAATGAATTATATTTGAAGACCAAAAGGGATAAAATGGGACATTCTATAATGAGCAAAGCATAATTTTATTTCAAAAATACATATCATTAAAAAACCTGCTTGTTTAAATTCAAGCAGGTTTTTTTAATTTACAGCTTTATATAACTTAATCATCTTCTTTTGGAGCGTAAATTATTGGTGTTTGTTGCGTTTTAGATCTACCTTCAGATTCTTCTTTTTGTTCTTCTTCTGTTTTTTTCTTGCCTCTGCCAAAAGTGTTTTTCAAAAATTCATCAAAAGTATCATACTCCTGTACATAAACCAAACCTACACCGTTGGTATATATATCGCTATTTAAGTTAAAAAAATCTCTGTTAGACGGTCTGTTAAAAATTTTACCTACAAAACTTCCATCTTTCTTAATGTCATAAGTCATTTGTGCGTCTCTGGTTAAATCATTAAAAGAAGAATTGAAAACGTTATCGTTAAAAAAGTTATCGTTAAAGTTGTTATTTACAAAATTGCCTGATACTTTTAAACGGTTATCAAAAAAGCTATAACCAATACCAAATTCACTTAAAGAGCGAATGTTAAAATCTAAATTTTTAACCCCTAGAGTCTGCGAGACAATGTTTTGGAGTTTACTAAAACCAAGTTCTAAACCAGAGCCAATTAAGGTTTGATTATCTAAACCTATACCAGCACTTGAGTTACCATTAAAGCTGTTTCTTACTACTAAATTAATTACCTGTTGGGCCTCATTGTCTTTATCATCTAAATATCCTTGAAGCTCTGTTTTATAACCAGAATTGTTTGGGAAATTTAAGTTAAAATCTATTTGTGGGTTTAATAGTGAGCCTTTAAGCAACATTTCTGCCTCGGCTAAAACTCTCAAATTTTGGTCTCTATCAGGTAAGGTTCTACCTGCGGCAGCATAAAGCGGACTTAATGAAGCTCTTGTGCTATATACCGCATTCAAATTTATGTCGGCATCAGATGGGTTTCCTGTCCATCTAATGGTTCCTCCCTTTCTTATATCAAAGGTTTTATTAATTAAATTATTAGCAGTAAAATCAAACTGACCTTCAGTTATAGCGTAATCACCTTTCATTTCAAAATCGCCTAAACTGGTAATTTTTAAATTTAATTGCGCTGTACCTTTTCCGGTTAAATTACCAACTTCTGTTAAAATATTAGCTGTGGAGCCTTCATCAACACTAAGTTCAAACTCCATGGTTAAACCATTAAAATAGTTTTCTGTTTGCTTTTTATTTAATGTAGAGTCTTTTGCAACGTAAACTATAAAATCGTTATTGTTAATTGTGGATGCTCCGTTTAAAGGGATTGTAAACTCTGTTCCTTCTTCTGTTTTGGCTTTAATAACAATTTTCATGGCATCCGTTGGGCCATTAAAACTAAATTCGCCGGTACCAAATGCAGTGCCGTAGTAAATCGGATTATCTTTAGCGGTAGTATTTAAACCCATAAAATTGGTTGCATTTAAAACCACATTTATAGTAGGATTATTGGGCAAGCGCATATCAACAGTTCCATTAGCTATAGCTTTGTTTCCGTTAATATCATTAAGTGTTAAGTTGTTAATTTTTATGATACTATTTTCTATCTCAACATTATGGGTAAACGTATAGGCAGTTTTTAGATAATTTACTACCAAACCAGTATTAATAAAACCAACATTGCCGTTAATTTTAGGATTATCAAACCTTCCTGATACTTTTAAATTAGAGCTAATTTGCCCTTTAAGTTTAGAGACTAAAGTTTTTACAAATGGTTCTACAATAATTAGTTCTGTTTTATCTAATACTACTTCTAAATTAAAATTATCTGTTTCGCTATTTATGTCAATATTACCTTTTACATCCATAGTTTTACTCCCACTTTTAAAAATAGTAGCATCTACATCAATTTTATGGGTGGCATTATTATAAACCGAGCTGGTTTTTAAATCTCCAATTGGCGTATCGTTATATTTTAAAGAATCTATGTTAATGTCTGATTTTATATTTGGAGTTGCTAATATTGCAGAGAGGTTGGCTGTGCCACTCATAATTCCACTTAAATTTACACCATAAGCTTTAGTAAGTTGACTTAGAGAACTCATTCTAAGATTTTCTATAACCACTTCTAATCCATCACTCTCGTTTTTAGAAATTGCTCCATTTATCGCAATTAATTGGTTGTTGCTAGAAAGCTCAAAACTTTCAATCAAGGTTCGGTTGTTTTCAAATTTAATACGCACTTTGTCTTGAATCTTCCATATCTGATTATCTATAATTACATCAGATGGTAACAAGCTAACTTTTGCAAGTGTATCTGTTCCAAATTCAACTAAACCGTATAAATCGAGTTGGTTTATGGCATCTTTATCTGAAAGTTTAACGTTAAATGTTAAGCTGTCGTTTCTTAAAGTGTTTTGTATAATAATGTTTTGCACAAATAAACCACCTTCAGATAATTCAAGTTTATCCATAGAAATAATGGCCTCCATAGATCTGTTATTCGTGGTTTGATCTATAATGATATTACTGAAAGTTTTACCTGAGTAAGTAAGCGTTTTAATAAATCCATTTATTGTTACAGAATCTTTTTCTGAATTAAATTTACCAAACAAAGCACCACGTTCTGGTATTTTAAGTTCAGGAATAAACAAGCTCGATAAATAATCGAAGTTTTTTAAATCAACTCTAAACTCAAAATTTTGGTTTTTAGACTTTACAATATTAGCTTGGTAAGATGGGATGTACTTTTTAACAATGGTTTTGAATGCCGATGGAAGAGTATTTAAATCATATTCGCCTTTAATTGATGCATCCCCAACGTTTGATGTTAAAGCCAATAACCTCTCTTTACCAATGCCATCTGCTTTCAATAATACAGAATCTATAATCACAGATTTTTCTGTATTGGTTAATCTCACATTTTTAAGACCAAACTCACCTTGAATATTACTTAAATTATTCCCTGTAAAATTGGTTCTCAAATCAGCATCAATAACTACAGTATCTTTAGATAAATTTAACTTGTGGAGTCGGGCGTCTTTAATAGTAGCTATAAAATTAAACTCAGGTAAAGTAGGGTTTAAATTGGCTTTTCCGTTAAAATCTAATTTTAAGTTTTTATCATCAATTTTAAGTTTACCATTAAATATTTGTTTATTAATGGTGCCATTAATATCAATATTTCTATAGCTATAATTTTTAAATTCAAAATAGGTTGCTTTCGCTACAATTTTTTCGGTTAAGTTTTCAATTTCAAATCCTCTTCCATTAACATTAGCCACAAAAGATGTTCTTTTTACTAAAGGTTCATCAAGCAGTTCTCCTAAATTAAAATCTATTGCCTGTACTTTACCACTGTATGATGGGATATTAAATCTATCTATTTTCATGTTAACATCAGATTTTACCTGACCTAACTTTGTCTTAAAATTACCATAAGCAATAAAATCGTTTATAAAACCAGTAAACTGGCCTTCAAAATTTATATTTCCAAATTTATTAATTACACTAGGTAAGGTATTTTTAGTGCTGCCAGTAAGTTTTTCTACAATATCATCAACATCGGCCTTGTTGCTATAAATTTGTTTAAAATTTAAGTTTAAAAATGTGTTTTTAATTTCTGGCAATCCTTTTACTTCAAAATCTCCTTTAATGTAAGTTGCTTTACCAGCTTTAATAGTCAAATCTTTGGCTCTCAAATTATTTACTTTGCCTTTTATTTGGCCAGTTACATATAAATGCAACTTCATATAATCTATTTGTGGGGCAAAAAATGCAATGTCTTCAGCAAATATTTTTGCGTTCTTAAAATGCCCTTCTAATGTTACCTTATTTATAACATCGTCAAAATCTGTATAATTATTAAAACGCATGCTAAAATAATCTCTTAGCGTACTATTTGGGGTTCTTAAGTATAAGTTTTCTAAAATAATATTATTTGCATCAATCGTAGTTGCAGCAGTTAAGTTTTTTAGCACAAAACCGCTTTTTTCTATAAAGTTTAGCTTATTAATTTGAGCTTTTAGAATGTAATTTTTAGTATCTATGTTTTTTATATCTGCCGATAAATTCCTAACATAAACGTCATCATAATTAACGCCTTTGAGTGTTGTATCGGCTTTTCGGTAGTTTCTATATTTAAAAGCTAAGTTTTTAATTTTTGCATTGCTGATTACAAAATCAAAAGGTTTTTTCTTTACTGTAGTATCAACCACGCCGCCATCAAAATAATTGATAATAAAAGAGAGGTTTGTGGTGGAGTCTTTATAGCTTTTTAAATAAAATTTTGTATGCTCTAACGTAATTTGATTTAAAGCTATTTTTCTTTCCTTAAACGGGGAGAAATAAGAAATATCTACTGTTAATTTTGGGGCGTTTATGAGGGTGTCTTTATCTAAATCTTGTACATATAAATCTTCTAACACCAAAGATTTAAATGGCTTTAAATAAATACTTTTAATTTCTACTCGGGTTTTTAATTCATCAGAAAGATAAGATGCCGCCTTTTTTGCTGCCCAAGTTTGTACCGGCTTAAATTGAAAAGAAAAAATAATGCCTGCTATCAATAATATGACAACAACAAGGATATAAAGCGTTATTTTGAATACTTTTTTAATATTTTTGTGTTTTATTAATTAAAATCCTCATTTGTGTCAATTGTTCTCGGAATAGAATCTTCATGTGATGAAACCTCGGCATCCATTTGTGTAGACGGTAAAATAGTATCCAATATTATTGCAAACCAAACAATACATGAACAATACGGTGGTGTAGTGCCAGAGTTAGCCTCAAGGGTACACCAACAAAATATTGTGCCTGCCGTTCATCAAGCAATTACCGCTGCGAAAATAAACAAAAAACAGATAGATGCAGTAGCTTTTACAAGAGGCCCAGGGTTATTAGGTTCTTTGTTAGTTGGTACATGCTTTTCTAAAGCGTTTGCATTAGCAAATAGCATTCCGTTAATTGAAGTTAACCATATGCAAGCGCATATTTTAGCACATTTTATTGATGAACCTAAACCAACTTTTCCTTTTTTATGTTTAACGGTATCTGGTGGGCATACGCAAATTGTTTTGGTTAAAAACTATTTTGATATGGAAATAGTTGGCGAAACATTAGATGATGCCGCTGGCGAGGCTTTTGATAAAACAGCAAAAATTTTAGATTTACCCTACCCAGGCGGTCCTTTAATAGATAAAAACGCCAAATTAGGTAACCCCGATAAGTATAAATTCCCGGAGCCACAGATACAAGGTTTGAATTTTAGCTTTAGCGGATTAAAAACGGCTATTCTTTATTTTGTGAGAGATCATGTAAAAGAAAACCCTAACTTTTTACAAGAAAACATAAATGATGTTTGCGCATCTGTACAAAGTAGAATAGTTTCTATTTTATTGAATAAATTAAAAAAAGCAGCAACACAGTATCAAATTAAAGACATTGCAATTGCTGGTGGCGTATCGGCAAATTCTGGTTTAAGAGAAACATTGTTAGCCATGAGAGAATCTCACGGGTGGAATGTTTTTATCCCAAAATTTGAATACTGTACAGATAATGCTGCCATGATAGCTATTGCAGGCTATTATAAGTTTTTAGAAAAAGATTTTGTTGGGCAGGATGTTTCTCCTTTAGCGAGAATGCCTTTTTAAAATCAGCCTTAAGAAAAAGATGAAATATTTAATAGTTGGATTAGGAAATATAGGTCCAGAATATGCTGATAACCGCCATAATATTGGTTTTATGGTGTTAGACCAACTGGTAAAAGAAGAAGGCGCAAAGTTTACAAATATGCGTTTAGCTTATTATACAGAAGTAAATTATAAAGGACGTACACTTTGCTTATTAAAGCCCACCACTTTTATGAATTTAAGTGGTAAGGCCGTTAAGCATTGGATGCAAGAGTTGAAAATTCCGATTGAAAATGTATTAATTGTAGTTGATGATTTAGCCATCCCTTTTGGGTCTGTTAAAATAAAGCCAAAGGGAAGTGCCGCTGGGCATAATGGTTTAAAAAGTGTAGAGGGTTTATTAGGTTCTAATGAATATGCCCGTTTACGTTTTGGGGTAAGTGATAATTTCCCGAAAGGCCGCCAAGTTGATTATGTGTTAAGTGGTTTTGATAAGGATGAATTACCTGCATTACCCGCTTTAATTGATAAATCTATTAATATGATTAAAGCTTTTTGTACCATTGGTATTGAGTTAACAATGACTAATTTTAATAAATAGGGTTGGGTGGGAATTGCATATTGAGTTAGGGCAATTAAACTATTTTCTGACAAGCAAAAACTGATAAATCACCTAAAAGCATCTATTTTATTATAAATTACTTTTTAGATTTTTCCAGTTCTTATTTAAACAATGATAGATTTACTAAACAGACATCAATTGATGTGAAAAATAAAATAGGCTTCAATATATTTTTTGCACTTGTTTCATTCATTTTAGGGATGGCATTGCTCAGAGAATTTGATTTTCAAAATTTTGTATTTAGAAAGCAATTCTTAGGTTTTCTTTATCCGATAGTATTTATTATTAGTGTTTTTTTAACATTTAAGAAAAAAGATAAGGAATCTGAAAAACAAAAGATAGGAACCCGTTCAAAAAGGAAAAGAGTATGTGAAGCAGAAAAATTGTGGTTTGTCAGATTTAATAGAAATTATTTTTACGTACTTACTAAAGTGGTTATAAAATGAATTGATTAAATTTTCAGCAATGGCTATATGTCTTCAAACACAATATTGAACACACGTATCAAAATAATATTTTTTATACGTATCATAAAAGATATTTGTACTTTTATATTCTAGAAACTTAAAATTATGAATACTAAACTAACCCTTACGATTGAACAGGAACTGATTCAAAAAGCAAAAGAGTATGCAAAGCAGAAAAATCGTAGTTTATCAGATATAGTAGAAAATTACCTTAAAATGCTTATCAAAGAAGAAAAAAAAGAATTGATCAAGTTATCACCAGTGGTAATGTCTTTACAAGGTTCATTTAAAGCACCAAAAGATTTCGATTATAAAGCTGAATTGAGAAATCGTTTAGAGGAAAAATATTTATAATGGATCAAGTTTTAATTGATACAGATGTAATTATGGATTTCTTTTTTGCTAGAGAACCATTTGTTGAACATGCTTCTGAATTATTTTCACTTTGCGAAAATAATTCTATAAAAGGTTACGCAACTCCAGTAATAATTTCAAATGTGTATTATTTATTGAGAAGGGTTTCTAAACATGAAATTATTGTAGAGAAATTAAAACAGCTAATCTCTATAATTGATATTCTTGAAATGGATAAAAATATTGTTCTTGATGCACTTAATTCTAATTTTAAAGATTTTGAGGACGCATTGCAAAACTTTTCTGCCATAAATAACGGAACAATCAGAATAATATTGACGCGTAATATCAAAGATTTTCAAAATAGTAAATTGGCGGTATTTACACCGGAAATGTATCTTAAAAATAGAGATCGATAAATAGAAATCATAAGTAATCGACTTAATTGTAGTGTCAAATAAGAGCTGGTACATCAGTGTGGAACTAATAGGGGTTATATTTCAAAAGTAGAAAACGACGTTGAAGAAATTCGCATATCCACACTTTAAAAAATTGTAAAACTTAGTTTTGGTGGATAGTTAGAACTTTCAATAAAATTATAAAATCATACTAAAAAACAAACATGTCAATTACAAACGAGGCAGAATTACTTGGAATGAAAAAGGCTAGTGAAGCTGTTGCTTATACCTTGAAAGAAATGAGGGCTTTTGCAAAACCAGGAATCAGCACAAAAGCTTTGGATGATTTTGGAGGAGAAATTCTGAAAGATATGGGTGCTAAATCTGCGCCGTTTTTAACTTATGGTTTTCCAGGCTTCACTTGCATCAGTTTAAATAACGAATTTTGTCATGGAATTCCTTCAGACAAAAGAATATTGAGTGAAGGTGATTTAATTAATATTGATGTTTCAGCAGAACTTGATGGTTTCTGGTCGGATAACGGAGGTTCTTTCGTGATAGGGAATGACGTCAACCAGCACCAAAAACTGATTGAAGCCTCCAAAGAAATTTTACATAAGGCAATCTACCAAATTAAAGGAGGAGTACGCATTTCAGATATTGGTTTTTTAATGGAAACAGAAGCTAAAAATAGAGGCTATAAAGTCATTAAAAACCTAACTGGACATGGCGTAGGAAGAAGTCTCCACGAAGAGCCAAGTGAAATAGCCAACTACAGAGACCGTTTCAACATAACCAGATTCAAGAAAAATTCTGTTGTAGCTATAGAAACATTTATATCAACAATATCTACCATTGCAGAAACTTTGCAAGACGGTTGGACAATGGTAGGTAACAAGGGTGGTTTTATGGCACAGCATGAACATACCATTGTTGTTACTGGTGGTAAGCCTATCATATTAACAGAAATGAATGAAATTTGGAATTGATAAAAATTATCAATTTTGACTTTCCACTATTCAAATTCCTCTATAAAACCATTAAATTAGCGTTTATGAAAGTAACAATATACGGCATCCCCAATTGTGGTTCAGTAAAAAAAGCAAGAACATTTTTTGAAGAAAATAATATAGCTTATGATTTTCATGATTATAAAAAAGCAGGAATTGATGAGCAACATTTACAAAAATGGAGCACAGCATTTGGTTGGGAAAAGGTATTGAACAAAAAGGGTTTAACCTATCGTAATTTAGATGAAACCCTAAAAAATGAAATTGTGAACCAAGAATCAGCAATAAAATTAATGTTAGATAATACCAGCGCCATCAAAAGACCCGTTATAGAATCTGATAAAGGAAACACAATTGGTTTTGACGAAAAAGAATATGAAGGCTTATTTCTTTAAAATGCAATATTTCAGTTAAAAAATGTTAAGTGTTTGCTATTTAAAGGATAATAGCAGATTTTTGTAATCTCATGAAAAAGGTTTTTATCATATTATTTACTTTGTTGCCTTTCTTATTAAAGGCTCAAATGACTATTGTTGGTACAGCCTACGATGCAGATACGCGTAATAAATTAAAACTTGTTTTTGTAAATAACCTTACTCAAAAAGAAGTTGACCATAGCGGGCAAAAAGGAGATTTTACTTTAAAAGCAGATTTAGGCGATTTAATTGTTTTTACTTGTCCCGGTTACGAGAGTGATACCTTGATTCTAGAAAACATGCGTCCTAAGCTAGTGCTTATGCGGCCAAGCTTAATTGTTTTAGATGAAGTTTTAGTAAGTGCAAAAGCCACTAACAAACCGGAAGACGTTAAAGTTGCTTATTCATCAGCATATTCCTATGCTACCACAAACGTACTTTCTTTAGATGGTAAAGTGAGTTTAGTAAACGCTTTTAGCAAGCAATCAAAAGATAAAAGAGCTTTTCAGAAGTTTATGGATACAGAACTTGATGAAAAACTGATAGATCAAAAATTTAATAGGCCATTAGTTACACAGCTAACAAAAATTAGAGGTCAGTTATTAGAAGATTTTATGTCATATTATCGCCCAACCTATTCACAAGTTAGTAGCATGAGCGATGTAGATTTAAGAACTTACATTGTTAAATCTTATAACGAATATATTAAGCTACCTGCCGAAAGTCGTATATACCCCAACTTACCTAAAGCATCATTTAGCGGTAACTTTGAGTAACAATTAAATGGCAATTGTTCCGTTTTTTCTAAAATAAATACCTTTACAGATATTTCTAAATTTCAAATATGTACAAAATTAAATTTTTGACCATTATAGCTTTATTTTGGTCATTCAATATTTCTGCTCAAGAAAAATCGTCTGAAACTATAAAAAGTAATTACAATTATAAGGATGCTTTTGGTCCTAATTTTTATAGCCAAAACGGAAATACCTATCGTACAGGAAGTGGAATGCCCGGACATCAATACTGGCAAAACAGAGCCGATTATGAGTTAACAGCCCAGTTAAGTAATGATGATCATAAAATTACAGGTACAGAAATTTTAACTTATACCAACAACAGCCCGGATGAGTTAGGGTTTATTTGGATGAATTTAGATCAAAATTTGTTTAAGGATGATGCAAGAGGAAACCTGATTATCCCACCAAGTGGAAGCCGTAATGGAAGCGGTGGTCAAAAGTTTGATGGTGGCCATAAATTGAGCTTAGTTAAGTTATTGAGTTTAAATGGTAAGTCAAGCTCAGTTAATTTAAAATATTTGATTACTGATACGCGTATTCAGATTTTTTTGCCAGAGAATTTAAAAGCTAATGGTGCATCATTAAAACTAAAAATAGATTTTTCTTTTATCTCTCCAGAATATGGATCGGATAGAACAGGTGTTTTAGAAACTAAAAACGGTAAAATATTTACCATAGCACAATGGTACCCTCGTATGAGTGTTTATGACGATGTTACAGGTTGGAATATAACACCTTACACTGGTCCAAGTGAGTTTTATTTAGAGTACGGAGATTTTGATATTAAAATTACAGCACCCGCAAATCATATAGTTGTAAGTTCTGGCGAATTGTTAAACCCAAAAGAAGTTTACACAGCAGAACAAGTAAAAAGATGGGAAGCAGCTCAAAAAAGTGATGCAACTGTTTTAATTCGTAACGCAAACGAGGTTAAGGATGCAAATTCTCGCCCAGCGGGTAAAGCAAATTTAACTTGGCATTTTAAAATGCAAAATAGCAGAGATGTAGCTTGGGCATCTTCACCAGCTTTTATAATTGATGCCGCTAAGATTAACTTGCCAAGTGGCAAAAAATCTTTAGCAATTTCTGCTTACCCAGTAGAAAGTTCTGGAGACGTAGCATGGTCTCGTTCTACAGAATATGTGAAAAGTTCAATAGAGCTTAATTCTAATAAATGGTCAGAATATACTTATCCAGCAGCAACAAATGTTGCCGGTAATGAAGGTGGAATGGAATACCCGGGAATTGTGTTTTGTAGTTGGGAATCAAAAAAAGCCAGTTTATGGGGTGTAACAGACCATGAGTTTGGACACAATTGGTTTCCTATGTTGGTAGGCTCTAATGAAAGGTTACACGCTTGGATGGATGAGGGTTTTAATACTTTTATAAATACCTTAACAAATGATGTTTTTAATAATGGAGAGTATAAATCGAAACAAAAAACAGATATGCACAGAATGGCGAGGTTTTTAACAAACCCATTATTAGAGCCTGTAATAAGCAGTCCAGATAATATGAAAGAATCGCATATTGGGACGTTGTGTTATTTTAAACCATCTGTGGGTTTAACATTTTTGAGAGAGCAAGTTTTAGGAGAAGTGCGTTTTGATTTAGCATTTAAAACTTACATAGACCGTTGGACCTATAAACACCCAACTCCAGCAGATTTTTTTAGAACGATGGAGAATGTAGCGGGCGAAGATTTATCATGGTTTTGGAGAGGATGGTTTGTTAACAATTGGAAAGCAGACATAGCAGTTGATGGTGTTAAATACGTTAAAGATGACGCTAAAAATGGAGCTTTAATTACGCTATCATCTTTAGAGAAAATGCCATTGCCAATTATTTTACAAATAGAAACAACAAGTGGTAAAAAAGAAACGATAAAATTACCAGTAGAAATTTGGGCTAGAAACACCAGTTGGACATTCTTATATCCTTCTACAGAAAATATAAAATCTATCACTTTTGACCCTGATAAGGTTTTGTTAGATTCAAATTCGAGCAATAACGTTTGGACAAGTAATTAATTATTTATTTTTAATTTAGGAAAGGCTTATCAGATTTTTTTGATAAGCTTTTTTTATGAGTAAAAATGCTGTAGGAGTTAAGTTTTGTGTTAAAAAAAAAGAGTTTAATAATGTTTAAGCCCTAATAATCAATCGATTTCTAGCTTCTTACCTTAAGAACCTAAATGATAATCTAAAAAAACATTTAATGCTAATTAATTAGCATACCTTACACAGGTACTAAATTCTCTAAATGTCATTCTTTATTTTCTTTGTAATACATTGGTATTCATCATTATTCTTTCAATCAGTATTTCATCATCGTTACGCAGCTCATAGTCAGTTTACTATGTCAAAAGGTTGGGAAAAGTTTTTCTTTATCGGTTGCTTTTTAACACAAGGTTCATCATATATCAGTGCTAAAGCTTACGGCTTATTACATCGTTTGCATCATGCACATACAGATACTCCAGAAGATCCGCACTCTCCAAGTTATAGTAAAAATATTGGTACGCTTTTATTAATGACCCGTAATAGCTATAATGATATTTATCAAGGGCATACTGTTGTTGACAAAGCATATCATAAAAATCTTCCTGATTGGGTTTCTTTCGATAAATTTGCCCACAACTGGATTGCTAGAGTTGTTTGGGGAGCTGTTTATGTAGGTATTTATTTTTTAGTAGTTACAGAATGGTGGATGTGGTTGTTTTTTACCTATTACATTTGCATTAGGTGCTGTACATGGTTTAGCTATTAACTGGTGGGCTCATAAATTTGGTTATACAAATTTTGAATCTAAAAATACTTCAAAAAATATTTTACGTCTCGATATTTTGTTTTGGGGCGAAGGTTACCATAATAACCACCACCAATTTCCAGGAAGAGCCAACTATGCTATTAAATGGTACGAGGTAGATTTTGGCTATCGGATGATATGTTTGTTGGATAAAATGGGGGTTGTTAAGCTTAATGTAAATTGATTTTTAAAGAGCAGTCAGGTTTAAATTTTCGTATGTGAGACTGGATTTTTACTATCTAAAGTTGATTCTCAAAATCCATCATTTGATGTAAAACTCTAATAATTTCAATTTCGTTTTGATTGTTATTTATTTTGAAGAAAATGAGGTGCGACTTCACTTCTGATCAACTGTCTGGAGAGTTAAGCGGAGCGTCTCTTCGGATTAAACCATATATTGGAGTTTCCAAACTCCCTAATAAAAGCAAAACTTATAAAAACAACAAAGGCCTTCTTTACGGAAAGCCTTTATAAAATATCAATAGTTTTTAAGCTTTATTCAACTTGCTATTCTTATAGCTATAACCAAAATATATGACCAGTCCTAATGCTAACCAAAGCAAAAATCTTAACCAATTGGTATAACCCAACTCAGTCATCAAATAAGAACAACTTAATAAACCTAATACAGGTATTAACGAAAGATTTTTTTTGAAAGAGAGTACAGAAATATAAAAAGCCAATATCAAAAATAAGTATAGCGGCAGTCTTTCTTTTATAATATCCCACCCTAAACTAAAATCTAATACATTTATTAAATCCTTGTAGAAAAAAACTAAACCAATAATCAATAAAATAGGCACTATAAACTTGCCATTTATATATGGCATTCTAAAGCGTTTTTTACCATCGTTAATTTTCTCATCTGGTGGCAATAGCAATACTCCACTACAAACTAAAACAAAAGCAAATAAAGTCCCAATACTGGTTAAATCTGTAACCTCGGTTAAGTTCATAAATAAAGCCGGAATGGCTACCACAAAACCAGTAACAATTGTTGCAAAAGATGGTGTTTTAAATTTTGGATGAATTCTGGAGAAAGCTTTTGGTAATAAACCGTCGCGGCTCATGCTCATCCAAATACGCGGTTGGCCCATCTGAAAAATCAATAAAACACTGGCAGTTGCAATTACAGCACTTATAGAAATTACGTAACTAATATTATTTAATCCTACTCTTTCAAAAACAAAAGCTAAAGGATCGGCAACTTGTAACTCGCTATAATTAACCATACCAGTTAAAACTAATGCTACTAAAATATACAATACGGTGCATATTACTAAAGAGTAAATCATTCCTCGGGGTAAATCTCTTTGAGGATTCTCGCATTCTTCAGCAGTTGTAGAGATGGCATCAAAACCTATGTAAGCAAAGAAAACTCCCGATACGCCTTTCATCATTCCCGAAAAACCGTTTGGTAAAAACGGGTGCCAATTTGCTGGCGTAACATAAAAGAAACCAATGACTATAACGGCCAAAACCACCACAATTTTTAAAATAACCATGGCATTGGTGGCTCTTTTGGTCTCTTTTATTCCAATATAAACCAAAGCGGTAATTAAAAAAACTATAATTAAAGCAGGGAAATCAGCAATTAACCTTAATCCGCCAATTGTTGGGGCGGTTGCCCAAGCAGAAGCTGCATTTTTTACACTTTCACTCAATCCTTCTAAAGAACCTCCATTAGCTAAAACTTCTTCGCTTGCTTTAAAAGCACTAAAATAATCAAGTGTCAAGTAAGCGGGAATCTCGATACTAAATCCCTTCAAAAGGTTTACAAAATAACCGCTCCAAGAAATAGCAACTGCAATATTACCTATGGCATATTCCATTAATAAATCCCAACCAATAATCCATGCTATTAATTCGCCAAAGGAAGCATAAGCATAAGTGTAAGCACTACCAGAAACGGGTATACGTGATGCAAATTCTGCATAGCATAATGCCGAAAAACCACAAGTAATGGCTGTTAAAATAAATAAAATACTAACTCCCGGACCTCCGTTAAATGAAGCTTCGCCTATGGTAGAGAAAATTCCGGCACCAACAACGGCAGCTATACCCATAAAAGTTAAATCTTTTACGGTTAAAACTTTATTTAAAGAAGCATGTTCTCCATCGCCATAACCATCTTTACTATCTTGTAATATTTTATTGATTGATTTTTTTCTGAATATACTTTTTTGCATTTCTACTAATTAAAAAACAGAACCAAATCAAACTTAAAAATTATTTCAAAATAAAGGGCGTATTTATTGGTTTTACATGTAATTTATTTGCTATGTGCCTAAATAGTTCTTTCAGTTTATGAAAAGAATTCAGTTTTTAGTATATAAATACAACAATGGACCTGTTATTGTACTAAAATTATACGATTTAGGATTTAAAAATACATTATGAAAGAAAATGAACCAAATAATGAATTAAGAATATATACCAATAAAGTTTGGGCTACTGTAGGAATTGTGGCCCTTAGTTTAATTTTACTTCTCGTTCTTGAGGCTACTTTTAATGTTTTCTTATTAATATTTGCAGGCATATTAATAGCTGTTTTTTTTACAGGATTAAGTAGTTTGATTCACCGAAAAAGTAAATGGAATAAAAAGGTTTGTGTTTCGATTTCTATTTTAGGGAGCTTATTGTTAATTGTTGGTTTCTTTTGGCTGGTTGGTGCGCAAATTAATACGCAACTAGAAGAATTGACAGAGACAATTCCTAAAACTATCAGCAATGCTCAAAGACAACTTGAAGGAAGTTCCGTAGGAGATAAGCTAATAAAAGAGGTCACTTCTGATGAATCTGCCCAAAAGATGAAAGATTTTGCGGGTAAATTTTTTAGTTCAACATTTGGTGTATTTGGCGATATATATGTCATATTATTTATCGGAATTTTTATTACAGTAGCTCCAGATACTTACATTAGCGGTTTTGTTTCTCTTATACCCGAAAAAGGTAAAAATAAAGCAAAAACAATTTTCCAAGCGTTAGGGCAGCAATTAAGAAATTGGATTAAAGGAACAATGCTTTCTATGTTTGTGGTTTTTGTTTTAACAGCCATAGGTTTAGCTATTATGGGTATGCCTTTATGGTTGGTGTTGGCTTTGCTGGCTGGTTTACTAAGTTTTATACCAAATTTTGGACCAATCCTCGCTTTAATTCCTGCTGTTTTAGTGGCATTAATGCAGTCTCCACAAACTGCTTTATGGGTGGTTGGGTTGTATATGCTAATTCAATTTATAGAGAGTAATTTTATTACAACGCTGATTCAGAAAAAAATGGTGAATATTTCGCCAGCATTAATTATAGCTTCACAACTTATTTTAGGTTCACTTACTGGAAGTTGGGGCTTGATACTTTCCATGCCATTAACGGTTGTTTTAATTGTACTTATTCAGCGTTTGTACATTGATAAAAAAGAAGAAAATAAACTATGAGATTTTTCTTAGATAAAATTTATAGATATTAATAATAGGATCATAACTGTCCGAACAAATAATATACAAAAAAGGCCTGTATAATTCTAATTTTGAGTTGCGAAAC